>CBFHML010000036.1:0-22659 GCA_965656855.1 Roseovarius sp.
GGCGGCGCGTTATCCGCTCCACCCTGCGAAGTGACAGGCCTATCCGGGGTTTGAACATTGTTATTTTCCCTACCGGAGACATCCACGACAAGCATGGCAGCCCCATGCCAAAAACCCTCGACCTCACAGTCGCAAGCAAGATCAAAAGTGACGGCATTTCCTTGGTCAGAAAAGACGAGATCCTTTATGCGGCCCCGCGAGATCCGATCGAAAACTGTCCTGGAATCAAAACGCAGACGATCGTTCGGAAAGGTCAACTCGGCACCTGACGGTGTTTTCCTGACCGACCAAGCGACCCTCTTGTCAAAATCAAAAACCAGTCTCGAATATCCATCATGTTCACCCGACCGGATCTGGACAGTCTGGGCAACAGCAACCATCGGCGCCGCAATCAGGAAAAGAGCTGCTACAATCCGAATCATGCGGCATCCTGCTTCACTGCTTTGAGGGCTTCCTCAAGATCGGAATAGCTGGGCCGGCAATGCGCGGGGGCGTTTTGACGGCCTACTTCAATGCAGATGTTGGTGGCGTGATTGTGCAGGTTGGCTACAAGAACCTCACGGATCAGGTGATAGAATTGCGCGTCCTCCTCCACGACGGTTTTCACCTTTCCTGCAAACGGGCCGACAAAGCCGTAGGCAAGAAAAACGCCAAGAAACGTTCCAACTAGAGCGCCACCAATCATTTTTCCCAAAACCTCGGGGGGCTGATCAATTGAGGCCATTGTCTTGATCACGCCCAGAACCGCCGCGACGATCCCGAGAGCAGGCAGTCCATCGGCCACAGTCTGCAGCGCATGACTGGAATGCAAAGCATGGTGGATGCTTGTGTCCATGCGCTTATCAAGAATTTCCTCAACCTGATGCGGATCATCGTAGTTCATAGAAGCGGATCGCATCGTGTCACAGATTAAGGCTACCGCCTCTTTGTCGGCTTGAACCTTCGGATAGCGACTAAAAATCGAAGATTCATCAGGCGCCTCGATATGCTCTTCGATACCGATAGGGTTGGTGCGGGCAAGTCGAATGAGCTCGAACAAGAGACATAGCAGATCCCGATAGTCATCAGGCTTCCATTTAGGCCCTTTGAAAACCTTGCCGATATCCTTGGCCGTATGTTTGACAGCGGCCATGTCATTGCTGATCAGAAACGCGCCGACCGCGGCGCCGCCGATCATCATCATTTCAAAAGGCAGCGCTTTGAGAATGATCCCGAGCTTACCCCCGGCGGCTAGATAGCCACCGAAGACCATCACAAAGATCACTATAACTCCAATGATGCCGATCATACCGTTCTCCGCCGGATTAGTGTCGTCACCAGTGTGCCCGCTACCAGTTAAGAATTCGCTGCACGCCGCCAATTCATTCCTTGGGCACGTTCGCATTCCGACCCGCAAGCACCACGCTATATAAATGCGCGGCCTCCGGGCTCAGACCCGCCATGATCGAGGCCGCAGCCTCCGGACGCATACGTCCCAGAAAACCAGCCGCAAAATTTGGATCCATTTCCTCAAAGAGTGCGGCGGCCTGTTTCGGCTTCATCGTCTCATAAACCTTCGTCAATTTGTCGAGATCTCCTTCGGCGGCGGTGTCCGCCAGAGCCAGCGTGTCCCGCAGGTCCGATTCGGCCTGCACAAGTTCGTCGAGCTTGCGAGCCACCTCTGCATCTGCAAGCTTCAGAGCCTGCATTCGGTTTTCGATAGCCATTTCCTGTGCATCGATACGGGCTTCGCGCGAGTTGAAGGCTGCCAGCATAGCATCGAAATCCTCTGCTGCAGGACAAGTTACTTGCGTGTTCTGCGCAGCAAGCTCTTTCTGGTCGGAATCATCGGCAAAAGCCTGACCAGCGCCGGCGCCGACCCGGAGCGCCGCGGAGGCAAGCATAAGGCCCGCAATGATCATAAGGCTTCCCCGGGCACGCATCCGTTTTTTAATTTTCTTCGCCATCACGCAGAATCCTCGTCACCATGCCTTTTGAACATCGGACCAAGCGGCGATTCAGTTTTTGCGGAGGCCGGTTCGGACCCGCGTGTTTCATCGGGCAGATCATGCATGGACGCCACCAGAAGTTCGAGACGCTTGGCTACGCTTTCGGCCCGGTCGGTGAGGCCATCAAGCGACATGGTCGAGGCCGATGCCGTGTGTTGAGCGGCCTGCAAGGTCTTGGTCAGGTCATCGACCTGCGCCGAAAGTACCGCCACCGCGCCGCCAACCCCATTTTCGAGATCGTTGAACCGGCTAAGCCTGCGTGCCAGCACGTAGCAGTAAAAACCGGCCCCGATTGCACCGGCAACAAGCAAAATATCCGCCACCATTTCCACCATTTTCCTATCCTCAATTCAGTACGAATTCCATGATCAAGAGATCACTGACCCGGTCACCCCCGGTTACGATCTGAACACGGCGAAGCATCTGCGCCCTAAGGCGCACCAGGGCCGCTTGGTCGCGCAAATCTGTGATCTCCACGGCCTGCAAGTAAGAGTTGAGTACATCAACGACCCGTGGGAGCAGATTTTCCACCTCTGACTGATACGGCGCCCTTACTTCGAGCTGTGCGCGAAAGCGCAGATACGTCTCAGACGCCGAATCAATTGAAATCACCAGAGGATCGACGGGTATGAACCTAACGTCAGGCATGCTTTCCACATGCAGCGCTTCGGTTTCGGTTGCATCCTCTGCCACCTCTTCAGGGCCCAGTATCATGCCCGATTGCACCGCATAAAAACCGCCACCGCCACCCACCAATGCAAGCATCAGCCCAATCAAAAGCGGCAGTTTTGATTTTTTCTTCGGTGTCGGTTCTTCGTCGGTTTCCGTCGTGGCCATATGCTTGTCCCGGCTTGCTCGTCTCATCCGAATATAGCCGTGCAGGAACTAACCGATTGTTAAGGCTGATCAGCGAAACATGACTTTACCGAACGGCAGAACGCCCGGGACCAGGAGGCATGGACGTGCAGCAAATCATGAATATCTGGACAAAGCTGGAAATGCGGCAGCGGATCATCGTGGCACTCGCCGCGCTTGCGATGTTCGCCGCCGTGATCGCATTGGCCAGAACCGCGGCATCGCCAAGCCTGTCACTGCTTTACGCCGATATGGAGGTCGGCCCCGCCGGGGAGGTGGTGACGGCTCTGGAACAGCGCGGTGTTGCCTATGAGGTACGCGGCGGTTCGATATTCGTCGATTCGACCCGCCGGGACGAATTGCGCATGACCCTTGCGAGCGAGGGGCTGCCAGCGAGCTCTGCAAAAGGGTACGAATTGCTCGATGGTCTGTCGGGCTTTGGCACCACATCCCAGATGTTCGACGCCGCCTATTGGCGCGCCAAGGAAGGGGAACTGGCGCGCACCATAGTAGCGCATCCCACGATCACCTCCGCCCGGGTTCATATCGCCCATACAAGCACGAATCCCTTCCAACGAGATATCAAACCTTCTGCTTCAGTCTCTCTGAATATGTCTGCTGGAACGGTCTCGGCCAAACACGCAAGGGCGCTCAAATTTCTGATCGCCTCCGCCGTACCGGGCCTTGCGCCAGAGGACGTGTCCATCATCGATGCCGAAAGCGGTCTTGTCGGCCTTGCAGAGGAAGCCCCCTCTGGCGCGACCGAGGATCGGGCAGAGATCTTGCGGCAACGGGTACAGCGCCTGCTTGAAGCGCGTGTGGGTGCCGGAAACGCCGTCGTCGAAGTAAGTGTCGATACGGTCACGCGTACCGAATCCCTGCGCGAGCGGGTGATCGACCCCGACAGCCGTGTCGCCATCAGCACAGATACCGAGGAAGTCTCCAACACATCCTCTGACCAAGGGAGTGGCGATGTCACAGTCGCCTCGAATCTTCCTGATGGCGACGGTGCCGGCGATGAAAATTCCTCCAGTCAGACCAGTGAAACGCGAGAGCGCGTCAATTACGAGGTCTCAGAGACGGAGCGCAAAATTACTTTGGCACCAGGCGCGATAAAGCGGTTAACGGTTGCGGTCCTTGTAAACGGTATTATGGATCCCGAGGCTGCTGATGCCGCGTTCGAACCCCGCTCAGAAGATGAACTCAACTCTCTTCAAGAGCTCGTCGCTTCCGCCGTTGGCTATGACGAAGCTCGCGGCGATGTGATTACCATCAAAACGATGCAGCTCGAGCCCGTCAGCGTTTCAGGAACCACTGCCGAGGCCAGTATGCTTGCAGGCCTGAATGTGAATACATTATCCCTTATCAAGGCTGCAATCCTTGCTGTTGTGGCGCTTGTGCTTGGTCTGTTCGTCGTTCGTCCTGTCCTGTCGGCCTCTCGTGAAAACGACGTGCCGCAGCTCGCCATGCAAGAGCGCGCGTCTGATGATCAACGTCCATCCCAACCTGCGCTAACCGGCGAGATAGAAGACGACGACAGTGCCGCGGGTGCCGCAAGACTGCTCAACGCGAACCGCCCAAACGAAACTCTGCCCGCCCTGCAGTCTGAACAAAAAGACCCCGTAGACCGGCTTCGTGCCATGATCGACGACCGACAGGATGAAACGGTCGAAATTCTGCGCAGCTGGCTTGAGTACGAGGAGGAAAGGGTCTGATGTCGATCACACATCTCCTTGATGATTTCAGCGACGTCTCTTCAAACGAGATCATCGAGTTGAGCGAACTCAAACTCGAAGAGGAAAGGCTGGAAGCCTTTGAGAAAGGATACCAAGCAGGGTGGGATGATTCGACAAATTCGCGGCATAGCGAGACGGATGAGGCTGCCCGCCGGATATCTCAGCAGCTGGATGATTGGTCTTTCACCTATCACGAGGCCCATGCCAACGCGCTGAAGTCGCTGGGCCCGGTTATCCGGCAACTTGTCGATACGGTGCTCCCACATGTCGCTCGGCGCATGATCGGGCCCCAGATTTCCGAGCTGATACAGGACATGGTCGCAGAGCACGGTCATCAGCCCATCACATTGTCCTGCGCTCCGGATGACCGAAACGCGGTTGAGCATTTGGAAACCTCATTCGACGCGCTGCCTCTCGAAGTGATGGTCAATCCCGACCTGTCCATAGGTCAAGTGGAGGTCCGTTTCGGAACCGTTGCAGAAAGTGAGCTTGACCTGAGCGGCGTCATGTCCGGCGTCTCCAGCGCCCTAGACGCCTTTTTCGAAACTCAAATCAATCGACAAAAGGAAACCGCCTGATGCCCGAGTCGTCCGAAACGCCCACCGAACTGCGCAACCCTTTCTCAGCCGTGCCAATCGAGATCACGATTTCGGTTGGCAAGGCGCGACCTCTGATCCGTGACCTTTTGAAAATGGGGAAAAACGCTGTCTTGCCACTGGACCGGCGGGTGGATGACGCAGTCGAACTGTATGTGGGTGAGCGTTTGATCGCCCGTGGCGAACTTGAAGAAATGGATGGCGAGAACCAGGGTCAGTTGGCTGTCCGGTTAACAGAGGTTGCAGACCTTCAGGACGGACTTGGATGAGCCGCCGGATCCTTCTGGTTTTTGCATGTCTCAGTTTGATTTCGCTGAGCGCGGCACCGGTCATCGCTCAGGAGCTTTCCATTTCTCTCGGTGAGGGTGGCTCGATCACCGCGCGCACGATCCAGTTGCTTTTGCTGATAACCGTGCTCAGCCTTGCGCCGGGTCTTGCTATCATGATCACCTGCTTTCCCTTCATAATTACCGTCCTGTCGATCCTTCGGCAGGGTATCGGGCTTCAGCAATCTCCTCCGAATATGCTCATTGTAAGCTTGGCCCTCTTCCTGACCTATTTCGTTATGGAACCGGTCTTTACCGCCGCTTGGTCCGATGGCATCGCCCCGCTCCTCAACGAGGAATTGGATCTCGAAACCGCCCTTTCACGGGCATTGGTCCCTTTCCGTGGTTTCATGGCAACCAGAATGGATATGGAGACCTTCAACGCCATGGCGGCCTTGCGGCCCGACGCATTTCTCGAGGGTGAGGTACAGGACGCATCTTTGTCCGTGCTGGTACCCAGCTTCATGCTTTCTGAAATCGCGCGTGCCTTTCAGGTGGGTTTCCTGCTCTTCTTGCCGTTTTTGATCATCGATCTCGTGGTCGCGGCAGTCTTGATGTCGATGGGTATGATGATGGTCCCCCCTGCGATCGTTTCGCTTCCCTTCAAGCTGGCGTTCTTTGTTGTCGCTGATGGTTGGTCGCTGGTGGCTGACGGGCTGGTCAGGGGCTATTTTTAAGGAACTTGATCCAAGGGTTTGAAAAAGATGCTCTTGCGGTCCTTTTGCATTGGACCATCCAACACTCTCCCATGACCATCCGGGTCAGCAACTTGCTTCGAGACGCAGCCGTCGATAAAGGATTAGCCCCGGACCGAGTCTGATTTGTTTTGCGAACCCGCTCAGGCCCTGCAGCAGGGTGGTCGGGACTGATGCTTTTCATTCAAGCGAGTCAAACAGTCTGAGAAGACATCGACACCCAACAAACCCTCAAAGCAAACTGCGTATTCAAGTTCATAAGATTCGCCTGAAAGCACGCCCACTCCTGATGTTTCCAAGCCAATATGACGGTATTCTTATTGGGTGCGGGCGGGACAATTCTCAAAGGGCTTATCTCACAACGAATTCAGCATGTAGCGCACCAGCAGCTTTGATACTTTTGAGGATATCGATCATGTCACGAGGAGAAACGCCTAGCGCGTTCAGACCCGCTATAACCTCCGACAAAGAAGTTCCCGGACGGATTTCGGCCAAGCCAATTCCAGGCTCCTCTTCAATCTCAGCGTTGGTGCGTGGCACAACCACTGTTTCACCTTGCGTGAACGGGCTAGGCTGAATGGCAAGTGGTGCTTCTTCGACACGCAATGTCAGGTTGCCCTGAGAAACCGCGACGCGCGAAATTCGCACGTCCTCACCCATTACGATGGTTCCCGATCTTTGATCGACCACAACTCTGGCCTTGCGTTCTGGAGCGACGAGAATGTTTTCGATCCTCCCCAAGGCATGGGCCGGCGAGCGACTTTGGGTCGCTACGATATCAAGCCTGACCGTGCCGGAATCGAGCATCAACGCCACACGCCGTCCGAAATTGGCATTTATCGCCTGCTCAATCCTGCCGGCGGTGGTGAAATCCGGCTCTCGCAGGGCAAGTCGGAGAGTCTCCAGCGCCGATAGTTCAAAGTCGATTTCATGTTCTATCCTTGCTCCAGCGGGGATGATCCCTGCGGTCGGCACTCCCTGCACCACGGCGCCTGCATCTCCTTCGGCGACTGCGCCCCCAGCAATGATCGTACCTTGGGCGACGGCATAGATCTGACCATCGGCCGCGTTAAGCGGTGTCATCACCAGAGTGCCCCCCAAAAGGCTTTTGGCATCACCGATAGCTGAAACGGTGACATCTATCTGTCCACCGGCACGCGCAAAAGGTGGGATCGTAGCAGTCACGAAAACGGCAGCGACGTTCTTTGGCCGAAAGTCCTCACCGGCTATGTTCACGCCCAGCCTTTCCAGGATGTTCGACATGATTTCTTCGGTGAAAGGCGCATTTCGCAGTCCATCACCACTTCCGTTGAGGCCAACCACAAGCCCGTAGCCAACAAGATCGTTCCCCCGTACGCCATCGAACTCGACAAGATCTTTGATCCGGATTGCATCAGCGCGCGCGCCATGTATGGAACCAAGCAACATCATGGCCCCGAGACAAAATATTAAAATACGGGTCATGACAGGAAATTCACCAAGCTGAGGCGCGATGATCGCGCGGTCAAAGAATATAGGATTTCGATCTGCTGCTGGACTACTTCCAGCTCGGTTGCGCTTTGATATGGGTCAGCGGAAATCAGTTCATTTCGCGCGAGTTCGACACTCGACCTTCGGGCGCCAAGCTCTGCGCTACGGATCTCAATTCGCTGTTCGGCGAAGCCAAGATCGCCACGCAACCCTGTGAGCCTATCCTGGTCGCCAAGCGCGCGGCCAGCAAGCGTATCGAGCAGACCAACTGCCTCTTGTGGAGGAAGAGACGAGGCCAATTCTTCAAACAGGGACGCGATTGCAACCGTCTTTATCGTTGCTTTCAAGACAGGATCATCAGCCCTAATGTCAAAGCCTACGGTCTGCCCGTCACCAAGTGCGACCGGAGCCAGATCCAATGGTCCGCCACGATAGACAAGTGTGTCGAAACCGCCGCCCGGTGTATCAAAAAATGTATCGGCCGCGGCCAATATATCCTGTGACGTCACCGTGCCGGCAACGGCGTTCCGAAGCGCATCAAGCAGCACCACTGTATCTTCGAGCGGTTTGGTACTGACGTCCGCACCGGCAAAGAGCGATCGGCCGGCAACCTGTGAGTTCAGAGCCGAAACCACGCCATCCAGCGTCTGCCTTGCGGCTGTAGTTACGGACGCGCGGACGACCGAGGCCGGGGCAGCAGACGCAATGGTGATCGCATCCCCAAACTCGGCGGTCCTGTCCTGTACCGTGCCCAGCGCAGCTTGCGTAGTTGTTGCTTGAACTTGTGCTTCAGAAACAGAAATGCGGAGCGCATTGACCATATCGAGGTCACGTTCCAAGGCTGAAAGAGAAGAAAGACGTGCCGACAGATGCGAAACCGTATCTTGCACACGACCCGTTGCAACCTCATTGGTCAGCACGCCCATTTTTTGTTGCAGAGCTGTATTATGACGGCGGAGCAGAAAATTTCCGGCAAGATCGCCAAGGCTGAACTGGGTCACATTTAAATCCTTATGAGAGTGTCGATCAGGTTTTCCACCACTTGCACCATCCTGGCGTTTGCCGCATAGGCCTGCTCAATCAACAGCAGGCGTTGCAGTTGTTCATCGGAATCCACACCTTGTTCCAGTTCGGCTTTTTCAAGGCCAACCTGCAATGCGCTGGCAAAACTCAGATCGTTTTCCGCATTGAGCCGGTTTTGCCCGAGATCAGAAACATAAGAACTTAAATGTTCGGAGAGTGACCTTGTAATCGGCTCTGTTCCATCAGAGTTGGGCAGCATTTTACGCGACAGGACCTCTGAAAAACTTTGGAGCAGCGTGGCATCACCGGATACGCCGGGGGCAGTCGCACCAAGACCATCACGAATTTTCCAGACCGCGCCTCCCTCTGCTTCATTAACCAAAGCATTCAACCGGAGTCGTCCTGAAAGCCCGTTTTCACTACCTGGATCAAACGCCCCATCAACGTCGGTGAACAAGGCGGGTTGTCCCACCGCTATCGACGGGTCGAGACCGGGTTGTTGAAATCGCTCCACCAAGTCGCGCGCCAAGGCGTCGAGACGCGTTTGAGCTGCCGGGGCAACGATATCACGTGCCTCGAACAAAGCGGCAAGACGCCCACCGGCTATCATGCCACGATCGCCATTTGTCGTGACTGTGACGCCGTTGATTTCAAGCCCTGAGAGAAGACCGTTGTCCACAGTCATATGCGCGACAATCAGATTGGAGGGTTCGAAGCTCAGCTTTGCTGCCTTGTCATCCAACAACGCTGCCCCGCCCTGTGTATAGATGGCCAAAGCGCCGCCCTTACGCGCAGCCAGACGAACCGGCACCAAGTCAGAGAGACGGTCGATCAGACCCTGCCTCTGATCCTGAAGGGTCAACGAGGATTGGCCAAGAGACTGTGATTTAACGATCTGCGCGTTCAGTTTTTCAGTCTGTGCAAGAATCGTGTTTATCTCATCGACCGAGTTCCCAATCCGGCTATCCAGTTTCATCCGGTCGTCTTGAATCTTTTTCGAAATCGCATTGAACTTGGTCGCGACATTGTCGGCCTTGATCATGACATCACGTAACCGCACCGTTTCCTCCGGCCGAGCCGCAGCGGTGATCAGGCTGGCCTCCATAGAGGTCAACATGGCAGAAAGAGATCCGTCTTCGTCCGGCGCGCCGATGGCCTGTTCGATACCCGCTGACACCTCTACCAGGACGCGATTGTAACTGACCTCGCTGTCAGCCAAACGGCGTTCGGCCAAAAGAGCGGTATTCACATTTCGGTGGACGTCACCAACAAAGACGCCGCCCATACCGGGCCCTCTCGCACGGAGTTCAACCTCGCGGGATGCGTAACCCTCGGTCAATACATTCGCGAGGTTTGACGATACGACGCCGGCGGAACGGGCACTTGCGGTGAGCCCGCTGATCGCATTGGAAAGTGCGGAAGATATGCTCATCTGGTCATCCTCGTCGTGTCGTGGATCAAAGCCCTATCAGCGTTTGATATTCGTGGTTTCCTGCAGCATCTCGTCGACCGTCTGGATAACCTTCGCATTCGAGGAATAGGCACGCTGGGTCTGGATCATGTCTGTGAGTTCACCAGCAACATCCGTTGCGGATTCTTCCAGAGCAAAGGAAACGACATCGCCGGTCGGCCCATCACCTGCGTCCCACAAGAAAAAGGAACCACTCTCTGGAGAAGGTAGGTAGGTCTGCTGATCCATGGCCACCATCCCATTCGGATTGGGCAGATCGACCAAAGGCACCTGATAGATCACCCTAGTGATACCCGTGTCGAAAGAGGCATGCACAAAGCCGTTTTCATCCACCTCGGCCGCAAGCATGTTCCCGACAGGGGACCCGTCTTTTGAAATCGATAACGGCGCGAAACTATCTGACAATTGAGTGATACCGTCTGAGGCCCCGATGGTCCCGATATTGATTTCCATGGGTCCACCACCAACATCGACGATCACCGATCCAATATTTGGATCAAAGGCGCCACCTAAGGTGGATGTGACGCTCTGAAGCGTTCCTCCGGATGCGCGTGAATCGTCAAATTGCAGGTCATAAATTCCGACCACAGTGTTATCTTGGGCGGAATCCCGGATCGTCATGGTCCATTCATTGGATGACCCTGTGGCTGGCACAAGTGGCGTAAAATCAATCAGAATGTTTTCAGATTTTCCCAGGTTGTCGAAGTATTCGATGGAAAGCGGTTGTGCCTCTCCCGTAGATCCTGCTGCGGTATCCGTGGCAGGAAGGTTAACCCCGAGGCTGATGCTCGTCGTCGGTTCACCGGTCAACTGGTTGACATTGATCTGTACGGGTTCGAGACCATCACTGGTGTCCCGCGGAAATTCAGGGACCGTTCCATCTGGATTGGCGGGCCACCCGAGCAAAACCAGACCCGACTCTGTCACCAATTTGCCCTCAGCATCAGTCCGGAAAGATCCTGTAGTGGTCAACATCATCTGACTGGATCCATTGCCCACTTCAACTTGGCTGGAGAGCGCGACAGGCAACATGCCCCGGCCTCTGACCGCCAGATCTGTCGGATTGGATGTAGAGACCAAGGAACCACGTTCGTCGATCAATCGCTGCGTACTTGACCGGACGCCACCTGCCGAGTAACTGCCGCCGCTTGAGGATATGACCATCGACTGGAAGTCTGCCTCGACCCTTTTGTAACCATATGTCGCCGAGTTCGCGATATTGTCGGAAATAGCTGCCAGCCGCGTCGCGTTGGAACTGAGCCCTGCTACCCCGGCATTCAACGAGGAGGAAATTGTCATGGATACGCCTTTCTGCTGCATCGATCATCATTTCGACACAGCTATAGACGCGTCCCTTTAACAGGCGGCTAACAGATAAAATTGATCCTAATTCCGTTCAGTGATCCCTCAATATGATCACCTCCAGCCGGTTGTTGCGCTCTGAAAGAGCGTTTTTGACAACGGGCTCTCTGTCGCCGTGACCGGTGACCCTGCGTATACGCCCGGGGTCGATGTCCTGCTCTTCCAGTAGTCTGCGCATCGCGTCCGCCCTACCAACCGTAAGGTCCCAGACGGGATGATCCACGCGCACAACCGGCGCCGCGCGCACATGGCCTTCTATGGCAATATCATTGCGCACAAGGGCTCCAACGGATCCGATGAGCACCGTGAGAGTGCGTAAGAGTTGGGTGGGTTCGTTGCTGTTGTCGATGAACAGAGAGGAGCCAGCGATATCAAAGAGTTCTATGACAAGACCCTCATCTGTGACCCGGGTCACGATGTGGCGCATGGTTTCCAGCGAAACTGTGCTTTCTCCGGATCGACCTTGCAACGTTTCCTCAAGCAACTCGAATTGGCGCTCTTGAGCTGCCTTTTTTGCCTCCTGTTCTGGGGATTCGGTCTTGCCGTTTTCGGCCAGTCCGATCTCACCACGCGCCTGACGCCCCTCGGTCGGGTTCCGGCTTGAGGCACCCGTACCGTTTTGAGGCAATGTTTCCTCGGAAAAGACACTATCCCCGCCGAAAACCCCATCTCCGCCACCGGATACGCGATTTATCGGGATCGTCGGACTGAAATAATCAGCAATGCCTTTACGCTGCTGCTCTGTTGTTGCGTTCAACAGCCACATCAAAAGAAAAAACGCCATCATCGCCGTCACGAAATCGGCATACGCGACCTTCCAGGCGCCGCCATGATGGCCGCCACCTGCAATGATTTTTTTCCTTTTGATAATGACCGGCGCCGCGTCGTTATCACGCGCACCCATTTCACCACCTGCTTTCTCACCCAACATCAGGGCTAGCATGGAGAATGTTACCAGCCTGTTAAGCCCTGCCTGAGGGACGTGGGTATTCCCCAACAAGTTTCTGAAAAGGCGGAATGAATTAGGCTTTAATGGTCTCTAAAACGAACTTGGTCGCAGCATCAGCGTCTGCTATTGATCATAGATGACGCCAGGATGGCCGGACTTTTGAGATACACGTGTGGTGCAATGGGAGCACGTGGGTGATCGGGAGGTGCTGGACCTGACTTGGCGCCTCCCGTTTAATCGCGATGCCTAAAACACAATGCCAGCCATGTCGCAAATGATGTGCCATTCATATTCGGTCACCGGCTGCACTGAGAGACGCGGACTTCTTACAAGTAGCATATCGGACAGGCGTGGATCGGTTTTGATCCGATCAAGTGTCACCGGCCGGTCCAGAGGCTGAACTGCTCTTACGTCAACGCAATCCCACCTATCATCCGAGGCTGTGCTATCGGGATGAGCCTCCGCTATGATCTCAACAATGCCGACCACGGCTTTTTCAGTTTGGCTATGGTAGAAAAACCCGCGATCCCCGACAGACATCTCTCGCATGAATTTCCGGGCCTGATAGTTACGCACACCATCCCATTGCTCACCAATGGCGCCCTTGGCCACTTGGTCCTGCCAACTCCAATTTGCTGGCTCAGACTTGAAAAGCCAGTAGCGCACTGGTCAGATCACCTTTTTCCAAGGGATAAGTTCGACACTCTCGAACAGGCCAGCGTGCTTGTAGGGATCATTTGCCGCCCAATCCTCGGCCGACGACAGATCGGCAACGTCGAGCACGATCATAGACCCGATCATCCCGCCTTGGGCATCCAAGAGGGGTCCCGCCTGAGTGACCACACCGGTTTTCTCAATATAGGCAAGATGGGCCTCGCGGTTGTCGAGGCGTGTTTGTAGGGCGCCGAGCTTATCTCGGGCAATCAGGACAATCAGCATCTATTCTTCCTTCAAAGGTCTCGACAAGAGCATATCCACCGCCTGCCATATCTTCAATTCACCGGAAACCACGGCCGCAACGGCCTGAGTCACCGGCATCTCCACACCTGACTTTCGCGCCTCTTCAGACATCGCCCGCGCTGTGGCCACACCTTCGACGGTGATATCCGGATCGAAGGGTTCTTCGCGACCAAGGCTTTCACCAAACTGATAATTCCGAGACTGGCCCGACGTACAGGTCAAGACAAGATCACCGAAGCCCGATAGCCCGGCAAGTGTTTCCGGACGTGCGCCGCGTGCTTGGGCGAGCCGGACGATTTCGGCGAAACCGCGCGTCATCAGAGCGGCACGCGCGCTTTCCCCAAGTCCGGCCCCCATCACAGCACCACAGGCAATTGCCATCACGTTTTTCAAAGCCCCGCCAAACTGTGCGCCGACCACATCCTGCGTTCGGTAAAGCCGCAATGTCTCGGTGGTCAGCCGCTCTTGCATCATCTTACCGGTGTTTTCCGACGCACAGGCCAACGTCAGAGCCGTTGGCAAGCCGCTGGCAATGTCCTTGGCAAATGACGGGCCGGTCAGGATACCCGTGATCGTTTCTGGCCGATAATGCGCGATCATTTCAGATGGCAGGCGACCGGTGCCAAGCTCGATTCCCTTGCAGCACGCAACAAATGGCACTGTTTGTGGTATGTCAGGCTCTGATTTTAGAAAATCACATAGTTTCTGTGTAGGAACGGCCACCAGAATGAGTTCGGTCGACGCAAGCGATGCCAAGTCGGAGGTAACTTCGACGTTGTCAGGAAGCACTATGCCGGGGAGCCGGGGCGATACGCGGTCTTTTTGCATTGTACGCACGGTATCAGCGCGCCGCGCCCAAAGCTGCACTGGACCATTTCGAGACAATGCAGCCGCCAAAGCCGTGCCGAATGCACCTGCGCCGACAATCCCAATCATGCTTTCGCTCCTTTCTTGCCACCACCGAGGATGGAGGGGCTGCGCATGTCGAGAGGCCAGCGTGGACGCGCGGCAAGTGTCATGTCATCTCGATGACCTGAATTAAAAAGTTCCATACCCGCATGAGCGATCATCGCCGCATTATCGGTGCAAAGCGCCAGCGGCGGCGCCAGAAACGGTTGCCCGCATTCGGCACTCACAGTTTCTAATGCAGCCCGAATGCTGCCATTCGCCGCCACGCCACCGGCCACACAAAAGGCGGAACAGCCTTTCATCTGATCGAGGGCCCGGCGGGATTTTTCAGCCAATACATCGGTGACTGCCGCCTGAAACCCAGCGCATAAATCAGCTCTGTCCTGCAGTGTCAGACCCGATTTCTGGGCGACGATCTTGTCACGCTCTCGCAAAAGAGCAGTCTTGAGCCCAGAGAAAGACAGGTCGCAGCCCGGACGATCCAGCAAAGGTCTGGGAAAGGCAAACCGCGTCGCATCCCCCGTTTTCGCAGCCTGTTCCACCGCGGGACCACCGGGCTGCGTCAGACCAAGCAGGCGTGCTGTCTTGTCAAAAGCCTCGCCCGGGGCATCGTCGATCGTGCCGCCAAGCCGGGTAAACCGATCGCACCCCTCGACCATGAGAAACTGACAATGTCCGCCTGATACAAGGAGCATCAGATAAGGATAGGCCAACCCATGTGTCAGCCGTGGGGTCAAGGCGTGACCCGCAAGATGGTTCACGCCTAACAGGGGTATGCCCTGCGCGGCCGCGATCCCCTTGGCGCACATGACCCCGGACAGAACACCCCCGATGAGTCCCGGCCCGGCCGTGACAGCCACGGCATCGACCTCTGTCAGGTCGATCCCGGCCTCATCAAGCGCCTGTTGCACGCAACTATCCAGCTTTTCTGCATGTGCCCGCGCTGCGATTTCCGGCACGATCCCCCCGAAAGCAGCGTGGAGGTCACCTTGCCCTTGGACAACGGACGATAGGATGCGCGGTGCGCCATCCTCAAGTCGCACGATAGCCGCCGCGCTATCGTCACAGCTGCTTTCAAGTCCGAGGATCGTCAGCGATGCGGTCATAGGCCTGCCCGTTGCACCCATTGTCCAGCGCAGGTAACACCACAGAGGCGCGCAAACAACTGCGGAGAGTGCATGCCTGCCTCGATCCTGATCACAAGACCAGCTGCCTCTGCCGCGGGGTTTGTTCAGGCATTGAAGCAGCGTGTTGGCCCGCACTGCGATATCGTGGTGTCACCACTACTGCGCATTGAGCCGATTGACTGCGACCTTGATCTTGCCACCGCAAGAACCCTCATTTTCACCTCTGTGCATTCTGTTGAGGCTTTTAGCCGACTGTCGAAAATTCGCGACAGAACCTGCTATACCGTTGGTCCCGCAACCGCCAAAGCCGCCCGGAACGCAGGGTTCGCGCCCATCACCGGAGGTGGTACCGGGCTCGCGCTGATCGACAGGATAAAAGCAGACGCTCCGCCATCTCCGTGCCTCTACTTACGGGGTGATCACGTTGCCTTCGATATTGCCAATGCCCTTAACAAGGCTGGAATAGAGACGCATAGTCACGTCATTTATCATCAGGTCGCGCAACCGCTTAGCACATCGGCAGAGCGCCTTCTGAACGGAAAGCGCAGGGTCATTCTGCCTATTTTTTCACCACGCAGCGCGGAGATCTTTTTTGAGCAAGGCCCGTTCGGTGTGCCGCTGCATGTCGTGGCACTCAGTGAAAACGTGGCGCAGCGCGTTCCAGACAGCATGGTGACGTCGTGTGTCACAGCACAGCAGCCTGACCAGCCCTCGATGCTGAATGCCATCTCAGACCTTTGGCTCAGTGCCAATCGGCTTGAGGGACGGGACCCTGCACAGTAATGTCCAGAAAAGCAGTGGCCTGCGCAAGATTCGAGAAAGGCTGACACGTGGCGAGAAAAAAGACCCCAAAGGCGAATAATTCAACGCCAAAAGAACCTGTTACCGGCAAGGCCACAGATTCTGAAACCGTGTCCGATGAGGTCACATCAACGACCGACACAACAGCAAAACCGGAAGATACAGACGCGCCAACACAAGCCGACGAGGCAGTTAACGTGGATAAAGATGCATCCACTGAGCAAACTGCCGAAAAAGATGCCGCCGAAAATAAGAATGATGGCGACGAACCGCAGGGTGAGCCCGGTGCGTCTTCTGTAGACGCGCAACCAGCTGACGCAACTGACGCTGTGGATGCGACCGAACCACCCCCGCCAGCAGACCCAGAGCCGACCGTAGAAGACGACCAAGGGAAGACCAAAGAGCCGGTGCAAACTCCGGCGGCCGTTGAACAGGTGGTGGTCAAGAAGGGCGGCTTTCTACCCATGCTCTTAGGTGGGGTCGTGGCCGGGGGCGTCGGTTTTGCCGCGGCCTACTATGGTTACATGCAACAGCCGGATACCACATCCGACCTTGCCCCTCGCATTGATGAGCTGACCTCGGAGATTTCACTTCAGGCAGAAACGCTTGATGGTTTGCAAGCGCGGGTAGATGCTTTGCCAGACGCCCCCGACTTGGCACCTTTGGATAGCCGGATCTCCGAGATTGCGGCAAAGTTGGATGGTCTCAACGCTGACCTCAGTGCCAATCAGGCAGATATGTCTGCCCTGTCCAATCAACTTGAACAGATTGACGGCCGCGTTTCGCAGCTTGAACAGGCGCCGATTACCGACGGTGCCTCCGATGAGGCCGTGGCCGCCTACGAACGCGAACTGCAAGAGGCACAGGACCAAATTGCGCAGCAATTGCAGGATGCTCGCGACCAGATCGAACAACAACTGAACGAGATGGAAAGCCAAGCCGCAGAGCTGAATTCCATGATCGCGGAAGCACAGGAAACAGAGGCCGAAGCCGCAGAGGCGGCCACCGCAGCCATGCAAAACTCTGCCATCAGCCGCATTACGGCAGCGGTCGAAAGCGGATCGTCCTTTTCCGAACCGCTGGCCGATCTTGAAACCACCGGCGTCGAGGTGCCCGAGGCGCTCTCGACACTCGCCGAGGAAGGCCCGCCGTCTGCCGCATCGCTTCAGGCGAGCTTCCCTGATGTTGCACGCGAGGCGCTGACGGCATCGCGAGATGCAGCAGCGGATAGCGGTGAGGTTGGTGGTTTTGCTGACTTCATGCGAAGCCAATTGGGCGCCCGCTCGCTTGAACCGCAAGAAGGCGATAGCCCCGATGCTGTCCTGTCACGAGCCGAAGCAGCCGTACGCGAAGGCCGTTTAGGCGACGCCATATCAGAACTCGATTCTCTGCCCGAGGCGGGTAAAGCGTCTGTTAGCGACTGGGTCGCACAGGCCAACCGCCGGCTGGATGCGCTGAATGCCGTCCAAGAGCTGAGCGAAAAAGTAAACTAAAGCCCGGGGGGCAGATCAATGTTGTGGTCCATTATAAAGATTGTGCTGTTTATCGGCCTTGTGGCTGCGGCCAGTTATGCGGCGATCTTTCTTCTCGAATTCGAGGGTGGCATGCGTATCGTCATGTCCGGGCAGGAATTCAACCTGTCGCCGATCATGACCGTTATCGCTTTGATTGTGCTGGTCTTTGTCATCTGGCTTTTGATGAAACTGGCTGCGCTCTTGGTTGCGGTTCTTCACTTTATCAACGGTGATGAAACCGCACTTTCGCGTTATTTCGACCGCAACCGGCAGGAAAAGGGATATCAGGCCCTGTCAGAAGGGCTCGTGGCGTTGGCCTCTGGCGAGGGATCGGTCGCAATGTCCAAGGCAAACCGCGCGGAAAAATACCTTCGCAAACCCGCACTGACGAATTTGATTACCGCTCAGGCTGCTGAGATGTCCGGTAACCGCCGCAAGGCCGAAGAAGTGTACAAGCGGCTTCTGACCAACGACAAAACCCGATTTGTCGGCGTTCGCGGCATCATGAACCAAAAGCTCGCCGACGGAGACACCGACACGGCGCTAAAGCTGGCACAGACTGCCTTTTCTCTTAAGCCGAGACATGAAGAAGTGCAGGACACGCTGTTGCAACTTCAGGCACAGGCACATGACTGGGGCGGTGCACGCCAGACGCTGCACGCCAAGTTGAAATACGGCAACATGCCCCGTGATGTGCACCGCCGTCGTGATGCTGTTCTGGCGCTGTCAGAGGCGCGCGACATTCTCGATGAGGGCAAGGACATCGAAGCACGCGAAGCGGCGATCGAGGCCAATCGTATGTCCCCCGACCTTGTGCCCGCCGCCGTGCTGGCAGCACGCAGCTACATCGAAAAAGGGTCAAAGCGGAACGCATGGCGGGTCATTCGCAAGGCTTGGAACGCTCAGCCGCATCCTGACCTCGCAGCGGTCTTTGCTGAAATAGAACCTTCCGAGACCCCGGCAAACCGTGTGAAACGTTTCGCCAAATTGCTCAAGATACACCCCCAGCATCGCGAGACACGGCTGGTCAAAGCCGAACTTCATATCGCTGCCGAAGAGTTTCCTGCCGCACGCCGCGCTCTTGGGGATCTTGCAGAGGTAGACGCCGATGCACGAGCGCTGACGATTATGGCAGCTATCGAACGCGGCGAAGGGGCCGCAGACAGCGTTGTCAAAGGCTGGCTTGCCCGCGCTCTTTCAGCCCCACGCGGACCACAATGGGTGTGCGACAAATGCCAGCACATCCACTCGCAATGGGCGCCAGCCTGCGAGAATTGCCAATCTTTCGATACGCTCAGCTGGAAATCACCACCGGCAGCCGAGGTCAGTTCTTCTACCGGATTGGAAATGCTCCCTCTCATCATCGGGGCAATCGAACAAAGCTCAAGCACGGATGAAGCCGAAGAGACCGTCACCTCGGACAGCGTGCCAGACGCTGAAATTTTGGACATAGAGAAGCCAGAAGACGAAGGCAAAAAATAGGTCTTTTCCGCTTTTCGCCACGGTGCTATAGCCCCACGGCACACAAGCCGCTGTAGCTCAGATGGTAGAGCACGTCATTCGTAATGATGGGGTCGTAGGTTCGAGTCCTATCAGCGGCACCATACCTTCCAAAATGGAAGTAAAGACAAAGACCGGTTGGTTTTAGCGTAAGCATGCGGCGCGGACCGCGGCTATGCGGCCTTGACGGCGCTTTTCGTTTTGTCTTTCGGCTTCCAGTTCCATGGCAACAACTCATGCAGGTGTGAGACGGGCATGTCGGAGATGCGGGCGATGACGTCGGCGAGCCACGCCTGGGGGTCTATGTCGTTGAGCTTGGCCGTGCCGATCAAGGTGTAGATCGCCGCCGCGCGCTGGCCGCCACGCTCTGATCCAGCGAAGAGCCAAGCCTTCCGGCCGAGGGCCACACCGCGAAGGGAACGTTCGGCGGCGTTGTTTGAGAGGCAGATCCGCCCGTCCTCGAGGAACCGCGTGAAGCCCTGCCAGTGGTTGGGCGACAGCAGGTAATCGATGGCTTTCGCCACCTTGGCGTGCTTCGACAGCAGCGCGCGCTCGCCGCTAAGCCATTGCTCGAGGTCCGCGACCAGCGTGGCCGATTGGCGCTGCCGCATCTCCAACCGCGCCTCCGGGGTCTGGCCGTTGACCAGGCGCTCGATCTCGAACAGCGCGTCGATGCGCTTTACCGCTTCCACGGCGATGGGGGAGATCTCCTTGGCCGACTTGCCCTTGCGGATGTTGGTCTGCACGTCAGCGAGTTCGAAAAACTTGCGCCTCGCGTGCGACCAACACAACGCCGATGCGACCGGCCCGGGTTTCCGGGCGGCATCGTAGAGCTGGTTGTAGCCGGCATAGGCGTCGGCCTGCAGGATGCCCTGCCAGCCTGTCAGGTGTTCCATCGGATGCTCGCCAGCCCGATCGCGGGAGAAGCGGAACACGACCGCGGGCGGCGCGGTCCCGTCGAAGGGGCGATCATCGCGCACATAGGTCCAGAGCCGCGCGGTTTTCGTGCCGCCGCGGGCCAACAGCGGCACCGTGGTGTCGTCCCCATGCAACCGGGCCGCGGTGAAGACATGCGCCTCGATCAGGGCGTTCAGCGGCTTCAACAATTCGGCGACCGCGCCGACCTGGTCGGCGAGCGTGGAGAGGCTGAGGTCCACGCCCTCGCGGGCGTAACGTTCGGCCTGACGGTTGAGGGGCTGATGCTGGCCGTATTTCTCGAACACGATCATTGCCAGCAGGCTGGGGCCGGCCCACCCCCGCGGGATTGGATGGAAGGGCGCCGGGGGCTGGGTGATCTTTTCGCAGGCCCGGCACGTGAACTTCTCCCGGACCGTCTGGATCACCTTCCACTGGCGAGGAATGACCTCCAGCGTCTCGGTGATGTCCTCGCCCATCTTCACGATGCGATCGGATCCGCAGCACGAACAGGTGCTGGGGGCCTCGACCACCACGCGCTCGCGCGGCAGATGCTCGGGGAAGGCTTTCTTGACCGGCTTGCGCCGCTCGAAGGCGCCGACCTTCGTTGTCTTCTGTTCAGCCCGCACCCGATCCTCAGAGGCATCCTCGATGAGCTCCCCGAGTTGGAGTTCCAGCTGGTCGAGCAACTTGGCGCTGCGCTCCGCGCTGCGGCCATACTTGTCGCGCTTGAGCAGCGCGATCTCGAGCTTGAGGCCTGCGATCATCGCCTCGGAGGTCGAGACCACGGCGCGTGCCCGTGCCAGATCGGCTTCGGCTGTCGCCGCACGCTGCTCCGAAGCCGCGAGCGCGGCGCGTAATTGTTCGAGTTCGGAGCGGGCCTGTGACATGGCAAATGCCTACCACGTCCGCCTGCAAAAGCCCAGAAAAACAAGGGGCGAAAGGCTAATTTATCCAACCTTCGCAGGGCGTTGCGTCCAGCGTGGGTTACGCCAGTCGATCCCTTCCAGAAGATAACCGAGTTGGGCCGCGGAGACTTGAACAGCCTCCCCAGAGCCACCCGCGGGCCAGATGAATTTCCCCGCCTCAAGCCGCTTGGCGTAGAGCGACATGCCGACCCCGTCATGCCAAAGCAGTTTCACGAGATCGCCCCGGCGCCCGCGGAAGCAGAAGATCTCGCCGGCATGCGGATCACGCCCAAGACCCTCCTGCACCTTCAACGCCAGGCTGTTCATCCCGCAGCGCATATCCGTCACGCCGCCTGCGATCCACACCTTCGTGCCAGAAGAGAATGCAATCATTGCATCACCTTCAGGCGATCGAGCAAACGCGCCACGGCGTCCATGTCAAAATCTGCAGGGACCGTCACGCGGCACTGCTCACCCAGGTCGATCGTCATGCCAGGCGATGATGACCGCGGCCCGTCATTTGCACCCGAACCGCCCTCAATGGGAAGAACGCGCATAAATCCCGGGCCGCACCCGCCAAGCAGCCCGTGCTTGTACCGATAACGCCAATCGTAAAGCTGGGATCGCGAAATCTCATGGCGACGGGCAATCTCCGCCACTGTCGCGCCATCGCGATGGCTTTCCTCAACGATCCTGACCTTCTCGTCATCCATCCAACGACGTCGACGGCCCGTGTCAGTGACCGACAATACTTCAATGCGGGGGGTGTCTTCGTGTGCGTCCATAAGGACACTCGTTAAACCCTCGCCAATTCATCCCGCTAGACGGCCCTCGGCGTAGGCTTACCATATGGCCGCCCACCTGCTCTCTCAATTTCTATTGTTTTTATTCTCCTAAAAACGGCACTCTGGCTCCCTTCGGCAAGGCGCGGCCAGTTGCCCAAGGGGCCAGCAGGCCAAGGCCCAAGCGTCATAATGCCAGCCAAAAAATATCAGGATATCATTTCAAAGGACACAAACCAGAACCCATGCTGGACGCTGATGAGATAGGACACGTTTCATGGCCACAGTAACTGGACGCATCGTCGAGGACATCAACAAGGACTTTTCGGAAACTACCGACACGGACGGCGTGTTGGAAACCGGCATTCAGGGCACGCTCGTCCAATTGCGGGACGCAAGCGGCAACGTCATAGCCACGACAACGACCGATGCCTCGGGCGCTTACAGCTTTACCGGGCTTTCGGTGGGAACCTACACAGTCGTTGTACCAACCAGCATTAGCGCGCGCACCCTTGCCCCAGCAGATCGCGGCGACTTTCAATTTGACAGTGACGCCAATCCAGAGACCGGGATTTCATCGGTCCTGAACCTTGGATCAAGCGACGCGACTCTTGCGAATGTCGATTTTGTTTATGGCGCCTATGATGCGGACGCGATCGACGGCACCAATGATGGCCAGTCCATGGGGGTCGGGTTTACCGATGCGGACGGCAACACGATCTCGAATAACAACGACAGGATTTTTGGGAACGGCGGCAATGACATCATTCTC
>CBFHML010000037.1:0-27001 GCA_965656855.1 Roseovarius sp.
TGCCCCCGCTAGAGGAAATCCTGCGCGCCGGCATGCGCGCGGGCGAGGCGATGTATGCGCGCTATCGTCTGATCGCGGCGGAATTGCTGAATTTGGGCATCGACACGAATTGTGCCCCGCTTGTTGATGTGGCGACGGCACAGACCCATGATTTTCTGCGCAACCGCTGCTATGGCGACGACCCCG
Source organism: Roseovarius sp. (assembly GCA_965656855.1). Classification (GTDB taxonomy): domain Bacteria; phylum Pseudomonadota; class Alphaproteobacteria; order Rhodobacterales; family Rhodobacteraceae; genus Roseovarius. Next base: position 187 of record CBFHML010000037.1, read on the forward strand.
CAGCCGTGACCGTGCTGGGGCGCGCAGTGGCCGAGGGCCTGTTGGAGGGGGGCGTGCTGCCGGTGGTCAAGCATATCCCCGGCCATGGGCGCGCGGTGGTGGACAGCCATTTCGACCTGCCTCAGGTCGACGCACGGCTCGACGATCTGATGAACACTGATTTTGCGCCGTTCCGCGCGCTCAACGATATTCCGCTTGGCATGACCGGGCATCTTGTCTTTTCCGCGCTGGATGACGCGCCCTCGACCACCTCGCCTCGGGTGATGCGCCTTATCCGCGAAGAGATCGGTTTTGACGGACTTATCATGACCGATGATATCTCGATGAAGGCGTTGCAGGGTGGGCTGGCCGATCTGTCGACCAAGGCGCTTGCGGCGGGCTGTGACGTGATCCTGCATTGTAATGGCATATTCGAGGAAATGGTCGAGATCACAGAGGTCTCTGGACGCATGACCGGCACCGGGATGGCGCGTGCGGAACGCGCGCTTGCTGCCCGGCAAATCCCGAACGCGGTTGACATCCCCGAGTTGGAAGCCAAGCTGTCGGGATTCTTGCACGGTCAGGGCGATGTCTGACGACGAATTTGACGAACAGGACCCAAAGTTCGACAGCGTAAGCGACCGCGTCGCGGCTGAGGCGCTGATCGTGGATGTGGATGGCTATGAAGGGCCGCTTGACCTGTTGCTCACCATGAGCCGCACGCAGAAGGTGGATCTGCGCAAAATCTCCGTGCTCGACCTCGCGCGGCAATATCTCGCCTTTGTAGAGCGCGCCAAGGCGCTGCGGCTGGAGCTGGCGGCAGATTATCTGGTCATGGCGGCGTGGCTGGCCTTTTTGAAATCCCGCCTTTTGTTGCCGCCAGACCCCACAGAGGAAGGACCCTCGGGCGAGGAACTGGCCGCCCATCTGGCGTTTCAGCTAGAGCGGCTTCAGGCGATGCGCGATGTGGCGTCACGGCTGATGGCACGCGATCAGCTTGGGCGCGACTTCTTTGCGCGGGGCCATACAGAGACTGTCGCACGGGTACGCAAGATACGCTACACCGCGACGCTGCTGGACCTCATGCAGGGCTATGCCCGGACCCGCACCAAGGATGAGTTTCGCCCCTATGCCTTTGATCGTGAGGCGATTTTTACGTTGGAACAGGCGCTGGAGCGGCTGCGCGGGCTGATCGGCTTTGCGGGCACTTGGACAGATATTTCGGGCTATTTGCCCGATGGCTTTACCAGTGATCCCGCCCGCCGCCGCTCTGCCACCGCCTCGACATTCGCCGCCGCGCTGGAACTGGCCAAAGAGGGCAAGGTAGAACTGCGCCAGTCTGACGTCTTTGCCCCGGTAGAGCTGCGCCGAAAGGAGTAAGGTCATGTCACAAGATCCTGATAATGTAGAAGAAAGCCTGTTCGAGGCGCCCCCCATCGCAGAGCAGGAGCGCATGTGCGAGGCGATCCTCTTTGCCACCGCCGAGCCGATCAGTGTGCGCGAGCTTGAGGCGCGCATGCCGCATGGCTGCGACGCCGCCGAGGCGCTGGTGCATCTGCGCAAACGCTATGAGGGGCGCGGCGTGCGGGTGGTGAAGATCGGTGATGCATGGGCGTTTCGCACGGCCCCCGATCTTGGGTTCCTGATGGAAAAGGAAACCGTCGAGACCCGCAAACTCAGCCGCGCCGCCATCGAGACGCTGGCGATCATCGCCTATCATCAGCCCGCCACCCGTGCCGAAATCGAAGAGATCCGGGGCGTGTCGGTCAGTCGGGGCACCGTTGATCAGCTGCTGGACATGGAATGGATCCGCTTTGGCCGGCGAAAGATGACGCCGGGCCGGCCTGTGACCTTTGTGGTGACGCAGGAATTTCTTGATCACTTTGGTCTTGAGAACGCGCGCGATCTGCCCGGTCTCAAGGAATTGCGCGCCGCTGGCCTGCTGGAGAATCGCGCGCCACCCGGCAGCATGCCGCAGATCGGCGAGGGCGATGAGGATGCCGCAGAGTCCACACAAGAGGGGCAAAGCGAACTTTTCGAGGACTGACAAAGTTTTTACAATTATGCCCTGAAAACTGCACGGTTTCTTGCTATCTTTGTCCCGAGGCAGAACAAGAGGGTGCAATGAACACCAATCAGATTATCAACATGGTCATTCGTATGGTCATGAACCGCGTGCTTCGGTCGGGCGTAAATGCCGGGATCAACGCCGTGGGCAACAAAATGGGCAAGCGCGGTCAGAATCAGACGGCCGATGCGTCAGGCGATCAGGGCGGACAGCCACAGGGCGGGCCGGACACGACCGAGACGACAAAGCGCGCCAAACAAGCTATTCGTGCAGGACGCCGGATCGGCTGATCCCGAACCTGGCTCAGGCGCGAAAGTGCTTGGAAAGCTTGAGACCCTGTCCCTGATAGTTCGACGCGATGCCCGCACCATATAGCTGGTCGGGCACCTCGTTCATGCGCTCATAGACCAGCCGCCCCACGATCTGCCCGTGTTCCAGCACAAATGGCGCTTCGTGGCAGCGCACCTCAAGCACCCCGCGAGAGCCGCTGCCACCGGCCGGCCCATGGCCGAAACCGGGGTCGAAAAAGCCCGCGTAATGCACCCGAAATTCACCCACCATCGCCAGATAGGGCGCCATTTCGGCGGCATAGTTGGGTGGGATGTGCACGGCCTCATTGCTAACGAGAATGTAAAACGCACCGGGATCGAGAATGATGCGGCCTGAGTCGCTGTGCACCTCTTCCCAGAAATCGCCGGGCGCATAGCCGCCAATACGATCAAGGTCTATCAGCCCGGTATGCGGCTTGGCGCGATACCCTACCAAGGTGCCAGAGGCGGGGCGCAGATCCACGGAAAATCCCAAACCGTCGCTGATGACCGCGTTGCCATCCACCAACGGGCTGTCGGCGTGCAATGCGCTTAGCTCTGCGTCGCTGAGCACCGCCTGACCCTGTCGAAAGCGGATCTGATTGAGCCGCATGCCGGGCCGCACCAGAACCGAAAAGGACCGGGGGCATATTTCTGCGTAGAGCGGGCCCTGATAGCCCTGCGGCACGCGGTCGAATTCCTCACCGCCATCGGTGATCGTGCGCGTCAGAAGATCCAGTCGCCCGGTCGAGGATTTGGCATTCGCCACGGCCTGAATATCGGCAGGCAGATCCAGCCGCTCCATCAGGGGAACGACATAAACACAGCCCTTTTCCAGAACGGCACCGTCAGAGAGGTCGATGCGGTGCATCTCGAACTCCTGCAGGCGATCCGTCAGCTTGGCCCCCGCACCCGCCAGAAAAGAGGCGCGCACGCGGTAGGCCACATGACCCAGACGCAAATCAAGCGAGGCAGGCTGTATCTGATCGGAAAGGATGTCCGTAGACGCCGAAATCTGGCGTTTCTCAATCATCGTGGCGATCTGCTGGCTTGCCAAAACCCCGGTCATGTTATCCCCCGCGTTTCGTCAAACCGGTCTGTCACCGGTGCGGCATCTCTGGTCGTGCGCGAAAAATTGGTCGGGCTAGCAGGACTCGAACCTGCGACCTTCCGTCCCCCAGACGGACGCGCTACCAGGCTGCGCCATAGCCCGACTTGACGTGCTTCATACCCGTTTTGACGCCGAGAACAAGTGCCAAATCCCACTTTTACGCACCGTGGTCTTGCCCGGATTGGTGGATCTCCCTGAGACGCTGCAACAGGGGTTTCAGGGCTTTGGCACGGGCAAGCGGCAAGCGCTGTGGAAGCCGCGCAAGATGTCCCAGACTGCCCTGATCCGCGGCGATATCATCGGCGGGATCGTCGGGCAGGGTGATCTGACGCGGGCGCGGGGCGGGGTCTGGCGTGGCCTCTGTCGGGGCGGCGTCCTCGCTTGTGTCTTGTGGTGCGTCTGGTTCGGATGGGGCGTCTTCGCGGCGATTGAGGAAGCTGGGCAGGGGCGCCACCTCCTCCGCAGGGGCAGGCGTATCCGCCTCCTGAGGCGCGGGGGATGTTTTGAAAAAGAGATCCGGCTGCGCGCTGTTTTCGGGCGCCTCTACCGATGGCGAATCCTGTTCAGGGGTCATTGTCTGCTCCGGTTCCTCGGGCGCCGCACTTGCGGGCTCGGGCTCTGACGGGGGGGCTATCGCCTGTGGGGGGGCGGTGCTGGCTGAGTTTTGGGTGCCTGTTTCTATCTCGACATCGTCCGCCGCATCCCCAAGGGGTTGGGACAAATCCGACACATAGGGCGCACCCTGATCGCGCAGCATCTTTTGCACGCCCTTGATGGTCATGCCATCATCGTGCAGCAACTTCTTGATTCCGCCGAGCAATTTCATATCCGCCGGTCGGTAATACCGGCGCCCGCCTGCGCGCTTTACCGGCTTGACCTGACTGAACTTGCTTTCCCAAAACCTCAGGACATGGGCCGGTGTTTCCAGCCAGTCAGCGACTTCGCTTATGGTCCGAAAGGCGTCTGCGGATTTGGGCATCTACGCGGTATCCTAGCGTTTATTGCCTGCCGCAACCCGGTCTTTCATCAGATGGGAGGGGCGAAAGGTCAGCACGCGGCGCGGCTTGATTGGGACCTCTTCGCCGGTTTTCGGGTTGCGGCCTACTCTGGCCGATTTGTCGCGCACCGAAAATGTTCCGAAAGAAGAGATCTTGACCTGCTCGCCTTGCACGAGCGCGTCCGACATATGTTCGAGCACGCTTTCTACCAGGTCCGCAGATTCATTACGCGACAGGCCGACTTCGCGAAAAACAGCTTCGCTTAGATCCATGCGTGTAAGTGTCTTGTTCACTGTTACCACCCCTATACATTTCCCTGACCTTACGGTTGAAGGAAATTCCGAGTCAATCTCAATGACTTGCAAGGCGTACTTTAGACGGTGTTTCTGCTGCTTTTCGCCGGCTTACCAACGTAAGACAACCGCCCCCCAAGCCAAACCGCCGCCAATTGCCTCGGAGACGAGGACATCACCGCGTTTGATTTTTCCTTCGGCCACGCCAACCGACAGGGCCAGCGGAATGGATGCGGCGGACGTGTTGCCGTGATCCTGCACCGTGACGATCACCCGGTCCATCGGGATGCCCATCTTGCGCGCGGTGCCCTGAATGATGCGGATATTCGCCTGATGCGGCACGATCCAGTCCACATCTGCGTCTTGCAGCCCGGCTTTTTCCAGCGCGGCCTCGGCGGTCGAGGTCAGCTTTTCAACCGCTTGACGGAACAGCGGATTGCCCTGCATGCGCAGCTTGCCCGAGGTGCCGGTGCTGGACACACCGCCATCGACGAACAGCATCTCGCGGTAGCGGCCATCGGAATTGAGGTCGGTTGACAGGATGCCACGGTCATCGGCGGTGCCGTCCGCGTCATGCGCGGCCAGCACGATCGCCCCCGCGCCATCGCCGAACAAAACGCATGTCGACCGATCGGTCCAATCCATGATACGGCTGAACGTCTCTGCGCCGATCACCAGCAGGCGTTTTGCCTGACCCGACACAATCAGCGCGTTGGCATTGGCCAGCGCATAGATGAACCCGGCGCACACGGCCTGCACATCGAATCCAAAGCCGCGCGTCATGCCCAGATCGTTTTGCACCATCGTGGCGACGGACGGAAAGGTCAGGTCGGGGGTGGATGTGGCGACCAGAATCCCGTCGATGTCATCAGGACCGCATCCGGCGTTTTCCAGCGCGTGTTGCGCGGCCTTCAGGGCAAGATCCGAGGTCAGTTGACCCTCGGCTGCAAAATGACGCCGCTCGATTCCCGACCGGCTACGAATCCATTCATCGCTGGTGTCGAGAAAGCTCTCGAAATGGGTGTTGGGTACAACACGCTCGGGCAGGTAATGGCCAACCCCTTCGACAACGGCGCGTATGGTCATCCTGGGTCCCCGTCTTGTTCGGCGGTTTTCGGGTCGTCCCCGTCAAGAAAGCTGGCCGAGGCGACGCGCGCGGCGAGTTTTTCGGAAAAGCCGGTTTCCGCAAGCTGAAAGGCCAGTTTGACCGCAGCCGAGACGCCGGTGGCATCGGCAGAGCCATGCGATTTTACGACCGTCCCGTTCAGACCCAGAAAAACGCCGCCATTGGCCCGGCTCGGATCGACCCGTTTGCTCATCCGGCGCAGTGATGTGTAGGCCAGCACCGAGGCCAGACGCGACAGCGGTGAATGTTTGAACGCATCCTTGAGAAGGGCGCTGATAAGTTTGGCAGTCCCTTCGCCGGTTTTAAGCGCCACATTGCCTGTGAAACCGTCGGTCACGATCACGTCCGCCACCGTGCCGGGCAGGTCGCGCCCCTCGACAAAGCCGACGAATTCGAAATCGCCGTTGCGGGCATTGCTCCGGATGAGGTCATAGGCCTCTTTCAATTCGGCGCGGCCCTTGTGCTCTTCGGTGCCGACATTGAGCAATCCGACCCGCGGTTTGCTCAGGCCAAAGCCGTTGCGCGCATAGGATGTGCCCATCAGCGCGTATTGCATCAGGTCCTTGGCGTCGGCCCGGATATCGGCGCCACCATCGAGCATTATGTTGTGTTTCTGAGGGTTCTGCGACGGCCACAGCACGGCGATGGCGGGCCGGTAGATGCCCGGCAGTTTGCGCAGGCGCACAACAGACATAAGCATGAGCGCGCCGGTATTGCCGCAGGACACACACACGGACGCCTCACCGTTGCGCACGCTTTCGATGGCCGACCACATCGAGGTGGATTTGCCCTGACGCAGCACCTGACTTGGCTTGTCCTCCATCGCCACAACCGCGTCGGCGTGGCGAATCTCACAGCGTCCGGCAAGCGTGCGACGACGTGCGACAAGGGGCTCCAGCGTGGGCTGGTCCCCATGTAGAATAAAGCCGATATCTGGATTTTTCTTTGCAGAGAGGGCGACACCGGCGACCACTGTCGCCGGTCCATGATCCCCGCCCATAGCGTCGACGGAAATCAGGAGTCTACCGCGCTGCGATGTGCCCTGATCCTTCGATACTGTCATTGGATCGAGGCCCCCGCGGGTGCTTAGGCGGCGTCGTCTTCCAGATCAACGTCGTCGGCCATGGCCACGATTTCACGATCTGCATAGTGGCCGCATGCTGCGCACACATGGTGCGGGCGCTTGAGCTCGCCACAGTTCGGGCACTCGTTCGGGTTGGCCGCCACGAGTGCATCATGCGCACGACGATTGTTGCGACGCGATTTAGAAACTTTGTTCTGTTGGACAGCCATGCCACAACCTCAGGTTTTATGGGCGTCATCGCCCTGTTACAAGTCTTGGGCGGCTGATACTCGGTGTAGCGCCGCAGGTTCAACCCCAAATCCGGTGGAACGCGGAAAATACAGGGAAATGTCTTCAAGGCAAGCTGATTCTCAGTGTTTCAGCCGTCTTGTCCGTCTTCGCCATCCAGCTTGCGTTTCAAAGAGGCAAGACCCGCGAACGGCTTGACGTCATCATCGGCGAGCGGCGTTGTGCCGGGGGCCGCGAAACCGGTCTGTTTCAGCTCGGCATCGGGGCATTTGGGGTAGGGTGGCAGTGCGAGCGCCAGCGCCTCTTGCAGCACGGCGTACAGGTCGATGACCTCGCCCAATGGCTCGATTGTCTCGTCCTCGGGCATTTCGATTTCGTCGGTTTCGGGGGTCGGCTCTGGCATGTGGCGCAAAAACCGGCGGGTCACGCGCTCATCTATGCGGGTCGTCACGGGCTCAAGCGTCACGACGCAGGGTTGCACCACTGTCGCGCCAAGAGCCGCCTCGACTCGCCAGTCGGCATCACCGTCGGGCACGATCTTGCCCTTGAACCGCAATTTGCGCAGATCCAGCAGCCCCAGTTCACGGGCGATCCTTGTCAGGTCCTCAGGCTCTGGCTCGATATCAAAGGGATGCTCAAGGCTGGCTTTTAGCGTGGAGACGCGAAAGCGGCCGGTATTTTTGCTGTCTTCAGTCATGCGCTGGCACTTATCCTTTCTTGAACCCTCATGCTACCTTGTTGTAAGCGGGATGAAAGCCTGCTGGCGCAAAGTTCAAGAGGACGACTATGGGTGGCATGATAAAACGGCTCGTCGGACTGGCCACGGTGGCGGGACTTGTTGCGTCTCTCTCGGCGTGTTCCGCCTCTTATCGCAATCACGGCTATGTTCCGAACGACGAGGACCTGCAGTCTTTGGTCGTCGGTGTGGACACGCGGTCGACAGTTGATGATGTGGTCGGCGCCCCGTCTGCGTCGGGACTGCTCAGCGAGGGCGATTATTTTTACGTCCGTAGCCGGGTTCGCGAATACGGCGCGTTTCGGCCCGAAGTGGTCGAACGGCAGGTTCTGGCCATCAGCTTTGCCCCGGATGACACAATCGCCAATATAGAACGTTTCAGTCTTCAGGATGGAAATGTCGTCCCGCTGACACGGCGCGTCACGGATTCATCGGTGCTTGGCAACGGCTTCTTCCGTCAGATCCTTGGCAATTTCGGCTCGATAAATCCGGGCGACATCTTCAACTGAGCCCGTCACGATTCTGTCACGGCTTGTGTGGCACACGCGGCACATCTACCATGACAGCTGTCTTATGAGGGCGGGATCAGATGTTCAGCAAGGGCCGCTATAGGGCGCGCACCGCCCTGACGCACCACGATGTCGAGCGCGCGCAGAGATTGCGCACAATCGCCTTTCATGGCGCTGAGCAGGGCGAGCACATGCCCTGCGATTGCGATGGCTTTGACGATATCTGCACACATATTTTGATCGAAGAGGCCGGCACTGGCCAGCTTGTGTGCTGTTTTCGGATGCTGCCGCTGGATGGTGGGGCGGAGATAGAGCGCAGTTATTCCGCGCAGTTCTACGAGTTGTCGGCCCTGCGAGAGTTCGATGGCCCGATGGTCGAGATGGGCCGTTTTTGCATCCATCCCGAGGCGCGCGATCCCGATATCCTGCGCGTTGCATGGGCTGCGATGACCCGCTTTGTCGATGACACAGGGGTCGAGCTTTTGTTTGGCTGTTCGTCTTTCAAGGGCACCGATACCGAGGATTACCTCGATTCCTTTGCCATGTTGAAAGAGCGGCATCTGGCACCGCGTCGCTGGCTGCCGCGCGTGAAGGCGCCAAAGGTCTTTCGCTTTGCCCAAGCGCTCAAGCTCCGGCGCCCGGATGTGAAACGTGCGATGCTGGGCATGCCGCCTTTGTTGCGCACCTATCTGATGATGGGCGGCTGGGTCAGCGACCATGCGGTTGTGGACCGACACATGAACACGCTGCATGTTTTTACCGGGGTTGAGATCCGCGCGATTCCACCCGCCCGCAAGCGTCTCTTGAGGGCTGTCGCGCAAGAGGTCGCTTGACGCTGGACCGGGCGCGGGCTAGCCCGCTGCCATGACGCGTGCACCTCTCTTACAATTATCCGTCATTTCGCTGACCTTCGGGGGAGATCCGGTTTTCGACGATCTCTCGCTGGTCGTTCAACCCGGTGATCGTGTGGCCCTTGTGGGGCGCAACGGATCGGGCAAATCCACCCTGATGAAGGTCATGGCCGGTCTGGTCGAGCCCGACAAGGGCGCGCGGATCGTCAGCCCCGGCATGAGCGTGGGCTACATGGAGCAGGAACCCACGATGGAGGGGTTTGCCACGCTCGGTGACTTTGCCGCAAGCGAGCTGGACCCGGCCGAGGAATACCGCGTTGAGATGGCCGCCGAGGGCCTGCGCTTTGACGCGGCCCGGCCTGTCAGCACGGCCTCTGGCGGGGAGCGGCGGCGCGCGGCTCTGGCCAAGCTTATGGCCGAGGCCCCCGACCTGATGCTGCTGGACGAGCCGACGAACCATCTGGATATCACCGCGATTGCCTGGCTGGAGCAACAGCTGCGCGACACGCGGGCGGGCTTTATCCTGATTAGCCACGACCGCGCTTTCTTGCGCGCGCTGACCCGCGCGACGCTGTGGATTGATCGCGGTGCCGTGCGGCGGCAGGAAAAGGGATTCGAGGATTTCGAGGCATGGCGCGACAAGGTCTGGGAAGACGAGGACATGGCGCGCCACAAGCTTAACCGCAAGATCGCCGAAGAGGCGCGTTGGGCCGTTGAAGGTATCAGCGCGCGGCGCAAGCGCAATCAGGGCCGGGTACGCGCGTTGCAGGAATTGCGCGCCGAGCGGTCCTCGCAGATCAAGCGGCAGGGCGCTGCCGCAATGGCGCTGGATAGCGGGCCACAGACGGGCCGCAAGGTGATCGAGGCCACAGGCCTTACCAAGAATTTCGGTATGGGCGACATCGTGCGCGACTTCGACCTGACGGTCATGCGCAAGGACCGCGTCGCCTTTGTCGGCCCCAATGGCGTGGGCAAGACGACGTTGCTCAAGATGCTGATGAAGCAGACAGAGCCGGATGAGGGCGAGGTTAAGCACGGCACCAACCTTATTCCGGCGGTGTTCGATCAGGCACGTGCGCAGCTGGACCCGACCATGACCCTCTGGGACAGCCTGACCGGTGATCCCGACATGCGCGTATCGGGCAAGGCGGACCAGATTCTCGTCCGTGGTCAGCCCAAGCATGTGGTGGGATATCTCAAGGAGTTTCTCTTTGATGAACGTCAGGCGCGCGCACCTGTGCGGTCGCTGTCGGGCGGGGAAAAGGCCCGATTGCTTCTGGCGAAACTGATGGCACGCGAGAGCAACGTTCTGGTGCTCGACGAGCCGACAAACGATCTGGATATCGAGACGCTGGATTTGTTGCAAGAATTGCTCGACAGTTATGATGGCACCGTGCTGCTGGTTAGCCACGACCGGGATTTTCTGGACCGTGTCGCGACCACCACCATCGCGATGGAGGGGCGTGGGCGCGCCACCGTCTATGCCGGCGGGTGGAGCGATTATATCGCGCAGCGCCCGGATGATCACGACACAGCCAAGGCGCAGGGAAAGATACAGCAAGGCGGGTCCGCGCCTGTCGCCAAGTCCGGGGCCAAGCAATCCGGCGGCAAGCTGAGTTTCAAGGAAAAGCACCGGCTGGAGACGCTGCCTGATGAAATAGCGCAGCTTGAGGCGGAGATCGCCAAGCTGGAAACCCTGCTTGCGGATCCTGATCTCTTTCGTCGTGAGCCGGTGAAGTTCAAGAAGGCGACAGAGGCGCTGGATACCCGTCAGGCCGCGTTGACCAAGGCCGAGGAAGACTGGCTGACGCTAGCTGAAAAGTCCGACGCACTGGGGCAGTGACCGCCGGGTGTTTGGGTGTCAGAGGTTGACTGACTGCTCGGTGATGGTGCCATCGTTCTGGCGTTCGATCCACTTATCCAGCGTCTTTTGAAGCAGATCTTCATTGCGCGTTTCCAACGCTAAGCGAAGCGTCTGAAGCGCATTTGCCATCTCGATCTCAGAAAGATGCGTCTCTTGTGCGCGCAGGATCTTGGCATGCGGGGTGGTCAACATATCGGAGCCGATCAAAAATTCTTCATGCATTTTTTCCCCGGGGCGTAGGCCGGTGATTTCGATCTCAATCTCGCCATCCGGGTTGTCTGCGTCGCGGATCGAATAGCCCGCGTTGTCGATCATCTTGGCGGCAAGGTCACGGATCGGGAGGGATTTGCCCATGTCGAGCACGAACACATCCCCACCACGCGCAAAAGACCCTGCCAGCAGCACAAGCCGAACTGCCTCGGGGATGGTCATGAAAAAGCGGGTGACATCCGAATGGGTCAGGGTCACGGGGCCGCCATTGGCGATCTGTTCCTGAAAAAGCGGAATGACCGAGCCCGATGACCCCAGCACATTGCCAAAGCGGACCATGGAAAATCGCGTCGTCGTGGACCGGCTGGCAAGGTCCTGCACGCACATTTCCGCAAGGCGCTTGGAGGCACCCATCTTGGAGCTTGGGCGCACCGCCTTGTCCGTGGACAAGAGAATGAATCGTTCGACACCGGTAAGCCGCGCGGCGTCTGCCACTGTCTTGGTGCCTAGAACATTGACGCGTATGCCTTCGAGTGGGTTTTCTTCGACCATGGCCACATGTTTGTAAGCGGCGGCGTGGAGCACGATGTCGACGTCGTTGCTTTCCATTGCGTCTATGACGAGGCCACGCTCGCAAACCGATCCGAGGATCGGAATGACCGGGGTCTGTGGCGACAGTGCCGACAACTCGCGGTGGATATCGTAAAGAGCCAGCTCGCTGTGGTCCAGAAGGATAAGCTTGCGCGGCTGGCACCCGATGATCTGACGGCACAGCTCTGAACCGATCGAGCCGCCTGCACCGGTGACCAGGACGTTGCGGTTGTGATAGCTGCTACTGACGCCCGGCAACTCCTGCTCTAGCTGTTCGCGGCCAAGCAGGTCGTCGAAATCTACGGGCTTGGTGTCCGACAGGCTGTCGGCATTGTCCGTGATCAGATCTGCGAAAAAGGGCAGGGCATGCACGTCGCAGCCCGTCTGCGCCAGACGGCGGCTGATTGCGGTCTGGACCGCGCGTTTGGTCGCCGGCATGGCAAGGATGATGTGGCGTTCATCGTCGATAAAGCCGATGGCTTCGAGAGTGTTGTCCACTGCGAGGGCCCCCGCCAATTGCTGGCCTGTCTTCCGCGCAACGTAGAGGATGGTCGGAACACGCTGATCGCCCTTTTGGTAGATCCCGAAAAGCGCCTGTCGTAACAAAAGCCGGCAGCTGATGAAGAGGATCAAGAACACCATGGCGGTCACGACATAGAGCAACGCGGGGAATGTTGGCGGGTAGCCAGCGAGGCATAGAAAACCCCGGCGACGGTGAGAACCGCAGCCGCAAAGACGGAATCCAGAATGCCCTGAATCTGGTAGGCGTTCAGCTTTATCTTGTGTCGCCCGAGCAGCAACGAGGTCGAGATCACATGTGCCACTGCAATCAGAACGACATCCATGGCGATTACCGTCAGGCGCTTTTGCTGCCGCGTAAGAGAGACCGCTAATCTGTAAAGCATCATAAACCGTTTCTATTAGCAGCACAGAGAGCTACTGCTCCGTTTGCTGACTCGATACGATCAACCCGCGTACCCTTGGGTTGTATGATCCTAATTTATTAACAGACCGTTTCGTTCTTGGATGGATGTTAAAGTAGATGATGCTGAGAGTTCAAAATAACCCCTGCAAAATAATCTCGATATTACAGTAGACCCATTAGCGAGATCTTGCGGAAAACAGGCGCTTGGCTGTTTTGAGGATCAGGGCCAGATCAAAGCACAATGAGTGTTCGCGTGCCCAGATCAGATCCAGCCTTGCCTTGGCGGGGATGCAGCGCCGCCTGTAAACGGCGTCCGTTTCCTGCGGATCTTGGCAATTGGCCAGTAACCTTTCCTCATGCCGGTGATACCGCAATGTGGCCAGCCCGGTCACTCCGGGCCTGTTGCGCAGAACCTCGCCGTAGATCTCTGGATAAAGCTCAACATACCGGGGCAGGGGCGGTCTTGGCCCGACAAAACTCATGTCGCCGCGCAGGATGTTGAAAAGTTGTGGCAACTCATCAAGCCGTGTGCGTCGCAAAAAACGGCCAGTACGCGTGACCGCATCACGTTTGTAGCCGGCAGAAACCGTATGGTCCCCTGTACGCGGCGCCATGGTGCGAAACTTCCAGAGGACAAAGCGCGTTTGCGGGTCCTTCATCCGAAAAGATCGAAAAAAGACGGGCCGCCCGTCAAGCACGAGGACAAAGATCGCCACGATCAGGACTGGCAGGATCAGAACTACGCTTAGACACAGGGCGAGCAGGATGTCGAACACGCGTTTGCCCGGCGTCATGATCCCATCTCCAGGTTCTGCCAGTCGGCAACAAGCGCGTCTGGCGCGCAGGACAGGCATACCGGCCCAAGCAGTCGCGCCATCTGTGTGACGTCAAGCGTGACCTGCTGGATGGCGGCTGTGGGGGCGGAATGCCATTCGATATCTTTGTGGGCTGCGCGGGCAAGCGCGGCCATGTCCACTGGCAAAGGGGCCGCAACATTGAGGATCGGGGGGGCGGACGCGGGCGGGACGGCGGATAGGTGGATCAACACCCGCAACACATCGCTGGCGGCGATATAGCTGCGCTTTGGGCCCTGACCGTTCGCGAACCGGTCCAGCCGTACAGGGGCGGACCCGCGCAGCGATGGGGCCAGGCTGTCCGCGCCGACCACATTTGCAAGCCGCAGAATCATATGTTCAGCGTTTGCTTTCTGGCGTTTTGCGGCGATTCGTTTCTCCATCCGGCATTTTGACCGCGCATAGGCGCTCAACGGTTTGGTCGGTGCTGTCTCGGGTAACGCGGTTCCGGGGCCATAGACGCCAGCTGACGACAGATGCAGGACGCGTTTTGCGCCGCAGGCTATGGCGATATCGAAGGTTTGATCGACCAGCGTTTCATTTTGCGCAAGCGTCGCCTCATCCCCGGTGGTCTGGCCCCAGAGCGCGACAAGGGTCCGGCACCTTGGCAATGCCCTCACCGGATCTCCGGGCGACCACAGCAGGTCTGTGCCCGGCTGGCGCGATTGGAAATGAACCTTGGTTGCATCGCTACCGTCGCGCGTGTGCGCAGCCCGCAGAAGGGTGCCCAGACGGCCACCACTGCCCAAAACCAGCATTTGATCACGCTGAGTCAATTCTGCTACACCCTTCAACCTTAACGCGACCTGACTGCAAATTCATTGTCTACCATCATTTCACCAGGTTAGTCAGACAGGAGGTTACGAGGTTAGGGTTATTAAAATGCGGACATCCAAACTTTTTCTCGGCGTTGTCTGTGCAATGAGCTTGTCAGCCTGTTCCTTGCCCCGAGGCGCGGCGATCCAGTCCGAGGTGTTGAGAGAAAGCAACGCCGAAACCCCCAGTTTTCAGGTGGTCGACGTCACGCGCGATGTCACGCCGCTTCTTGCGAAATGGCCGCATAGTGGCTGGCATGGTCATTATCACTGGTTCAGCGCGGATCGCGGACCGGATTCTGCGAGCATTCAGGCCGGTGACGAGGTGTCGATCCTCGTCTGGGATAATCAGGAAAACTCTCTTATCGCGGGCGAGGGCGGGCAGATCGCCAATATCGCGGCGCAGTCCGTGTCCGCGTCGGGCAAAATCTTTCTTCCCTATGTGGGAGAGGTCAATGTGCGCGGCCTGACCGAGGATTCTGCGCGCCGTCGCGTGCAGGAACAGTATGACGCCATCGTGCCCTCGGCGCAGGTGCAGCTATCCGTGGTTCAGGGTCGTAACAATTCCGTCGATGTCGTAAGCGGCGTCGGTGCGCCGGGGCGCTATCCGCTGGAAAGCCGTAATACGCAGCTTTTGAGCGTGCTGGCCCTCAGCGGCGGGGTCAAATCGGATTTGCGCAACCCGCTGATCCGTCTGCAACGTGGCGGGCGGACCTATCAGACCCGCGTCGAAACCCTGCTCGAGGATGCAAGCCGCAACGTGCGCGTGCGGGGTGGCGATCAGGTGATCGTGGTCGAGGATAAGCGTAGCTTCAACGTCCTTGGCGCGACGGGTACACAACAACTGATTTACTTTGAACAGGACAGGATGACCGTCATGGACGCGCTGTCCACGACTGGGGGGCTGAATGCCTCGCGGGCCAACCCCGAAGGTGTGCTGGTCCTGCGGGATTATCAACCGAAAGACCTCAAGCCCGGTCTTGCGGGGCCCGATCAACAGCAGGTGGTTTTCACCCTGGATCTGACATCGGCGGACGGTCTGTTTGCGGCGCGTCAGTTCCTTGTTCAGCCGGGCGATACCTTGCTGGCGACAGAATCGCCGATCAACGCGGCCACCACCATCGTTGGTCTTTTTGGCACAGTGATCGGTGTGACCAGCTCTGCGAACAACCTCTAAGAGATAGAGCGCGGGCGCCTTTTGCGGGGCGCCCTGCCAGCGGATTAATTGGCCGCAAAGATATTGTCCGTCGCGACATCATCGTCTTTGGGCAGGATATCTTCGTCCATCAGGTCCGTGGGATCATTGCCCACCCATACCAGAGTTGCCGTCGCCACTGCGCCTCTCTTGGGGCCTTGCATGACGGGCTGGAGCTGAGTCATGGGTGGGGCAATCGTGGTGTGATAGGGCGTATCGCGACCGGGACGCGGCAGTGGGGCGTCCCGGTGCTTGATTTTCAGGCGAAATTCATTCCGCGGGCGGAACGGCATCGCCGGGTTCGTTTTGTGTCTCTAGCTCTTCGTCTTCGCCGGTCTCGGCGATCCATGCGACGCTGACCACCTTTTCATTCTTGCCGGTGTTAAAGACTTTGACCCCGCCCGCATTGCGCGACCGGAAAGAGATCCCGTCGATCGGCACGCGGATCGACTGGCCGCGTGACGTGGCCAGCATGATCTGGTCCTCAAGCTGGACCGGGAAGGACGCGACAAGCGACCCGCCGCGCATCGCCTTGTCCATCGCCTGCACACCCATGCCGCCGCGCCCGCGCACCGGATAGCCGTGGCTGGAGCTCAGCTTGCCCGCACCCTGTTCCGTGATCGTCAGGATCAGGTTTTCGGCCTCTTTCATCTCTTCAAAGCGTTCCGGGCTGATGGAGCCTTCGATCTGTTCGTCTTCGTCGGCTTCTGCATCATCCGGCGCGCCGGCCATCTGGCGGCGCATCTTGAGGTAGGCCGCGCGCTCTTCGGCGGAGGCCTCGAAATGGCGGATCACGGACATTGAGACGACAACATCATCCCCGGTCAGGCGAATGCCCCGCACACCCGTAGAATCGCGCCCCTTGAATACCCGTACCTCGGTGGTCGGAAAGCGGATGGCGCGGCCCGAACTGGTCACGAGCATCACGTCATCCTCGACCGAACAGATCCGGGCATTGACCAGTTGTGTGGTCTCGTCGGGCAGTTTCATCGCGATCTTGCCATTGGATTTCACATTGGTGAAATCCGACAGCGCGTTGCGGCGCACGTCACCTGCGGATGTGGCGAAAAAGATCTGGAGATCGTTCCAATCCTCTTCGGGGACGTCCACGGGCATGATCGCCGCGATGCTGACCCCGGTGGGGATGGGCAGGATATTCACGATCGCCTTGCCCTTGGACGTTCGCCCGCCAAGCGGCAGGCGCCATGTCTTGAGTTTGTAGACCATGCCATCGGTGGTGAAGAACAACAGCTGCGTATGCGTGTTGGCCACAAAGAGGTTGGTGACGACATCCTCTTCCTTGGTTTGCATGCCTGACAGACCCTTGCCGCCTCGCTTTTGTGCACGGAAATCGGCCAGCGCGGTGCGTTTGATATAGCCGCCTTGGGTGATGGTGACGACCATGTCCTCGCGCTCGATCAGGTCCTCGTCTTCCATGTCGCCCGACCAGTCAACGATCTGTGTCCGGCGCGGCACGGCGAATTGATCTCTGACCTCTTTGAGCTCGTCCGAGATGATCTGCATGATCCGCTCGCGGCTGGCAAGGATTGCGAGGAATTCCTTGATCTTGCCTGCCAGCTCTTTGAGTTCGTCCGTGACTTCCTTGACGCCAAGCTGCGT
Source organism: Roseovarius sp. (assembly GCA_965656855.1). Taxonomy (GTDB): domain Bacteria; phylum Pseudomonadota; class Alphaproteobacteria; order Rhodobacterales; family Rhodobacteraceae; genus Roseovarius. Next base: position 17,552 of record CBFHML010000037.1, read on the forward strand.
GAGACGCTGCAGCCGCAGATCAAGGATAGCGCGGGCCTGAAGCTCGCTCAGATTATAGGTGCCATCCTCATTCGCCGTATGGGTCGGGTCGTCGATCAGGGCGATGTATTCCAGAATGTCCTGTGCGGGCCAGCGACGCGTCATCAGCTTGTGGCGCGCCTCGGCGGCATCAGCAGAGGCGCGGATGGTCGCAACCACCTCATCCACATTCGAGACGGCCACAGCCAGACCGCAGAGCACATGGCTCCGCTCGCGCGCTTTGCGCAGCTCGAACGCGGTGCGCCGCGCAACCACCTCTTCGCGGAACGAAATGAAGGCCGACAAAAATCCGTATAGCGTCAGCTGCTCTGGCCGCCCGCCATTGAGTGCCAGCATGTTGCAGCCGAAATAGGTCTGCATCGGCGTAAACCGGAAAAGCTGGTTCAGCACCACCTCGGCGGTCGCATCGCGCTTAAGTTCGACCACGACGCGCACACCATGCCGGTCGGATTCGTCCTGCACATGGGCGATGCCCTCGATCTTTTTCTCGCGCACCGTCTCGGCGATCTTCTCGATCATCGACGCCTTGTTCACCTGATAAGGAATCTCATCAATAACAATGGCGTAGCGATCTTTCCTCAACTCCTCGATCCGGGTCTTGGCGCGGATCACGACGCTGCCACGGCCCTCGATATAGGCTTTGCGTGCGCCGGTACGGCCCAGCATGATACCGCCTGTGGGAAAATCCGGACCGGGAATATACTCGATCAGGTCTTCGGCGCCCAGATCGGGGTTGTCGATCAGCGCCAGCGTGGCGTCGATCACCTCACCCAGATTGTGCGGCGGGATATTGGTGGCCATGCCGACGGCGATGCCCCCCGCGCCATTGACCAGCATGTTGGGAAAGCGGGCGGGCAGGACAGTCGGCTCTTTTTGCTTGCCGTCGTAATTGTCCTGATAGTCGACCGTATCCTTCTCGATATCGGCGAGCAGGTAATTGGCCGGTTTGTCCATGCGCACCTCGGTATAGCGCATAGCCGCCGGATTATCCCCGTCCATCGAGCCAAAGTTGCCCTGACCATCCAGCAGTGGCAGCGACATAGAGAAATCCTGCGCCATCCGCACGAGCGCGTCATAAATCGCGCTGTCGCCGTGCGGGTGGTATTGACCCATCACGTCGCCCACGGGGCGGGCGGATTTGCGGTAGGACTTGTCATGCGTGTTGCCGGTCTCGTGCATGGCAAAGAGGATGCGGCGATGCACCGGTTTCAGCCCGTCGCGCAGATCCGGGATCGCGCGACTGACGATGACCGACATGGCGTAATCCAGATACGAGGTCTTCATCTCTTGTTCGATAGAGATCGAAGGCCCCTCATAGCGCGGGCGCTCTGGCGGCATTTCGTCTTCGTTTTCAGGGGTTTCCGGCGTGTCGCTCATGTGGCTGCCCGTCCTGTCGAATAAGTCTATATCTTGTTTATGAAACTATATCAGAGGCAGGATATGGGGTGCAATGGCCTATCCTGAGTGCGGTTGGCAGCCATCTCGGCGACCTGCTAACATACTGTTTTTATTGAAAAGTAAGATTTTATGAGCATGATTGAGAAGAGGAAGGTCAAATGTGATCCAGCAGGAGAAAGATATCATGGAGATGAGCGAAACCGAAATGATGCTGAAAGGCTATGGTCTGACCACGGCGGAATTTTACTATCACATGCCGGATTATGCCCATGTTATCAATACCTTCGTCTGGCAGGACTATGATATTGCGCCGGACCATCCGCGATTGTTCAAATTCATCGATTATTGGAAGGAAGAGATCGAAGGGCCGCTGCATTCGGTGACGTTCATTCACCGCAAGATGATCAGTCCCGGTGAGTGGCGGCAGGTCACGGGGGAGTTCACGCTACACTGAGCGTGTGTAGGGGCCCCGGGTCAGGCCCGGGGCAGCGATCGTGGTCCCCCGAGTCAGGGAATGATGCGGTTGTATTTCATGCCTTCGAGCGAGACACCCGCAAGAGCGCCGGCCTGACCAAAGATCACCGCAACAACCGGTGCCGTGCTGGTCGTGGTGTCGGCGCGCAGGTTGGCGCCCTGATCGTTGAAGACATATTCCACATCCGCACCGGCCACCCAGCCAGAGGACCGGCGGAACCGCGACAGCGCATCTTCGGTCATGAAGAAAAGGACATGGGCGAATTGTTGTGCCCCGATCTGAAGACCGACGCTGCCTTTGGTGGCGGAGTAGAAATCAACCGTCACACCGCCCACGCGCAGTGCGCCACGGCCATAGCCACCGCCGACGATAAAGCCGCCCTCGGTGACCAGCGGCATGACCAGCATGCCAGTGGACTTGGCCGCGAGTGTCTGTGTGTTGGGATATTGCGAATAAAGGTAGCTCAGCGTGGAATCGACGCGGGCGTCGATTTTTTGCGCGCCGGTGGACCCCACGCCATTGCCGCAGGCGGCCAGAAGAGGGGAGGCCGCCAGAGCGCCTAGGGTGAAGCTGCGCCGTGAAAGGTTGCTCATGTTACTGCCTGTGTGTTGCCTGAATGTGCCGGTCTTTTGAAACTGCCGATCTGCAACGTAGTATAGGGGGTCGCGCGCCCGCTGTCACCACGGATTGTGGTGCTTGGCAGGTTCTTGCGCGGTCTGTGGGCAGTTTTGCGGCGTTATCCTTGCAGAGCGCGGGCCATTTGCGGCGCGAAATAGGTCAGGATGCCATCGCACCCGGCGCGTTTGAAGGCCATCAGGCTTTCGGCCATGGCGCGGTCCCCGTCGATCCAGCCGTTCTGGGCGGCGGACTGTATCATCGCATATTCGCCGGACACCTGATAGGCATAGGTCGGCGCGCCGAACTCGTCCTTTACGCGGCGACAGATATCCAGATATGGCATGCCCGGCTTTACCATGACCATGTCCGCGCCCTCGTTGAGATCACGCGCGACACAGCGCAGTGCCTCATCCGAATTGGCCGGGTCCATCTGATAGGTTTTCTTGTCCCCCTTGAGCGCGCCCGACGCGCCGACGGCGTCGCGGAACGGACCGTAAAAGGCAGAGGCGTATTTCGCAGCATATGACAACAGCAAAACATCCGAATACCCGTGAGATTCCAGCGCCTGACGGATCGCGCCAATGCGGCCATCCATCATGTCGGAAGGGCCGATGATATCCACACCCGCCTCGGCCTGACTGAGCGCCTGACGCACCAGCGCCTCGACGGTTTCATCATTGACGATCTGACCGTCGCGGACAAAGCCGTCATGCCCGGTGTCGGAATACGGATCGAGCGCCACATCGGTCATGATCGCGATATCAGGCACCGCATCCTTGATCGCGCGGGTGGCACGGTTGCTCAGGTTGTCGGGGTTCCACGCCTCGGCGCAATCCTCGGTGCGATTGGCGGCGTCGGTATAGGGAAAAAGGCAGATCGCCGGAATGCCAAGCGCATGGGCCTCGCGCGCGGCCTCCACCACCCGGTCCACCGAGCGGCGCACCACGCCGGGCATAGAGGGCACCGGCTCTTGTATATCGTCGCCCTCGCGGACAAAAACCGGCCAGATGAAATCACCGGGGCTCAGCGTATTTTGCGCCACAAGAGCACGGATTGCGGGCGATTGCCGCGTGCGCCGCAGACGGGTCTGGGGGTAGGGGGCTTGCGTCGGGCGCATCGGATTTGATCCTTCTTGTTTTCGGCATACTGAGTGGCATGGAAATTCCTGCATCTCAAGGGTATGAATCGCCGGTTGGCGGCGCTATGTGGTGCCTTCATGACAAAAAAGGCCTGAGCGGTGAACCTGATCCAAGAGATCTTTGAGCTGATCGACATGCGCAGTTTCAGCAACCTTTGGTTCTGGATCGTGCTGGCTGTGCTGTGGTCCACAACCAGCCACTGGGTGCTGGGCGTGCCGTGGGATATGGTATTGCGCGCGCGCAAGGGCGATCCGCAGGGGGTCGAAGACCTGCACGACATGGTCCGCATCAACACCAACCGCATCATATATGTCGCGCGCGAAACCGGCCTGCTGTTGTCGGGGTTCATGTGTTTCGTGCTGACCTCGCTGTTTCTGCTTGGCTTTGTGTATGACACGCAATTTTTTCAGGCGGTGTTCCTGCTTGCCTTTCCGATGACGCTTGTCGGGATCTTGTCGGTTGGCACCGCGCAGGCGATCCGTGTGGGCGAGCTGTCGGGTGAGCCGCTTTACAAACGGCTGCACAAGCACCGGGTGGTCACGCAGATCATCGGGATGCTGTCGATCTTTTCCACCGCAACCTGGGGCATGTTGCAGAACATGACCGCCCACGCGCTTGGATGAACGAGATGGCAAAGGCTGAACGGTTAAAGATCGGCGGCGCGCCGGAGGGGTTTGACGCGCAGCTTTTGCTGCGAGAGGTCGACAAGACCGCCGGGCCCATCATCCATGTGGCCCGCGATGACAAACGCATGGCCGCCATGGAAGAGGCTCTGCGCTTTTTTGATCCGGGCCTGCCGGTGCTGCGTCTTCCGGGGTGGGATTGCCTGCCGTATGACCGGGTTTCCCCGAATGCAGATATTTCCGCCGCGCGCATGGCGACGCTGGCCGCGCTGGTTCATGGCGCGCCAAAGCAGTTCATTCTGCTGACGACCCTGAACGCGGCGATGCAGCGGTTGCCCGCGCGTGACGTTCTGCGCGACGCGGCCTTTACCGCGCTGGTGGATCGGCAGATCGACGAGGAGGCGCTGCGCAACTTTCTTGTGCGCATGGGGTTTTCGCAATCGCACACGGTGATGGAGCCGGGCGATTACGCGATACGTGGCGGTATTATCGACGTCTATCCGCCCGGCGACGGCGGGCCTGTACGGCTGGATCTTTTCGGCGATGTGCTGGACGGCGTGCGGAGGTTTGATCCCGCAACCCAACGCACAGTGGAAAAACTGGACCGGATCGAGCTGGCCCCGGTCAGCGAAGTGATTCTGGATGATGCGGCGATCCGGCGCTTTCGACAGAATTACCGCATAGAATTCGGTGCCGCTGGCAGTGATGACCCGCTCTACGAGGCTGTGAGCGCCGGGCGCAAGCAGGCCGGGATGGAACATTGGCTGCCGCTTTTCCATGAACGGCTTGAGACGGTGTTCGACTATCTGCCGGGCGCGCCGGTCAGTCTTGATGATCAGGTCGAAAACGCGCACGAGTCCCGCTGGGAGCAGGTCGCCGATCAGTATGAGGCCCGCCGTCACGCGATGGCCCAAAAGGGGCGCAGCGATACGGTCTACAAACCCTTGGCGCCAGACGGGCTGTATCTGGATGGCGACGCATGGGGGCAGGCCTTGGGCGACCGGCGCGTGCTGGCGCTGTCGCCGCTGCCGCAGGCGCCCGGACCGGGTGTGATTGATGCGGGCGGGCGGATCGGGCGCAATTTCGCGCCAGAGCGCCAGCAGGAAAAGATAAATCTTTTCAGAGTTCTGAAGGATCATGTTGATGCACGCCTGTCGCAGGGGCCGGTGCTGATCGCGGCCTATTCCGAGGGCGCGCGCGAACGGCTTGAGGGCTTGTTAGAGGATGAAGGGCTGCTTGGCGCGGTCACCGTGAAAAATGCCGGATCAATCGAGCGCCATGGTCTGCATCTGGCGGTCTGGGGGCTGGAGCACGGATTTCAGACGCCCGACCTGACCGTGATCGCCGAGCAGGACGTGCTGGGCGATCGCCTTATCCGGTCGCCCAAGAAACGTCGCCGTGCAGAGAATTTCCTGACCGAGGCGCAATCCCTGAGCGCGGGCGATCTGGTGGTCCATGTCGACCACGGCGTTGGCCGCTTTACCGGCACCGAGGTGGTGACGGCGGCGGGCGCGGCGCATGAATGTTTGCTCCTGACCTATGCCGAGGATGCGAAACTTTATCTGCCGGTAGAGAATATCGAGCTTCTGAGCCGTTATGGCCACGAAGAGGCCATGCTGGACCGGCTGGGTGGCGGGGCGTGGCAGGCCAAAAAGGCCAAGCTCAAACAACGCATCCGCGAGATGGCCGACCGGTTGATCCGAATCGCCGCTGAACGCGCGCTGCGCAAGGCGCCGGTGCTGGAGCCCGAGCATCTGTCATGGGAAAGTTTTGCCGCGCGCTTTCCCTATCAGGAAACCGACGATCAGCTGCGCGCCATCGAAGATGTGCTGGCCGATCTGGAATCGGGCACACCAATGGATCGCCTGATTTGTGGCGATGTCGGCTTTGGCAAGACAGAGGTGGCGATGCGTGCGGCCTTTGTCGCGGCCATGTCGGGCGTACAGGTGGCGGTCATCGCACCGACGACCCTGCTTGCGCGACAGCACGCACAGGATTTTGCCGACCGTTTCCGGGGCTTTCCGCTGACGGTGCGGGCGCTGTCGCGGTTCGTGCCCGCCGGTCAGGCGACTGCGACGCGCGACGGGCTGAGTGACGGCACGGTGGATATCGTCGTGGGCACCCATGCGCTGCTGGCCAAAAGTATCCGGTTCAAAAAGCTGGGTCTGCTGATCATCGACGAGGAACAGCGCTTTGGCGTGGGGCACAAGGAGCGGCTGAAATCCATGCGCTCTGAGGTGCATGTGCTGACGCTGACGGCGACGCCAATTCCCCGCACGCTGCAGCTGTCGCTGTCGGGCGTGCGCGATCTGTCGATCATCGGCACGCCGCCCGTCGACCGCCTGTCGATCCGCACCTATGTGAGCGAGTTCGATCCCGTCACCGTGCGCGAGGCGCTTTTGCGAGAGCATTATCGCGGCGGTCAGAGCTTTTTCGTGGTGCCGCGCCTGACGGACCTGCCGGAGGTCGAGGAGTTCCTGCGCGAGCAGGTGCCGGAAGTGAGCTTTATCGTGGGTCACGGGCAATTGGCGGCCAAGGATCTGGATGACCGGATGAACGCCTTTTACGACGGCAAATACGATGTGCTGCTGGCCACGACCATTGTCGAATCGGGGCTGGATATTCCAACGGCCAACACGATGGTGGTCTACCGCGCCGATATGTTCGGCCTGTCGCAGCTTTATCAGATACGTGGCCGCGTGGGCCGGTCCAAGACGCGGGCCTATGCGTATCTGACGACCAAGCCACGCGTGAAACTGACCACATCCGCGCAAAAGCGGCTCAAGGTTCTGGGCTCTCTTGATCAGCTGGGCGCGGGCTTTACGCTGGCGTCTCAGGATCTCGACATTCGCGGCGCGGGCAATCTGCTGGGTGAGGAACAATCCGGCCAGATGCGCGATGTGGGCTACGAGTTGTACCAGTCGATGCTGGAAGAGGCGATCGCCAAGATCAAATCGGGCGAGATGGAAGGTCTGTCAGAGGCAGACGAGCAATGGGCACCGCAGATCAATCTGGGTGTGCCGGTCCTTATTCCCGAAGACTATGTGCCCGATTTGGATGTGCGGCTTGGGCTGTATCGCCGGTTGTCGGCGCTGTCCACCAAGGTAGAGCTGGAAGGCTTTGCCGCGGAACTGATCGACCGCTTTGGCAAGCTGCCGCGTGAGGTCAACACGCTCATGCTGGTGGTGCGGATCAAGGCCATGTGCAAACGGGCGGGCATCGCCAAGCTGGATGGCGGGCCGCGCGGGGCCACGATCCAGTTCCACAATGACAAGTTCGCCAGCCCCGAAGGATTGGTTGAATTCATCAAGGATCAGAACGGGTTGGCCAAAGTGAAGGACAACAAGATCGTGGTGCGGCGGGACTGGAAATCAGATGCCGACAAGATCAAAGGCGGCTTTGCCATCGCGCGCGATCTGGCGGAAAAGGCCGGGACGATCACGCGCAAGAAAGCGTAACGCGCGGATCAGTCGGCGGTGTCACCATCCTTGGTCTGCTGATCGGCCTGCGCCTTTTGAGAGGCCTGATATTTGCGCACCCGGTCAAGCAGGAGCGCGCGCGCCTTTTGGTTGGCGCGGCGCACCCGCATGGAGGTCAGGAACGCCTCTTCGGCAGTCTGAGAGGTGGCGCCGAGGATGTTGACGATATCGGTAATGATCCCGTCATCGCCAGAGGCGTCGACATATTGAATGACCTTCTGGGCCAACTCATCTGCCAGATCCTCGGCGACACGCATGCGCTTACCTCGTGCTTTCGGTCAGGCGGCGCTTTACATAGGTGCTGACGGTGTCGATCATCGTGTCCATATGCGGCTCTTCGAAGAAGTGGCCGGAGCCCTCGATCTCTTCGTGCGTGACGGTGATGCCCTGCTGTTCATGCAGTTTGCCCACCAGCGACCGTGTGTCGGCAGGGGGGGCAACGCGGTCAGCGGCACCGTTGATCACCAGACCCGAGGACGGGCAGGGCGCGAGGAATGAAAAGTCGTACATGTTCGCAGGTGGAGAGACCGAGACAAAGCCGGTGATTTCCGGCCGCCGCATCAAAAGCTGCATGCCGATCCACGCGCCAAACGAAAAGCCCGCGACCCAGCAATGTTTAGAATTGGCATTCATGGATTGCAGGTAATCAAGCGCCGAGGCCGCGTCGGACAATTCGCCTACGCCCTGGTCATATTCACCCTGGCTGCGGCCGACACCGCGAAAATTGAAGCGCAGCACGGTAAAGCCCATCTTGTAGAAGGCATAGTGCAGGTTGTAGACGACCTTGTTGTTCATCGTGCCGCCGAACTGCGGATGCGGATGCAGCACGATGGCGATGGGTGCGTCTCTTTCCTTTTGCGGATGGTAGCGGCCTTCGAGCCGGCCTTCGGGGCCGGGAAAGATGACCTCGGGCATGCATGTCCCCTTACTGTGATTTCCGGCCCGGCAATTTCTTGACGGAATTGCTCAAGCACCTTAGAATTGTTCTAATCTTGGCGCACCCGTGGGGCAGCGTCGGCATCAGATAGGCGCTGCGCGCGTCAAGGTCAATCTATTCGCCGGGGGGTGACGCATGAAACTCAGCACCAAAGGGCGTTACGCCATGGTCGCTCTGGTGGATATCGCCCTGCAACAGGGCGAGGGGCTGGTGACGCTGGGAGAAATCTCACGCCGGCAATCGATTTCGCTGCCCTATCTGGAGCAACTTTTCGTCAAGCTGCGCCGGGCGGATCTGGTGATCTCTGTGCGCGGTCCGGGCGGTGGCTACAAGCTGGCGCGGCCGACAACGGAAATCCGAGTGATCGATATATTCGCCGCCGTGGATGAGACGGTCGATGCGCTGCATAAGGGCGCGGGTGCGTCTGGTGGCGCATCGGGGTCGCGGGCCCAGTCCATGACCAACCGGCTGTGGGAAAGCCTGAGTGCGCATGTCTATGTGTTTTTGCACCAGACACGGTTGAGCGATGTGGTCGGCAATTCGCTGGCCCCATGCCCGGCTGTGCCGACCCTCTTTGCCGTGGTGGACGAGGAGTGAGCGTGGCGAGACTTATAGGTGTTGCGCCGCCTTTGGCGTCGCGGGGGGAGGGGCGCTGCCCCTCTTGGCCCCGGACGCTGTCCGGGACCAATTCACCCCGAGGTATTTTTCGCCAGATGAAGCAGTGGGGGGCGGTGTGAGCCGG
>CBFHML010000038.1:0-1187 GCA_965656855.1 Roseovarius sp.
TGGACAGCCATCGTCATCGGGTTTTCAGGCGTGTTGCTCATTATTCGCCCGGGTCTTGCGGGGTTCGAGCCTATGGCGCTTCTGGTGCTTGTGTCGGTCCTGATGGTGGCCACGCGCGATATCATCACGCGGCGTATCGACGTCAACGTGCCGTCTACCGTCATTTCCTTTCAGGGGTTCGCCATTCTGGTCCCGGCGGGGGCGCTGCTCTTGCTGCTGTCCCCCGGTGCGCCGGTGGCGCCCACCGCATTGGGGTGGACCATGCTGGGCTTTGCCGTCGTGTTCGGCGCGGGCGCGTATTACTGCATCGTGACCGCCATGCGCATCGCGGATGCGTCTGTGGTGACGCCGTTTCGCTACACCCGCCTGTTGTTCTCGCTTTTGGTTGGCGTGATCGTGTTTGGCGAACGCCCCGATGCGCTGACGCTGACGGGGGCTGCGCTGATTATTGCCACCGGGCTTTATACCTTTTTGCGCGAACGCAGGCTGGCCCGCGAGGCGCGAATGCCCGCCTCATAAGCCCGTTAGCGCTATCATCCCCGTTGCAATACGCCCGAAGACTGCTAGACCACGGGCAAAGATACACACCCGGAGAGTTTCTCAATGAGCATCATTCTTGATATCCACGCCCGCGAAATCCTTGACAGCCGGGGCAACCCCACCGTCGAGGTCGATGTGATCCTGGAGGACGGCACGATGGGCCGCGCCGCTGTGCCATCTGGCGCCTCCACCGGCGCGCATGAGGCCGTGGAAAAGCGCGATGGCGATGCTGCGCGCTACTTGGGCAAGGGCGTACTGGAGGCCGTAGCCGCCGTCAACGGAGAGATCGCAGAAGACCTCGCCGGCTTCGACGTCACCGAACAGGTCGCCATCGACGAGACCATGATCGAGCTTGATGGCACCCCCAACAAGGCCCGCCTTGGTGCGAATGCCATCCTTGGTGTCAGCCTCGCCGTGGCCAAGGCCGCCGCCGATAGCACCGCGCAGCCGCTGTATCGCTATGTCGGCGGCACCTCGGCGCGGATCCTGCCAGTGCCGATGATGAACATCTTGAATGGTGGCTCACATGCTGATAATAGTATTGATTTTCAGGAATTTATGATCATGCCTGCTGGTGCTGATTCTTTCAGTAAAGCACTGCAAATGGGTGCTGAAGTTTTCCATAACCTGAAAAAGGTCCTTTCTGC
>CBFHML010000039.1:0-44158 GCA_965656855.1 Roseovarius sp.
CGCAAAGCTGGACGCCATGAGCCCGCCCCAGAGCGCTGCATTGGACAGGGTGCCGCCCTCGATCTCGACGATCAGCATGGGCATGACGGGAATGATGATGCCGATGCCCATCGCGTCGATCATCACGGTGGTCAGCACAAAGACAAGAGGCAGGCGCGCGCGCATTCCGCGATCAATCGGGGATATGGCCGGTTTCCCGCAGGAAACCAGTGAGGATCTTGGCATAGCCTTGGGGGTCTTCGGCGGGGGGGATGTGCCCCACGCCGCGCATGATCTCAAGCCGTGAGCCGGGCACCAGATCAATGGTTTCGCGCACCAGATCTGGCGGGGTAGAGCCGTCTTCGGTGCCGGCGATACCCAGAACGGGCAGGCGCAGGCCGCTGGTTGGGGTGTAGAAATCGGTGCCCGAAATCGCTGCCGAGCAGCCCATATATCCCTCATCCGGCGTTGCGGTCAGCAGGTCGCGCCACGCCTGCGCCTCGGGTCCGTCGCGGAACGTGTTGGAAAACCACCGCGCCATGATGCCATCGGCCAGTGCCTCTACGCCGCCCCGGCGCACCGCGTCGATGCGGTCCTGCCAGATTGCGGGCGTTGCGATCTTGGCCGCCGTGTTGGACAGCACCAGCGCGCGCACCTGATCGAGCCGCTTTACCGCCAGCCCCTGACCCGTCATGCCGCCTATCGACAGCCCTACAAAACAACAGTCGCGCACGTCCAGATGATCCAGCAGACTTTCTGCGTCATGCACCAATGCGCCCATTGAATAGGGGGCGGGCGGCACATCGGACTGGCCATGCCCGCGCTTGTCATACCGGATAAGGCGCAGGCCATCTGGCAGATGCGGCAGCACGCCGTCCCACATCGTCAGATCGGTGCCCAGTGAGTTGGAAAAAACCACTGCAGGCCCATCGCGCGGGCCGTCGTCGCGGTAATGCAAGCGGATGCCATCCAGATCGGCGAAGCTCATGTCATATATCCCTTTTTGGGCTGCGCGGGGCAGGGCGCAGGTATCAGGGTTATCAAGCTTCGGCTGCGGGGGAAAGCCGGGGCGATGTCACCGCGCCGAGCCATCTCCCGCCTGTCGCATCCGCAGATGCGCCATGATCTGCCCGTGATCCGATGCAAGCTTGTTATAAGGCGCCTCGGGGTGAGAGCCGTCGGTGAGATGGTCGTTCAAGGCGCTGAAATAGGTCATGTCGCCCAGCCGGTCCGGGTTGTCGGGATGAAAATGCTGGGACATGAAAATCTGGTCGATGGATTCGAACACGCCACCAAAGGCTGCGGTGTAGACCATGTCGCGCAGGGATTTACGCACAAACAGCTTTTCCGCGGAATGCAGCCGCGCGTTTTGCACATCGCGGGTGATCTGCGCGTTCTCGGCCTCTGAATAGCGGTCGCCAGAGGTTTGAGCGTCATGGCGCAGCATCCAGGAATAGTTCTTGAACGGCGTCTCGCCGGTGATGATCTCTGTCGAGACGGCGTGTTCGCCATCGTTGAAATCGCCAAGCGCCAGCACCGGGCGGCCTGCCTCAAGCTCTGCAATGATGGCGCGGCGCAAAACCCATGCTTCGGCGGTGCGGCGCAGGGCCGCGCGCAACGAGCCAAGCGCGCGGCCAACCGGGTCATAGGCCGTCAGATCCTCTTCGGGGGCGAAGTCTGCGCCCTCGGGCCTGAGATATTCGCCCAGCTTGGATTTCAGATGGCAATTGAAGACGGTTATCACCTGATCGCCCACCGGCACGCGCGCCTTGAGGATTGGCCGCGACAGGCGGTGCAGGGTGAAATGGCCCGCCTCCTCGGCACCATCCAGCCCGCGCAGGGGCGTAAAGGGGATGGTCAGCGGCTCTGGCAGGTCCTGAATGATCTCGGGGGGCTCGGCAAAGCCGAACCGCGACAGGATCGCAAGGCCCGGACGGCGGCGACCCGCCTCGCCGGTGTCGGCGCTATTGGGCGCAAAGGCCAGCGCGGCTTCATCATAGGGCGTCACCTTCAGATTGCGGAAAATCGCCTTGCGGTGATAACGCTTGGACGCGTCGGGAATAGACGCTGCGTTCAGCGCATTTGCGCGCGTGGACGTTTCGTCGATCACAGCCCTGAGCGCGTCTTCTTCGAAAATTTCCTGAAAGCCCACGATATCGGCGTCGAGCGTCAACAGCTGGTCCGCCATCCAATCCTGTTTCCACGCGAATTCCTCGGGCGTGTAAGACTGAAACTGATAATACTCTTTGTCAGGGCCGATGAGGTTTTTGACGTTGAAAGAGGCGATGGTGAACTCTGTCATTTTTACGAAATCCTATACTATCAAACCACAGTTTTGCTGAGCTTTGCCGCCATCCTTGCGACGCCGGGTCATGGCGATCCGTCTGCGGGGACAAGCGTGGCCAGCGCGCGGGCAAAAACGCTTGCATCCACATTGCCGCCGGAAATGGTGCAGATGACCGTGTCGCCGGCCATCTGGTCGGGATGAAAAAGCGCCGCCGCCAGCGCCACGGCCCCGCCCGGTTCGACCACCAGCTTGAGCCGTTGAAAGGCAAGGCCCATTGCCGCCAGCGCCTCATCCTCGGTGACCGCGATACCAGCGCCGCACAGGCGCTGCATGATCGGAAAGGTGATGTCGCCGGGCGCGGGTGTCAGGATCGCGTCACAGATATTACCCGACGGGGCCGGATTGCTCTGGACCCGGCCCGTGGCTAGCGAGCGGGTCACGTCGTCAAAGCCCTGTGGCTCTACTGGGCGCACGGTCAGGCCCGGCGCATCTGCCGCGCACGCAAGGGCGATGCCCGATGTCAGCCCGCCACCGCCGCAGCAGACAAGCACATCGGCGGTCTCTATCCCCATCGCGCGGGCGTCCTCGGCAATTTCCAGACCGCAGGTGCCTTGGCCCGCGATCACCTCGGGTTCGTCATAGGGCTTGATGAGTGTCAGACCGCGCTCTGACTCTATCTGCGCGCCCACCGCCTCGCGGCTTTCGCCGGCTGCGCGGTCATAGAGGACCACCTCGGCGCCAAGAGCCCGCGTGTTGTCGACTTTGAGCTGCGGGGCGTCCATCGGCATGATGATCACCGCGGGCACGTCGAATTCCCGCGCCGCCAGCGCGATGCCCTGCGCGTGATTGCCCGAGGAATAGGCCAAGACGCCCTTGGCCCGCGTCGCGTCATCCAGCGCCGAGAGTGCGGCGCGCGCGCCGCGATATTTAAAGCTGCCGGTATGTTGCAGGCATTCGGGCTTTATCAGGATGCGCCGCCCCGCGATCCTGTCGAGAAAGGGCGATGACAAGAGCGGCGTGCGGCGGGCGACCCCGTCAAGCCGCCGGGCCGCGGCGCGGATGCGGTCGATATCGCTCATGTCGCCTTCCTCAGCACGTCGTGAATGGCGGCCAGCGCCTCTGGCTCGTCCAGAAACGGCACATGGCCCCGGTCCGGTACGATGGCGGTGATAAGATCTGGATGACGTTCCTGCATTTTCGCGAGTGTTTCCTCCGATAGCAGATCGGAATTGGCGCCCTTGATGGCGGCGGTCGGGATATCGCGCAACCCGTCAAAGAGCTGCCACAGGTCCGGGGCCTCTCCCGCGCCGGCCTGACCCACCAGCGCGTCGCGCAGGCGTGGATCGTAGCGCAGGGTGATGCCGCCCTCGGGCGCGTTCGCCCACATGAAATCCGCCTGCTCGCGCCAGCGGCGCAGGGGCACGTCCGCAAACGCCTCTGCCTGACCTGTCATGAGGGCGTGGGCCGCCTCGTCGAGGTCGGTGAAAGGCGGTGTCTTGCCGACGTAGTCCATGATGCGCTGGATGCCGATGGGCGCGACCTCTGGCCCGATATCGTTGAGCACCACAGCCGCCAGACGGTCAGGCGCGGTGACCGACAGCGCCATCGCGATCAGCCCGCCGCGCGAGGTGCCGATGAGGGTGACGCGGTCAAGGCCCAGATGATCAAGCAGCTCAATCGCATCCGCCCCTTCGCGCAGGATGTTGTAGGTCATGTAATCCTCGGGCGCCTCTGACTGGCCGCGCCCGCGATAATCCATTCGAATGACCCTGTAGCCCGCCAGATGCGGCATCAGATAGGTGAAATCGGCACTGTTGCGCGTCAGCCCGGCAAGGCACAGGATGGGCGGGCCATCGCCCTCATCCTCATAATGCAACAAGACGCCGTCGGATGTGGTGAAGCCGGGCATCAGACCGCAAGCTCCGGGATGCGGGTGAGGTCGGGCAGGACATGGTCGGGGCGCGCGGCAAGCCGGTCCATCGGGTCGCCCGCGCGGTTGACCCAGGCGGTGGTAAAGCCATAGCCGGCTGCCGAGCAGACATCCCAGCCATTGGACGACACGAACAGAACCGAGGATTTGGCACCGCGAAACCGCTGTCCGACAAGGTCATAGACCTGATCGGCGGGTTTGAAGATACCGACACTGTCCACCGAAAGGGTCTCATCCAGAAGCGGGCCGATCCCGGCGCTGTCAACCGCCCCTTTCAGCATCGCACGAGAGCCGTTGGACAGGATCGCGGTATTGATCCCGCGCTCTTTCAGAGTGCTCAGCATGGCGGTCACCTCGGGGTAGGATTCGAGCTCCCAGTAGAGCTGTAACAGGCGCTCGCGCAGACCCGCATCATGGCCCAGCCCTTGTGCCTCTAGCGCGAAATCGAGACCATCCTGCGTGACCTGCCAGAAATCGGTGTGATCGCCGGTGATCGCGCGCAGCCATGTGTATTGCAACTGCTTGAGGCGCCATGTCTCGGCGATGACGGGCCAGTGATCCGCAAAGGCCTCGCGCCCCGGCTCTGTGGCGGCGTTGCGGGCGGCGGCGGCCACGTCAAAGAGCGTGCCATAGGCATCGAAAACACAAGTGGTGATGGGCATGTCCGGCGGCCTTTCTCGCGATAGCGCATGTGGGCAGGGTGGCATGTCCGGGCGCTGTGGAAAAGCCCGATTGCGCCTTTCCGGGCTGTTTGCAATCCGCGAGACAGCAGGTTAGGCTTTGCTCAGAACGACGAACCAAGTACCCGCGCGCGTGGCGCGGCCTTGCAAACTCATCCCCCCAAAAAACGATTGGACACTTCATGACGGAAGCCAAGTCGGGCGATACGGTCCGTATTCATTACAAAGGCACGCTTGCCGATGGCGAGACCTTTGATTCCAGCGAAGGCCGCGATCCTTTGGAATTCACCGTCGGTTCGGGCCAGATCATCCCCGGCCTCGATGAGGCCATTCCGGGCATGACCGTCGGCGATAAAAAGGTCGTCGAAGTGCCAGCCGATCAGGCATATGGGCAGGTCGACCCCAACGCGATGCAGCCGGTGCCGCGCAAGGACATTCCCGACAATATCCCGCTCGATCTGGGCACCCAGCTTCAGGTGCAGACGCCGGAGGGTCAGACCCTGCAGGTGACCGTGGCCGAGGTCGGCGACGAGCAGGTCGTGCTGGACGCGAACCACCCGCTGGCGGGCAAGGACCTGACATTCAACATCGAGTTGGTCGAAATCGCCTGAGGCGGTTCACGACACAACGATATGGGTGCGGCGCGGGTATAAGGCTCGCGCCGTTTTCTTTTGTGGATTCGGTTTGATCACGGTAGGGGCTCTGCCCCTCACGTTGAAATCCTCCGGAATTTCAACGCTCACCCTGGGATATTTTTGGCAAGATGAAGCGGGTGGTCAGGCGCAATCGAGCAGGACGGCGCCGTGGCGGCCCGGGGTCATGACCATGTCATGGGCGCGCGCGCAGTCGGCCAGTGGCAGGGTCGCGTGGATTGCCGGAGAGAGCGCGCCCTCTGCCAGTGCGCGGTGCAGCGTGTCGATGGCCGCGCGCCGCTCAGGTGCGGGCAGGATGTAGATGAGCGAGATATCCAGCTTCAGCGCTTTGAAGAGATAGGGACCAAAGGGGAACTCCGGCGTCATGTTCTTGCCCGAGCCGTAGGCGGCGATTGTGCCGAGCGGGGTCATCACCTCGGCCAGCAGCGCGGCATTGGTGCCGAACTCCACCTCGACGGCGCGGTCGATGCCGCCTGACGCACTGAGGATTTTTGCCGCCAGATCCGGATCGGCATAGTCAAAGACGTGATCGGCGCCTGCTTGTTTTACATGTGTCACATCGCCGGCCGAGGCGGTTGCCAGCACTGTGGCGCCGCCCCATTTGGCAAGTTGCACGGCCATATGCCCGACCGCGCCCGCGCCACCGGATATCAGCAGGGTTTGCCCGTCGACCGGACCGCCGCCAAATACGGTATGGGCGGCCGTGAGGCCGGGGATGCCGAGTGTTGCGCCGGTTTGGGCTGTGACGCCTTGGGGCAGGGGGATGGCCTGTGCGGCGGGCAGGGCGATATACTGTGCCGCGGTGCCTGAGGCACGTTGCCACTGACCATTCCAGATCCAGACGGGTGTGCCGATGCGGGCAGGATCGACCGCGTCGCCCACCGCCTCGATCACGCCTGCGCCATCGGAATTGGGAATGATGCTGGGAAAGGCCGGTTTGGTCACACCCGGACGGCTGCCGGCGCGGGCCTTGGCATCCGACGGGTTCACGCCGGAATGGCTGAGACGCACGAGCACCTCGCCATCGGTGGGCGTGGGCGTGGCTGTATCGCCAAACGTCAGAACGTCAGCGGGAGCGCCGAAACGCTCGTACCAGACGGCCTTCATAACTCAGCTGTCAGCGGGGGTGCGACGCAGGCGGATCACCACGTCCACGCTTGCGATCTCTGCCCCGTCGGGTGCGTCGGGCAGGCGCGAAATCTCAAGCTGGTCGGCAGGCGCGTCGCTCAGCCGGTTTTCGTCTTCCCAAAAGAAGTGTGGGTGATCATGCGTGTTGGTGTCGAAATAGCTTTTGGACCCGTCCACTGTCACCTCTTGCAGAAGGCCCGCATCGCAAAAGGCGCGCAGGGTGTTGTAGACGGTGGCCAGCGACACGCTATCGCCGCTTTTCTGGACGGCGGCAAAGAGGCTTTCGGCGGTGACATGGCGATGCTGCCCGTCGCCCACAAGCAGTGCCGCCAACGCGACGCGCTGGCGCGTCGGGCGCAGGCCCGCGCGCGTGAGCCAGTCTGATCCCAGATCGGTTGCCGGTGTAGACGTCATGCATAAATCCTTGTGTTCCGTCCAATATAGGGGGCGGGACGCCGGGATTTCAAATAAAAACCGTGCGCTGGCGGGCTTGCGTGTGGCTTTGGCGCGGTGATATGGGCATGAAAAGCTAGGAATGACCGAGAAAGGGGCCGAGCCGATGGCAGACTTGCCCACGAGTTTCGACAAGGACGATCTGCTGAAATGCGCGCGCGGCGAGCTGTTCGGACCGGGCAATGCCCAGCTGCCGGAGCCGCCGATGCTGATGATGGACCGGATCACCGATATCTCGGGCGATGGCGGTTTGCATGGCAAGGGGCATGTGGTCGCCGAGTTCGATATCGATCCCGATCTGTGGTTTTTTAAGTGCCATTTCCCCGGCAACCCGATCATGCCGGGCTGTCTGGGTCTTGATGGTCTGTGGCAGCTGACCGGCTTTAACCTTGGCTGGCGCGGCTGGCAGGGGCGTGGCTATGCGCTGGGCGTGGGCGAGGTAAAGCTGACCGGCATGGTGCGGCCCGACCGCAAGATGCTGACTTACAAGGTGGATTTCACCAAGGCGGTCCAGACCCGGCGCCTGACCATGGGTGTGGCCGACGGCATCGTCGAGGCCGATGGTGACGTCATCTATCAGGTCAAGGACATGAAGGTCGCGCTGAGCGAGAGCTGAGACATGTAGGTCCAGCATGTCACGCAGGTGCGGGCGCGCGTGCTCTCTCCTTGCACCTGCCCGGTTGCTTGTCTTAGTAAGGCGACTGACACAGGGAGAGGAGTGCGCTCATGCGCCGCGTCGTCGTGACAGGGCTCGGGATCGTTTCGAGCATCGGGAACAACGCCGAAGAGGTTCTGGATTCGCTGAAAGCGGGCAGATCCGGCATCACCGCCAACGAAGAGATGGCGGAACACGGCTTTCGCAGCCGCATTGCCGGCTCTTTGAAGATCGACCCCAAAGATCATATCGATAAACGCGCGCTGCGGTTCATGGGGCCGGGGGCGGCCTATGCGCATATCGCGATGCAACAGGCGATTGCCGATAGCGGGCTGGAAGAGGCCGATATCGTCAACCCGCGCACCGGCCTTGTGGCCGGGTCTGGCGGGCCGTCGACCAGCGCCATGCTGAGCGCGCATCAGACGGTGCTGAACAGCGGCGCCACCAAGCGGATCGGGCCGTTTGCCGTGCCCAAGACGATGTGCTCGACCGTGAGTGCCAATCTGAGCACGGCGTTCAGCATCAAGGGCATCAATTATTCCATCACTTCGGCCTGCTCGACCAGCCTGCATTGCATCGGCAATGCGGCAGAGCAGATCATGATGGGCAAGCAGGATGTGATGTTCGCGGGCGGCGGAGAAGAGCTGGACTGGACGCTGTCGTGTCTTTTCGACGCGATGGGCGCGATGAGTTCCAAGTATAATGACACCCCCGAAAAGGCGAGCCGTGCCTTTGACGCGGATCGCGACGGGTTCGTGATTTCAGGCGGCGGCGGGATCCTTGTGCTTGAGGATCTGGAGCACGCCAAGGCGCGCGGTGCCAAGATCTATGCCGAGGTGACGGGCTATGCCGCCACCAGTGACGGGCATGACATGGTCGCCCCCTCGGGTGAGGGCGGTGAGCGGGCGATGCGTCTGGCGCTGGGCCAGCTGTCGGAGGGCCGCAATGTTGGGTACATCAACGCGCATGGCACCTCGACGCCGGTGGGCGACGCGGGCGAAGTAGAGGCGGTGCGCCGCATCTTTGGCGAGGGCAACGTGCCCCCGATCAGCTCTACCAAGTCGATGACCGGGCACAGCCAAGGGGCGACCGGCGCGCAAGAGGCGATTTATTGCCTTCTGGCGCTGCATCACGATTTCATCATCCCCTCGATCAATGTCGAGACACTGGACCCGGCGATCAACCCCGGTGAAATCGCGACAGTGCGGGTGGATGATGCCGGGCTCGATACGGTAATGACCAACAGTTTTGGATTTGGCGGCACGAATGGTTCGATGCTTCTGAGCCGGTTTGACGGGTAGGATTAGACATGAGCAATTCGATGCAGGGCATGCGCGGCCTCGTCATGGGTGTCGCGAACGAGCGGTCGATCGCATGGGGGATCGCCAAGGCGATGCATGAGGCGGGCGCAGAGCTTGCCTTTACCTATCAGGGCGAAAGCTTTGGCCGACGGGTGGAGCCGCTGGCGCAGTCAGTCGGCTCTGACCTGATGGTGGATGTGGATGTGACCGACGATGCCTCGCTCGATGCGGCGTTCAAGGCGCTGGGCGACCGCTGGGAGACGATTGATTTTCTCGTGCATGCGGTGGCCTATTCCGACAAGTCGGAGCTGTCTGGCCGCTTTCTCAATACCAGCCGGACCAATTTCAAGCATTCGATGGATATCTCGGTCTATTCCTTCATCGAGGTGGCGCGACGCGCCTATCCGCTGATGAAGGACAAGGGCGGCACATTGCTGACCCTGACCTATCAGGGGTCCAACCGCGTGGTGCCCAATTACAACGTCATGGGCGTGGCCAAGGCCGCGCTTGAGGCGACGACACGCTATCTGGCCAATGATCTTGGCCCCGATGGCATCCGCGTCAACGCGATCAGCCCCGGCCCAATGAAAACGCTTGCGGGGGCTGCCATCGGCGGCGCGCGGCGCACCTTTCGGCACACCGAGGAAAACACCCCGATGCGGGCCAATGCCACGCTAGAGGCGGTGGGCGGCACGGCGGTCTATCTTGCGTCGCCAGCCGGGGCCTGCACGACCGGGGAGATCATCCGCGTCGATGGCGGGTTCCATGTTTTGGGCATGCCGCAGCCGGAAAACCTGTAGGTTTTTGACACGTAATCCGGTTTTTTGCCGGAGTTCTGCCGTTGTTTTGCCATCAAGCAGGGCGACATTGCGGCAATGGTGTACGAACAGGTCATTCATAAGCATCGCGCGCAAAGCCGTGAACAGTCCCGCAAGGATGCCTGCCGGCGCAGGGCGCGAAAGGCGCGTGGGATTGCCCGTGTGGTCAAGATCGCCCTGAGCTGTGCTTTGGCCACGGCGATCTGGCAGGACCGCGGTCTATACCCGCAAAGCCATGACCGGATGAAACAGACCGTCGCCATGGCGCAGGACTGGCTGGACGAGTCAGAGGACGGCATGCTCTACCGCACATCGCTGGCGAATTTCAAAGGCGGCGCGGGCCAAAACGGCTATGATCCGGTGACACGCGCGTTGCTGAGCCTGCACTGACCGGGCAGACCCCGCTTGCCCCCCATAATGCAAAGATGTGTTCACGTCGCTGTGAGCAAGCTGTCAGCCTTGGCGACCTTTCCTACCTTACATGCTAGTTTCCATACAGTGGCCGTTGTTCGACCGTGATCGACGGTCCAACATATGCCGCCGATGAAGGAGCCAGACATGTCGACCACGCCTTTCACCCGACGCCACCTGCTTGTGACCGGTGGTCTTGCCTCGCTTGGCTTTGGGGCCGGGCTTAGCGTTCCGGCGCGCGCGGCGGGCGTTGCCCCCACGCCGACCATGCGGGGTGGGTCGAACAATTACCGCCCCGGCGCCCCGATCGTGGAGCGGATCGGCAATGGTGGGTTTCTCATGACAGGTACCGTGCGCCGCGCAGGCGATGGTGCACCGCTGGCCGGGCAGCGCATCCAGATATGGGCGCATACCACCGAGGGCCATGAGCGTGACCCGCAGAGCCACGGTGCCACGCTGACGGATGCTCAGGGTCGCTTCCGGATGGATATGCCGCAGATCGTGCCGGCCTTTGGGCAGGCCCATGGGCATCTGGCCTATGACAGCGCGGATTTCGAAACGGTGTTCCTGCGCCCGGTGATGCGCAGCCCGAACGAGACCACGCTGAACGTCGATTTCGTCCTCATTCCTGCCTGAGCGGGTTTTGGCCACGCGGACAAAACCTCTTTCCGCCGGTCTGAAATGGCTGGCGCTGGGTCTGGCTGTGGCCGTCCCTGTCGCGGTGGCCGCATCAAGCCCGCTCTTGGCGTGGCGTCAGCCGGTTTACATCGCGGCGGGCCTTGCCGGTGTCGTCGGATTTGCGCTGATGCTGGTGCAGCCGCTGCTGGCGGCGGGGTATCTGCCGGGGCTTGGGCCCGTGGCGGGCCGACGGGTGCATCGCTGGGTCGGTGGTTTGCTGGTCTTGTCGGTGCTGCTGCATGTTGTGGGGCTGTGGATCACCAGCCCGCCTGATGTGGTGGATGCGTTGCTGTTTGCCTCGCCCACGCCGTTTTCGGTCTGGGGTGTGCTGGCGATGTGGCTGATCTTTGCCACTGCGATCCTAGCGCTTTTGCGGCGCAGGTTGCGGCTTGGCCCACGGCTGTGGCGCAGGCTGCACAGCGGGATGGCGCTGTTGATCGTTGCGGGCACCGCACTGCACGCCGTGCTGATCGAGGGGACGATGGGTCTGGTCACCAAATGGGCGCTGTGTTCTTTGGTGCTGGGCGCCACGGTCAAGGTGATCGTGGATCTGCGGGTCTGGGCACGGCGCTAGGCTGGGCGTGTCAGAACCACTGCCCCGGTTCCATCAGGCCCAGATCCAGAAGCTGGCGGGAATGCCATTCGAACGGCGTGGAATTGTGCCAGCGAAAGGTGTGGATTTTAAAGCATGAGCCGGGATTGCGCTTGAGCGCCTTGGCTGTCCGAAACGAGATGATCGACGCTGTCAGGTTATGATGCCACGGGCAGGCAAAGGTATTCATCTCTTCGTCAGTAAAGGTGTGGTTGGGGCGCAGCTTCACCTTGTTCTTGGCCCGAAAGATGGCGATTCGATCGATGTTGCGGCGGTCCTTGGGCACATGTTCCTCATAGCGCCAGCGAAGGCCGCCAAAAAAGTCTAGCTGTCGTTCCTTGGGGTGGTTGTGGTTGCTGGGGTCCTTGCGCGCCAGCGCGTAATATCCGGATTTGTCCAGATAGGCATTTTCAAGCGAGACCGCATCGGGGCAGGTGTCAAGATCGCCAGCATAGACATCCACGACATAGACCAGCATCGCGTCGCGCCGTTCTTCGGTGTGAAAGGCCAGCATCTCTCCGACGGTGCGCATTTCGCAGAACGGAAAGAACAGGTATTCCGCATTGTAGCAGTAAAACATCCAGATATCGGGCGCCGCCGCGATGACCCTGTTGACCGTCTCAGACAGCGTTGCGTCACGGGTCAGATCATGGTCGATGCGAATAACCGTGTCCGAGACATCCTCGGCCAGCTCAAAGATTTGGGGCATAAAGACCAAAACTTTTTTGAAACCCAGATCGACATGGTGGCGCAGGGTGCTGTCGAGTTCGACTTGATCCTCCGCAAAGATCAGCGCCACGGGCCCTTTGGCAAGGCTCGCGCTGTCTGTCTTGAGAAAGCTGTCCAGACTGGAATACTGCATCGGGGTCCTGCTGTGTTCGGGCGCAATCTCCGGTAAATCGGAACGCATTGCAAGTCACGCCCGCTTTGATGTAGGCAGACGCCCTGATAACCGCGCGAAAGGCAGGCCGATGTCCGAGGCGAAGAAACTATACATCAAGACATATGGATGTCAGATGAACGTCTATGACAGCGAACGCATGGCCGAGGCCATGGGCGGTGTCGGCTATGTCGAGACGGACACGCCGGAAGATGCGGACATGATCCTTCTTAACACCTGCCACATTCGGGAAAAGGCGGCGGAAAAGGTGTATTCCGAGCTGGGCCGGCTCAAAGGGCTGAAGGCGGCCCGCCCTGACCTGAAAATTGGCGTCACCGGCTGCGTCGCACAGGCCGAAGGCGAAGAGATCATGCGCCGCCAGCCGCTTGTCGATCTGGTGGTCGGACCGCAAAGTTATCATCGCTTGCCGGAACTGGAGGCGAAGGCGCGGGATGGCAAAAAGGCGCTCGATACGCAGTTTCCGCTGGATGACAAGTTCGACACGCTGCGTCACCGCCCCAAGGCCAAGCGCGGCCCGACAGCATTTCTGACCGTGCAGGAGGGCTGTGATAAATTCTGTGCCTTTTGCGTGGTCCCGTATACGCGTGGCGCCGAGGTCAGCCGGCCAGTCGCCCGTGTCGTCGAAGAGGCCCGCGATCTGGTCGAACGTGGCGTGCGCGAGATCACCCTGCTGGGCCAGAACGTCAACGCCTATCATGGTCAGGGGCCTGATGGGCGGGACTGGTCGCTGGCGCAGCTTATCTGGGCACTGGACGAGGTCGACGGGCTTGAGCGTATACGCTTTACCACCAGTCACCCCAACGACATGGATGACGACCTTATCGCGGCGCATGGCGAATGCGCCAAGCTGATGCCCTACCTGCATCTGCCGGTACAGTCGGGCAGTGACCGCATCCTAAAGCGGATGAACCGCAGTCATACGGCGGAGTCCTATCTGCGGCTGATCGAAAAAATTCGCGCCGCGCGGCCCGACATCCTGATGTCCGGTGATTTCATCGTGGGCTTTCCCGAAGAGACCGAACAGGATTTTCAGGACACGCTCGATCTTATCGAGGCGGTGAATTATGGCTATGCATTCTCGTTCAAGTATTCGACGCGTCCGGGCACGCCCGCCGCGGAACGTGATCAGGTGGACGAAGACGTGAAATCAGAGCGATTGCAGAGGCTGCAGGCCCTCATCACCCGACAGCAGCGTGCAGCACAGGACGCGATGGTGGGCCGTGAGGTTGGCGTGCTCTTTGAAAAGCCGGGTCGGCTTGCGGGGCAGATGGTGGGCAAATCAGACCATCTGCACGCTGTCCACGTGTCCGATGACACGATAAAGCCGGGGCAACTGGCCCGTGTGGAAATCGTCGAAAGCGGGACCAACTCTCTCGCCGGGCGGGTGCTGCGCGGCTAAGGCGGCCACCACGCTGAAGTAAGCCAAAGATTTATAAAAAATTTCACGCCCGCGCTGTCAAAAGGTGCGGGCGCTTGTGATTGTTTCCACACTGTCCACAATATCTGGTGATTAAGGCTTCACAACTTTGGCAAAGCTGGTAAACTCAAAAGATAATTTTGTTGTCTTCCGACGCTGATTTTGCGGCGGACAGACGGTGTAACAAGAGGACAGGGGCTGTGGGGAAATATTTTTCTGTGTCAGTAAGAAACATTTTGAGCGCGATCGCTGTCGTCGCTCTGGGTGGTGGGCTGATGGCGGGGGACGCTTTTGCACAAAGCGGTCAGAGGACCGTCTTGGGCGAGCGCTATGTGCCAACGATATGGGTCGATCCGGATGGATGCGAGCATTGGGTGATGGATGACGGTGCCGAGGGCTACATGACACCGCATGTTACACGTCAGGGCATTCCGGTGTGTCGGCGTGGCAATGTTTGTGGTGTGATGAACACCGATCAATTGTTCGCGACCGATAGCGCGCGGGTTTCCCACGCAGGGCGTGGCGCGCTGGAGCAGTTCTTTCGCGAGTCGAATGCGATTTCCTACATCATCACGGGCCATACCGACAGCCGTGCCTCTGACAAATACAATTTGGATCTGTCTTTGCGCCGGGCCAATTCCGTTGCCAACGTCGCTGCCGGTATCGGCGCACGGATTGCGGATGTGCGCGCTTATGGCGAGCGTCTGCCAAAGGCACCGAACAATACCGCCGCAGGCATGGCACAGAACCGCCGCGTCGAAATCATCTGCATTCGCTGAGGGGACTATTCATGAAACTCATCAAATTGGCTGCGGTCGTTCCTCTCATGGGTATACTGGGTGCCTGTGACGAATTCGGCGATAAGCAGGACAAAACCGTTGACCGGGGCTTTGACAGCAAACATCTAAGCACTCTGCAGGCGGGCGTCTGGGTCGACCCGAATGGCTGTGATCACTGGATCATTGACGATGGCGTTGAGGGTTACCTGTCTCAGCGTCTCGATAAATATGGTAAACCTGTCTGCTCGGGCACGGCGCCACCGACCGTTGCAACCGGTCCGTTCAAGGCCGGGTCAGTCTCAGGCGACCCGATCTGATTTTGTGCCCATTGCCGAAAATGAGTGCCGCGCCCCCCGGGACGCGGCATTTTTCGTGACAGGAGCGTGACATTGCATCGCGTGGTCTTGCCCTTTGCCTCTGCAATTGCCACCATTGGGAAAATTCGACCAGACAGGAGAGCTGAGTGGTCACCAACGTGCTGACGCCATCCGACGACCCGCAGGACATGCAGGAATTCAACGTTGAGTTCCCGGATAATTTCCTTCTGATCGACCTATGCGGCGAATATGACCGCAATCTTGCTGAAATAGAGAAAAGCCTTGGCGTGCAGATTCTGCGTCGGGGCAATTTGCTTGTCATCATCGGAGAGAGCACCGCCGCAACCGAGGCGCGTGACGTACTTCAGGCGCTGTACCAGCGGCTTGAACAGGGCCGGAGCGTGGAAAGCGGCGATGTGGACCGAGAACTGCGCATGGGCAGTGCGCAGGCGCAGCCAAGTGATGAAAGCAGCGGCCAGCTTGAAATGTTCAAGGGTGGCCGGGTTGAGATCAAGACCCGCAAAAAGGCGGTAGAGCCGCGCACCGAGGCACAAAAGGCGTATGTGCAATCGCTGTTCAACAACGAACTGGGATTCGGGATCGGCCCGGCGGGCACAGGCAAGACCTATCTTGCGGTTGCTGTGGGCGTGTCGATGTTCATCGAGGGCCATGTGGACCGGATCATTCTGAGCCGTCCAGCGGTAGAGGCGGGCGAAAAGCTTGGCTATCTGCCCGGTGACATGAAGGACAAGGTCGATCCCTATATGCAGCCGCTTTATGATGCGCTGAATGATTTTCTGCCGGGCAAGCAGGTTGCCAAGCTGATCGAAGAAAAGCGGATCGAGATCGCGCCGCTGGCCTTTATGCGGGGGCGCACGCTGGCCAATGCCTTTGTTGTGCTGGACGAGGCGCAGAACGCGACGTCGATGCAGATGAAGATGTTCCTGACCCGTCTGGGTGAGGGCAGCCGCATGGTCATCACCGGCGACCGTAGTCAGGTCGACTTGCCACGTGGCGTGACGAGCGGGTTGCACGATGCAGAGCGGTTGCTGAGCAGCATTCCGAATATCGCCTTCAACTATTTCACCTCCAAGGATGTGGTGCGCCATCCGCTGGTGGCCAAGATCATCGAGGCCTATGAGGCGGATGATCCGGCGAAACGGGGCTGACCATGTGCCGGGCGCAATTTTTTTGGAAAAAAATTGAGTGGAAAATACGGATTTTCCAATCAGAAATCTTGCAAGATTTCGGGGCGGCGCGGTGATCGAAACCATGATCGAGGATGCCCGGTGGGAGGGTCTGGCCTTGGACCGCCTGGCACAGGGTGCGGCGGTGGCCACGCTGGGGCATTTGGGATTGGATCCCGAGGCGTGGGATATCGCGGTGCTGGGCTGTGATGATGCGCGCATCGCGGCGCTGAACACGGAGTTTCGGGACAAGCCGAGCCCCACGAATGTGCTGAGCTGGCCAAGCGAGGACCGCGCGCCCGATTTGGACGGCGCTGTGCCGCTGGCGCCCCATGTCGGTCCTGATCCAGAGCTTGGCGATATCGCCATTTCATACGATACCTGTCTGCGCGAGGCCGTCAACGGCGGTATTGCGCCGGACCATCACGTGACGCATCTGCTGGTTCACGGCATCCTGCATTTGCTGGGCTATGATCACATCCGTGACAAGGATGCCACGCTGATGGAACGGACAGAGGTGGAGATACTTGGCAAGATGGGTGTTCCTGACCCATATTAAGGTAGCTGGGGCATGGTGCATGTCCGTTCGGAAAGAGACAATGGGCGATAGTAACGACGAATCTTCTAGCGCAGCGCATCGCGCGCAGCCTGAGGAGCAAGATACAGACCAACAGGACGGCGGGTTTTTTCGCCGTATCTTCGGGGCGTTCAGCCCCGAGGACAATGGCGAGGACAGCAACGGCCATTCTGGGCCCGCTCTGTCCGGCACGGGCCCCGGTCTTGGCAATCTGAGGACCATGACGGTCGAGGATGTCATGATCCCGAAGGCCGACATCGTTTCCGTTTCCGCAACAATCACGCTGGACGAACTGGTGCAAACCTTTCGGGAAAGCGGGCTGACGCGTCTGCCCGTCTATGAAGGCACGCTCGATACGCCCATCGGCATGGTGCATCTCAAGGATTTCGCGCTCAAGCACGGGTTCAACGGCGCGGGCGGGCGGTTTTCTCTCAAAAAGACGCTGCGCCCGTTGATGTATGTGCCGCCATCGATGTCGATTGGTGTGCTCTTGCAAAAGATGCAGGCGGAGCGGCGGCATCTGGCCCTTGTGATCGACGAATATGGCGGGGTCGACGGGTTGGTGACCATTGAGGACCTGATCGAACAGGTGATTGGTGAGATCGCGGACGAGCATGACGTGGATGAAGGCCGGTTCTGGACGATGGAAAAGCCGGGCTCCTACGTGGTGCAGGCCAAAACGCCTCTCCAAGAGTTTGAGGAAGAGATCGGTCTGTCCCTGACCGAGGCCGAAGAGATCGACGAAGAAGAGATCGATACGCTTGGCGGGTTGGTCTTTATGCTGCTGGGCCGTGTGCCGGTCCGGGGCGAGCTTGTCGAACATCCAAGCGGGGTCGAAATTCAGGTGCTGGAGGCTGATCCGCGCCGGATAAAACGCCTTCGCGTGCGCCTGCCGGATCAGGCCGAGGCGTGAGCCGCGCTGATCTCGTGGCGTGGGTAAGGCGCCTTAGCCTGCGCCAAAGGCTACTGGTTGCGCTGGCCTGTGGGGCGCTTGCGGCGCTGGGGCAGGCGCCTTGGGGGCTGTGGCCGCTGAGTCTGGCGATGCTTGGCGGCATCTTTGCTCTTTTCGTGCACGAAGACGGCTGGCGGCGCTCTGCTTGTCTAGGTGGGGCGGCGGGAACCGGATATTTTCTCATTGCGCTCAGCTGGATCATTGAGCCGTTTCTGGTCGACCCCGTGCGGCACGGCTGGATGGCGCCCTTTGCGCTTTTGTTTCTGAGTGTTGGCATGGCCCTCTTCTGGGCGCTGGCCTTTGGTGTGGCGCGGCGCGCGGGGGGCGGTATGCTGGCCTTTGCTGGTGCGTTCATCCTTGCCGAGGCGCTGCGCGGCTGGGTTTTCACAGGCTTTCCATGGGCGCAGATCGGACATGTGCTGATCGACACGGATCTGCGGTTCTGGGCCAGTTTTGGCGGGGCGCATCTGTTGTCGGTGCTGGCTCTGCTTGGTGGCTTCGGGTTTTGGCAGCTGGTCGCAGGGTCGAGGGCGGTGGGCGCCGTGATGCTTGGCGTGTTCGGCGCATTTTACGCGGGCGGTGCCGCGCTGATGCCCGTGACCCAGACGCCGCCGGACGCGCCGCTGATCCGGTTGGTGCAGCCCAATGCCGCGCAGCATGAAAAATGGGACCCGGCGATGATGCCGATCTTTTTCGACCGCCAGCTGCGCTTTACCTCGGCTCCGGGTGCTGTGCGGCGCCCCGATCTGATTGTCTGGCCCGAAACCGCCATTCCGACCTTTCTCAATCATGCCGATGCGACGCTGTCCGCGATTGCCGATGCCGCACAGGGCAGCCCCGTGATGCTTGGACTGCGCCGGCTTGAGGGCGCGCGCTTTTACAATTCGCTGGTTGTGATCGACGATGTCGGTCTCGTCACCGCGCGCTATGACAAACATCACCTTGTCCCGTTTGGCGAATACATGCCCTTTGGCAGTTTGATGTCGCGGTTCGGCATTCATGGGCTGGCCGCCGAAGAGGGGGGCGGCTATTCCGCCGGGTCGGGACCGCGACTGATTGATCTGGGCGTATTGGGCAGGGGGCTGCCACTGATTTGCTACGAGGGTGTTTTCCCCCGTAATATCAATCACGTGTCCAGTCGTGCGGATGTTTTGGTCCTGTTGACGAATGATGCATGGTTCGGGCAGGTTTCTGGCCCTTATCAGCATCTGGCACAGGCCCGGTTGCGCAGCGCCGAACAGGGGCTGCCGATGGTGCGTGTTGCCAATACCGGGGTTTCGGCGGTGATCGATGCGGCGGGGCGCGTCGTGTCGCATATCCCGCTGGGGCAGGCGGGCTGGCAGGACGTGTTGCTGCCCAATGCGCAGCCCCCGACGATCTATGCAAGGACGGGCGATCTGCCGATGCTGGTTCTGGCCCTTCTGAGCATAATTGCCCCGGTTTTACGGCGTAAAATGCGCTTTGCGACTTAGCGATTGACGGCGAGTCGTCACCTGCCTATGCAGATCGAAATCTGCCACAACGGCTTCCTGGCGTGGCGGAATACATTCAATGGAGCAATACATGTCCCGCAAGAACTATATTTTCACCTCTGAATCCGTGTCAGAGGGGCACCCTGACAAGGTCTGTGACCGTATTTCTGACGCCGTGCTTGATGCCTTTCTCGCAGAGGAGCCCACGGCAAGGGTTGCCTGCGAAACCTTTGCCACGTCGGGCATGGTTGTGATTGGCGGTGAGGTCGGGCTATCGGATCAGGAGCGGCTCAAGAACTACATGGGACGCATCGGGCAGATCGCCCGCGATTGCATCCGTGACATTGGCTACGAGCAGGAAAAGTTCCATTGGAACACCTGCCACGTGCTGAACTTCTTGCATGAGCAATCGGCACATATCGCGCAAGGCGTGGACAAGGACGGGGCCGGTGATCAGGGCATCATGTTCGGTCACGCCACCAATGAGACAGATGCGCTGATGCCCGCGCCGATCCAGTTCAGCCACGCGATCCTGCGCCGGTTGGCCGAGGTGCGCAAATCCGGTGCCGAGCCGACGTTGCGCCCCGATGCAAAGAGCCAGATTTCGCTGCGCTACGAGGATGGCAAGCCCGTCGAGGTGACGTCTATCGTGCTGTCCACGCAGCATGAAAGCGAAGACCAGAAAAGCGATGATATCCGCGCTATTGTGGAGCCTTATATTCGTGAAGTGTTGCCCGCTGAATGGCTGTCGGACAAGACGGAATGGTGGGTGAACCCCACTGGCACCTTTGTCATCGGCGGTCCTGATGGCGATGCGGGCCTCACCGGGCGCAAGATCATCGTCGACACCTATGGCGGCGCGGCGCCGCATGGTGGCGGTGCGTTCTCGGGCAAAGACCCGACCAAGGTGGACCGCTCTGCGGCCTACGCGGCGCGCTATCTGGCCAAGAACGTCGTTGCGGCGGGCATGGCGGAAAAATGCACCATCCAGATCAGCTATGCGATCGGCGTGGCCAAGCCGCTGTCGATCTATGCCGAAACCTATGGCACGGGCGAGGTCGATGCCCAAGGCATCGAGCGCGCCATCGCCAAGTCGATGGACCTGACGCCGCGCGGCATCCGCGAGCATCTGGACCTGAACAAGCCAATCTACGAGCGCACCGCCGCCTATGGCCATTTCGGGCGCGATCCCGAAGCGGATGGCGGCTTCAGCTGGGAAAAGACCGATCTGGTCGAGGCGTTGAAGAAGGCCGTCTAAGCGCTTGACTGCATTCAGGAAAAGGCCGCCTTTGCAAAAGGGGCGGCCTTGTTCTTTTTCAAATGAAGAAAAATGTCCAAATGCCTGAGAAAAAAGATAAAACCCCGCAACATGTTTCTGGCGCGCCATGGCGGAATTTCTATGGCCGTCTCAAGGGTAAGCACCTGCGCGCCTCGCAAGAGACCTACCTGAAGGAAGATCTGGCTGCGCTATCACCCGGCCCGGTGGACTGGGACGTGAACCCCGAGCGCGAACAACTTGATCTGAAGGCACTTTTCGGGGATCGCCCGCTCTGGCTGGAGATAGGGTTCGGCGGCGGCGAGCATCTGGTGCATCAGGCCGAACGCAACCGGCAGGCGGGGTTCATCGGCTGTGAGCCTTATATCAACGGTGTTGCCATGTTGCTGGGCAAGATCCGCGATGCGCAGTGTGACAATATCCGCATCCATCCCGGCGATGTACGGGATCTTTTTGACGTGCTGCCAAAGGCTTGCGTAGATCGCGCCTTTCTTCTTTACCCCGATCCTTGGCCCAAGAAGCGGCATCATCGCCGCCGCTTTGTCACAGCCGAGCATCTGGAGCCGCTGGCGCAGGTGCTGCGACCGGGGGCGATTTTGCGCGTCGCGACGGATATTCCCGACTATGTGCGGCAAACGCTGGAAACGGTTCCAAAGCATGGGTTTACATGGCTTTGTGAAGGTCCTGATGACTGGCGCAAGCCATGGGATGACTGGATTTCCACCCGGTACGAGAAGAAAGCACTGCGCGAGGGGCGCGTGCCGCATTACCTGACATTTCAGCGCGACTGAGGCGGGCTCAGGCCGCCAGCTTGTCTCCCAGACGTTCCAGCATGGTCAGGCATTGCTGCATCTGATCGACCGAGACAAACTCATCCGCCTTGTGCGCCTGCTCGATGGAGCCGGGCCCGCAGACCACCGCAGACATGGACAGGTTTTGAAAAATGCCCGCCTCGGTGCCAAAGGGGACCACGTCGGCATCGTTGCCGCCGGTGAGTTCCATCATGATGTCGCGCGCCTCGTTCGGGTCGGTGGGGATCAGCCCGTCAACCTCGCCCAATGTCTCTGTCGTGATATCCGCCTCGGGCCAGATGGCGCGCATGGCGGGCAACAGACTGTCCTCGATATAGGCGCGCAGATCGGATTTGACGTATTCCGCATCCGCATGTTGCACGGGGCGCATTTCCCAGTCGACACGGGCCTGACTGGGGATGACATTATGCGCCACGCCCCCTGTCAGCCCGCCGGTGTTGATCGTGGTCCACGGCGGATCAAAGCGGCTGCCCTCGGGCGCGCGGTCGCGCAACGCATCCTTTAGCGCCAGCAGCCGTGAGACATAGCGCACAGCATATTCCACCGCGTTCACGCCGCGATCGGGCGCAGAGCCATGCCCGGCCAGCCCGGTGAAATGGGTGCTGTATTCATAGCAGCCTTTGTGACCCTCGATGATGCGCATCGACGTGGGCTCGCCGATGATGGCGACGCCGGGGCGAATTTGTTGGTCGCGCAGCGTCTCGGCAAGAGCGCGGCCCCCAAGACAGCCAATCTCTTCGTCATAGGTAAAGGCGAAATGCAGCGGGCGCCGCCCAACACGCGGGGCAAGCTGGGGTGCCATCGCAATCGCGGCAGCGATAAAGCCTTTCATGTCGCAAGAACCGCGCCCGTAAAGCAGACCATCCTTCTCAGTGAGCGAAAAGGGGTCCATGCTCCAGATCTGATCCGAGACAGGCACGACATCCGAGTGACCGGACAGCACGATACCGCCGTCGATATCTGGGCCTATGGTGCCGAAAAGGTTGGCTTTCTGGCCAGTCTCGTCATGGAAAATATCGACCCGCGCCCCAGCATCCTCGAGCCGTTCGGCCATGTAGGCCATCATGTCGAGATTGGAATATTCCGAGATCGTAGGATAGGCGATTAGATCGCTTAGAACCGACACGGTGTCGGATAACGTTCCCATGCGCGTGGTCCTTTCCTTTCGCAACTGCGCGACTGTGGAAGGGGGAGGGGGATGCGTCAAGCTGGATTCCCCTCAAGGTCTTACCTTGATTGTAAAATGACATGAATTCAATCGGTTGATTCGTCTGCAGGCAAACGTCCGTGCCACTGACCAATTGAAATCGTGGGCTAATTTTAAAAATGTGGCAGAATTACACTAGCGAATGTGGCAAAAAGAAGGTAGCGTTCATCTAATAAAATAAATCCTGCGCATAGAACGCGGGTTTCTTGAGGTAAATCGGTGGTATCATGATGGCGATTAAATACGTCACCCGTACATCTACGGGCAGTGTTTCTCGGGACGAGGTCACAGATGGATCGGACGTGTCGACCATTTGGGCCGGTGACGGTCAGGAAGTTTCCTTCAATCTTCGGCAGATGGACATCCAAAGCTATGTGCGGGATGGCCAGAACCTTGAGATGACACTGGCAGATGGCCGGGTCATCGTGCTGGAGAATTATTTTGGCCCGGATGGCGAGGCGGACAGCCGGCTGTTCCTGAGCGCTGACGGCTACCTCAACGAAGTGGCACTGGTCGAGGGCGGCGAAGGCGTGCTTTACGCGCAATACGGCCCGACCGAGCAATGGGGCAAATGGAGCCCGTCAGACGAGCTTATCTTCCTTGATGGAGGAGAAGGCATCGTGACGGCCGGCGTCGAGGGCGACCAGGACGTCAGCATGCTTGCGGCCGGACTGCTTGGCGGAACGGGCCTGTTCGGGGCCGGGGCCGCAGGTGCGGCGGGTCTTGCGGCGACGGCTGCGCTTGTTGGCGCAGGCGGCGGTATTGATGGTGGTGGCGGCGGTATTGGTGGCGGTGGCGGCGGTATTGGTGGCGGTGGCGGCGGTATTGGTGGCGGTGGCGGTTCAAACGGCCAGCCTGCTTATATCGACCCGACCATTGATCAGACGAATGCAATTTCAATCGGCGGCGATAATGCCGGACCCGATCAGACCCCGATCACGATTTCGGGCACGGCACAGCCCGGATCAGAGGTCGTCGTCACAATCGGCGGCGAGACAGTGACCGCCACGTCCACCGATGGCGGAATATGGGAAGCGGTCTTCGAAGGTGAAAACTTTCCCGAGGATGGCGAATTCGAAGTCACTGCCACGGTCACAGAGCCGAATGGCACAGCCACGGATCTGACCGGGCCCGGCGTCGTCATCGACACGACACCGCCCGATACGAGCGTGCTGGAAGGCACCGTCAACACCGGCGAGATCATCAATGCCCAAGAATACAATGACGGGTTCGACATTGTTGGCACCGGTGAGACGGGATCGTCGATCGCAGTGACCATCGACGGTGTGCGCCACGAAACCAGCGTAAACGGCAGCGGAGAGTGGAAAGTCACCTTTAAACCCGGCGAACTGGAGACCGGCGACTACACCACGCAGGTCGTTGTTGTCGCAACCGATATCATGGGCAACAGCTCCACTCTCATCGAAGACATCAGGATCGACACCATCCTTAACGAGCTGGTTGTCACAGAATCCCTGATCGCAGGCGATGGCGTGGTCAATGGCGCAGAGGCATCTGTGGACGGCTTTGAGGTCACTGGCACCACCGAGGCGAACGCAGAGGTTACGCTGCAGGTTGGCAATATCACCAGGACGGTCACTGCCAATGGTCAAGGCGAATGGGTCGTGCCCTTTGAGGCGGGCGAGGTGAGCCCCGGCACATATCCGGCAGAGATGACCGCCACCACAACTGATATCGCGGGTAACGAAACGACGGTTTTCAGCACTCTGGAGGTCGATACAGAAGTTCTCGGCTACACCATGCAGACAAATCCGGGTGGCGCTGATGACATCATCAATAGCGATGAAATCGGGGATGGTTTTGCCGTCACCGGCACAACCGAGATCGGCAGCACTGTTGTGCTCACGCTTGGGACCAGCCGTGTCGAAGCGGATGTAGATGAATTGGGCAACTGGAGCGCGGAATTTACCGGGGCGCAGATCGGCGAGGGGACGTTCCCTGCGTCGCTGACGGCCGTGACGACGGATGCGGCAGGCAACAGCGAAACGCGGACCCATGACTTTGCGGTCGACACCGAAGCAGGTGCGCTGACACTGAATACCAACCTCATCGGCGGTGACGGGACCGTCAATTGGGACGAGGCCAAGACAGGTGTTCTGGTAACTGGCACGGCTGATCCGGGCGCGATTGTTACGGTCACCCTGGGCGGTGTGCCTCAAATTGCAGAGGCCGATACCGATGGCAACTGGCGCACGACGTACAACCGCGCGGATGTGCCGGGTGGCGATTACTTTGCGGATGTGACCGCCAGCACCACGGACGTGGCCGAAAACGTGGCACGGGCCGAGGGCCAGGTTAATATCGACACCCAGATCGAAAACCTCAGCCTGGACGATCTGAATGTCGCGGTCGGCACCAATGGCAACAACGTGATCAACGCACAGATCGCGGCAGAAGGTTTCGATGTGACGGGCACGATCGAGCAGGGCTCGACCGTCAAGGTCACCATTGGCGATGTGACGCGTGATGCAACGGTCAACACGGACGGGACATGGACGGCAGAATTCCTGCCGGGGGATATCACCGGTACGGAATATCCGACTGATCTTATTGTCGACGTCAAGGACCCTGCTGACAACACAGACAGCATCGAAGGGCAGGTGCAGGTCGACCTTGTGGTCAACGAGCTGTCCTTTGACACAGCTGATATAGAAGAAGGCGCAGTGGTCAACGCGCTGGAGGCAGCCGATGGCGTGACCCTGACAGGCCGGGCCGAGGGCGGGTCGAGTGTCAAGATCGAGGTCTTTGGAGAGACCTATTTCACGACCGCGAACACGGCGGGCGACTGGAACTGGACAATCCCCGGCGAGGATATTCCGCTTGCCGATCAGAGCTATCAGGTGGTGGTCACGGCGACCGACACCAACGGCAACGTCTCTGCGCCATTCACGCAGATGCTCACCGTTGATGCCATCGCCCCCAACAGCCCGGACCTTGTTGGATATTTCCGCGAGGGCGACGGATATCGCAACGTGACGCTGGACACGACCACCGACGAGGTGGAAATCCATCAGGTCGCCCCCAGTGGGGCCGTAAGCGAACTGTCGGTGTTCGAGTCCGAGAACGCGTTTCTTGGCGAGACGGATTATTTCTTTGTCGATAACGGTGACGTAAGCCAGCCAATCCCCGACGGATCCCAGCTTGTGGTGACCAGCACCGATACGTCCGGCAATGCCTCGTCGACCTATGTGGTTCTGGATGAGACCAGCACGAACACGGTTGATGCGGGCAATGCCAACCTCTCGCAGTTTCAGATCGAGACGATCGACCTGCGCTTTGGCGACCAGTCAGAGCTGACAATCACCGAAGAACAGATCCTTGCGCTGTCCGATACGACAGACCAGCTGGTAGTGCGCGGCGGTGACGATGACACCGTCACGGTGACCGGGGCGCAGCCGAACGGCAGCACGCAGATGCATGGGGAACAGTTCAACATCTACACCTTGGGTGATGATGCGACCGTGGTGGTTGATTCCGATATCGACGTGGTCACCTAACATCACAAAACAATCCCGGAGCCGCACGCAAGATGCGGCCCGGGCCAAGGCAGGTTCAAGTTTCGCGACCGCGATATAGGGGCGCATTATGGGGCAGAAATTTCAGTTGAAACGATTTCCTTGGCTTGTCATGGCGTCTTTCGGTCTGGCGGGCTGTATGACCGGCGCCTCTCATGAGGTGGTCGGCACCGAAAGCGTTGAAGTCAGCCGTTTGGCCGGGGTCACGCCGCCACCGGGCGCGCTGCGTGAGGCCAGAGACGAAAGCGGCACATCCCTGATCATCGAAGATCTGATGGCCCGCAGCAGCGTGTTGCCCGCCAAAAGCGCCTTTTCCGAAGTCGCCGATGCGGTTCTGAGCGCCTATGCGCGTTCGTCCGAGGCAGAGCTGACAGCGGCGCGTCTGAGGGCGCAGGCCGCCGCCAAGAACTGGTGGCCGCAGGTCGGCCCACAAGTGAGCCTGACCAGCCTCAGCGACGTGGTCGCCCAATTGGCGGTGGACATGGTGCTCTATGACCACGGTCGCAAAAAGGCAGAACGCGATTTTGCCAAGGCCGATGTAGAACTGGCCGCCGTCACCCTGTCTGATGATGTGAACGCCCGGGTCGAAACGGCTCTTGGGCTTTATCTTGATGCCGCCGAGGGCCGCGAGCGTGTGGCGCTTGAAAGCAACGTGCTTGAGGATATGCAGCATTTCGAGTGGGTGATGAATGAACGCGTCAAGGGCGGCGTGTCTGACATGACCGATCTGGGCGTGATCCGGCAGAAACTGGGCGAAATCGGCGCACGGCTTTCGGCCGCGCAAGAGACCGAGGCGACGGCGCTGGCGGAACTCGATGCGATGTCGGCGGGCAAGCTGGGCGATGTACGCGGCCTGCCGGATCTGCGGGTTGGCAGCTTTGATGCGCGCCCGCTTGCGATCTTGCGCGCCGAGGCGGAACGCGACCGTGATATCGCGCAGGCCAAGATAGATCGTGCCGGGCTCTTGCCGGGGCTGAGTGCGGGCGGCGCGCTTGGCGATGGTGGCAGCGGTATTTCGGTGAATGCGGGCGGTGATGGCCTTCTGGGGCTTGGCACGGGGGCCAGTCTCAAGGCGGTCGAGGCCGCCAAAGAGGGCGCGGACCGCCGCGTCGAGCAGGCCAGCGAGGACGCCAACCGCGAAATCCGTCGTCTTGAAAGCCGCCTGTCGGCGCTGACCCGTCAGGTGAGCGAGGCCGGATCGCTGGCACAACAGGCCAAGGCGAATCTGGATCTTTTCCAGCAGCAATACGATGCGGGACAGCGGCAAGTCATGGATGTTGTCGGCGTGTATGAGACCTTTGCCGCGCGGCAATCCCGGCAGGTCGAACTGAAATATGAGTTGGCAGAGGCACGTGTCCAGCTTGCCAAGACACTTGGGTTATTGGCGGACGGGAGCGAGATTTGACCAACGCGCCCGTCGCCCTGACGTTGACATCGGTTGGGCGGGCCACACCGGGGCAGCCCTCGAATGCGGATGCCGCGCCCAAACCGGCGGCCAAGGCCTCGTCACGCTTTGGTGCGCGGGCAGAGGCGCGGGCAGAACTTGGCGCGACCTATGCGGCGCTTTTGGGCATCGAGGCGATGCCCCGCGATATCCTCGAAGCGATGGTCGTCTCGGCGACACAAGGCCCCGATGATCAACCTCAGCCACAGGCGCTGGCCGATGGGCTGGCCGCCGTTGGCCTGCTGACAGAAGTGGAAAGCGTTGCGCATCTGGTGCCCGACATGTGGCCCGCGCTGGCGCAGATGACGAGCGGGCAATATGTGCTGGTCATGTCGCAGGCGCGCGGCGAGCTGACGATCTATGACGCCACCTGCACCGACAATCGCGCGCAGGTGACTATCTCGGAGTTCGAGCCGGTTTTTACCGGCCTCATCGTACGCGCAGAGGCGCCGTTGCAGCGTCTGTCCAAAACCCATGTGGCCGAGGATGCGGCGCCACACTG
Organism: Roseovarius sp.; assembly: GCA_965656855.1. Classification (GTDB taxonomy): domain Bacteria; phylum Pseudomonadota; class Alphaproteobacteria; order Rhodobacterales; family Rhodobacteraceae; genus Roseovarius. The sequence continues at coordinate 27,945 of CBFHML010000039.1, forward strand.
GTTTTGGGGTCAATTCGCGCAGTTTCGCCGCCATATCGCGGAAATCACATTGGGCAGTTTCGTGGCCAACCTCTTGGCCGTGTCCGTGGCGCTGTTTGCCTTGCAGGTCTATGACCGCGTGATCCCGCACCAGTCCGAGGCGACCTTGTGGGTGCTTGCCGCAGGGGCCGGTCTGGCCCTGATGATGGAGGCCTTTATCAAGATCGCGCGCTCGCGGCTGATGGACGGGGGCGGGCGACAGATCGAACTTGGTGTACAGACCCTGCTGATGGACCGGGTTTTGGGCATGCGCTCTGACATCGCGGGTCGCCAGCCAAGTCAGCTTTTTGCGGCGATGCGGGAATTCGGCTCGGTGCGGGAATTTTTCACCGCCTCGACCGTGGGTACGCTGGCGGATGTGCCGTTTATCTTTGTTTTCCTGCTGCTGGTCGCGTCGATTGCGGGGCCGGTTGTGTGGGTGCTGATCATCGGCGGCATTCTGATGGTGTTGCCGGGCTTTTTCATGCAACGCCGGATGATCCGTCTCACGCGTGAGGCGCAGGGCGCCTCGGCCAAATCCTCGCGCCTGCTGCATGAGGCTATTTTCGAGCTGGACACGCTCAAGACGCAGCGGGCCGAAGACCGGTTTCGCCGCCTCTGGACAGAGCTGACCACCTTGCAGGCGCTGAAATCAAGCGATCAGCGCAAGCTGGCCTCCACGCTTACGTTCTGGAGCCAAGCGGTGCAGCAAGGCACCTATGTGGTCGCCGTGATCATGGGCACCTATCTGGTCTTTGCCGGGCAATTCACCGTGGGCACGATCATCGCGGTGGGTATCCTCACCAGCCGCACATTGGCCCCGCTGACACAGCTTGCCGGCACCATGGCCCGCTGGAGCAACGTCAAATCCGCCCTCGACGGGATGGAGGCCATCGCCGGGGCCGAACAGGATGCCGAAGAGGGCCGGGATTATCTGCGGCGCGAGACGATGCAGGGCGGGTTCGAGCTTCGCGAAGTGCAGTTCGGCTATGAGGACGGCGCGGCGCCGGTACTCGACATCGCCGCCTTGCAGATCAAACCGGGACAGCGGCTTGCGGTGCTGGGGGTCAACGGATCGGGTAAATCGACCTTTCTCAAGCTGCTGTCGGGGCTTTACGCGCCGTCCAAGGGCCGCGTGATGGTGGATGGCACAGATATGGGCCAGATCGAGCCGCGCGACCTGCGCAGGCTTATCGGCTATCTGGGGCAGGATGTGCGGCTTTTCACCGGCACCCTGCGCGAGAACCTCAACCTGACCCTGCTGGAGCGGGATGACGATCGCCTGATGGCGGCGCTGGATTTTGCCGGGCTGGGACAGTTCGTGCGCGGCCACCCCAAGGGGCTGGAGCTGGAAATTCTTGACGGGGGGCAGGGGCTTAGCCAGGGGCAGCGGCAGTCTATCGGCTGGGCGCGCCTGTGGTTGCAGGACCCCAAGATCTGCCTTCTGGATGAACCGACGGCCGCATTGGACCAGACGCTGGAACGCACGCTGGTCAGCCGCCTGACGCAATGGCTTGAGGGGCGCACGGCCGTGATCGCCACGCACCGCATGCCGATCCTTGAACTCACGGACCGCACGCTGATCCTGCAGGCGGGCCGCCTGACCGTGGACGGGCCGCGGGATCAGGTTCTGGCGCATTTGGCACAGGGATCACGCACATGAGCATGGCAGGCACCGGCGGCACGTCGCTTTCTGAGCAGTTCAACGCAAAGCTGCGGGGACCGAGCCTGACGATCTGGCTGTGTGCGATCACGGTCTGGCTGTTCATCCTTTGGGCGGCCTTTGCGTGGATCGATGAGATTGTCCGCTCTGAGGGTGAGTTCATCTCGTCCTCGCGCCCGCAGATCATCCAGAACCTCGAAGGTGGCATTCTTGCGGAATTGCACGTGGCTGAGGGCGACGTGGTGAATCGTGGCGATGTGCTGGCGCGTCTGGGCGGGGTGCAGTTCCGGTCATCGGTCGAGGATCTGGCCGATCAGATCGCCGCCGCCGACGTGCGCCGCTTGCGGCTGGAGGCGGAACTGGCGGGGCAGTTCGATTTCAACGTGCCGCAGGAGCTGGCGCGGCGCAGCCCTGAAATGATCGCGTCGGAAAAGTCGCTTTTGCGGGCGCGGCAAGAGGATTTCGTCAAGCGCAGCGAGGGCGCCAAGGCGGTGATGGATCAGGCCGGCGAGGAACGCAGGCTGCTGGAAAACCTTCTCAAGAAAAAGATCGTCTCGCAGATCGAGGTGACACGCGCGCGCAAAGCCCATGCCGATGCCGCCACGCGTTATGACGAGATCATCACGAAAACGGAACTGGAACGCGCCGAGGCGTATTCCGAAACCCTCAAGGAGCTGGCGACCCTGCGTCAGAACCTCAAGTCCAGTCAGGATCAGCTGAGCCGGACAACGCTGCTCAGCCCCATGCGCGGCATTGTGAACAACGTCGCGGTGACCACCATCGGCGGCGTGGTGCGCCCCGGTGAGCAGATCCTAGAGATCATCCCGCTGGATGAGGAGCTGTTCGTGGAGGCCCGCGTGCCGCCTGAAAATATCGCCAATATCCGCCCCGGCCAAGAGGCGACGATCAAGCTGACGGCCTATGATTACACGATCCACGGCACGCTGAAGGGCGAGGTGAGCTTTATCTCCGCCGACACGTTCAAGGACGAACGCGCCCGCGCTGCCGATGGCGACCCGCATTACAAGGTGAGCCTGCGGGTGAACATGGACGGGCTGACCGAACGCCAGAAACGCATAGAGATCCGCCCCGGCATGCAGGCCCAGGTAGAGTTGCACACCGGCGCCAAGACGGTGCTGCAATACCTGCTCAAGCCGCTCTACAAGAGCCAAGAGGCGCTGCGCGAGCCTTGAGCGGGTAAGGGCGCGCAGCGTCGAGATTTTGGAAACTGCTTATTTTTCGGTTTTGGAGCCGGGCAACTCCCCAGTTTTTTCGCGCAAATAAGAAGTGAACGACGCCTTCATCAATCAGGTTCTCCCAACCGATCGCAATACAGGCTTAGATTGCATTGACATCGAGTGCGCGTGCCTTGGCGAATAGCGCGTGGACATAGGCGCTGCCAAGTAGGGCCGCCGCACTGAGACACCCGCAAGGATAAAGCTGGTCATCCGCGAGGTGCGACGCAGTCAGTTTGACACTATCCCAAGCGCTTACACCGCATGTGCAGCGAATAGCGGCAATGCAGCCTCAGTGGGTAACCTTGTCCCAAAATGCGTGTTTGCGCGGGTGGGTGCGGCGTAGGCCGTTGAAAAAGGCATCGTGGCTGTCGAACGCGCCGTAATCCGTGATCCCCATATCGGCCTGCGCGCAAGAGGTGAGGTGACGCGCTGCGTGTCGGTAGCGTTTGGCGCGGTTGTTCTGAAGGGTAAAGGTGATCATCGACCGCCAAACCAGCGTCGCGGCAAGCGGGTATTCGGCCTCTAGCAACTCGGCCGTTGGGCTAAGGATCTCATAGGCGTTGCCATCGAGCTCTTGTTGACGGGACAGAACCAGCTCTGCGGCCAATCGGGGATCGGGCCAACGAAGGCAGAAAATCAGACTTTGCAGGAGGTCGGGATGTTTATGCACATGATCTTGGGCTGCTAGCAAAGCCTCATCATCCTCGAAGTCGGGCAGTCGAGAGAGGTAGCGGCGCAGAGTCTCGGCGCACAGCCGCGTTTGAAATCGGGCCAACATAGCCCGGCGCAAATCCTCTTCGCGGTCCAAAGCCTCAAGGCAGGCGAAATGCGCGCTGTCGACCTCAGACGTATCGAATCGGGGATCCTTGCGATCATCCGACGCGATGCAGTTTTCGATGACCCTTAGCGCGTCTGCGGCCCGACCTGTTTCCAAAAGCCGCCGCGCAGCGTTTGGCGCAATCGTGTGATAGGTAAGCTGTTCGGCGGTATATTGCGACAGCCAGCCGTCCACATCGCCCTGCGCATCGGCAATGTCTTTCAGGATCATCCTGTGCAGGCGATCGCGACTGTCTTTGGCCATCTCAAGGCGGTGTTCCAAACTCGTATAAAGGCCAAGATGTTCATAGGGGTCGTCGGCCACGGGCTCTGACATGGCGGACTCTGCACGGGACTTGAGGGCGGATAGACCGGCATCTCCAAGCGCCTCAGCGAGAGCTGGAATTGCCCCGTCAAATTCGCCGTAACCGTTGTGTTGCAGGGCCTCAAACACCTGATCAGCCAGCGGTTCCGGGGCGCGGTCCAGACGTGGGGCAAGGGTCTGAATTGCCTCCATCGCGGCATCCATGACGCCCCCGATCGTGCCGTTGCTGTCATCGGTGCGCGCATGGATCTCCGGGGCAAGCTGCAAGAGCGACCAGAGCAGATCAAAGCCAAGGTCCACGTTTTCAGGGGCTATGCGCGTTTGAACAACCTCAATCAAGCCATTCAATTCTTTGGCCAAATTGCGTTGAGTGCGAGCGGAGATCCAGCTTTTGGCACGCCGGATCTGCACCAGTCTTTTACGAATTTCAGCGGCGACGTCCATCGGGCTTTGCTCGGCCGATAGCGCCATGCGCACCCGTCGCTGCCGTGCCGCATCGCCCTTGACCGCCTCCATGAGCAACGCGGCGAGGGTCTCTGCCCCCAAGGCCTCTAGGTTCTTCTTATTAAGAGATTTGCCCGCCATACCGCGATCTATTCCGTTGCCTTGCCAAAAAAGTAGGGCGGCGCGCCGTCTGCCCAAACAGGTACTTTCGTCATGGCTTTTTCAAAGGCGGAACTCTGCAAAAAGCCATCGAGCCAGATTATCACATGGGGCCAAGCCTGTGCATCAAACCAAGTGCGGTCGATATTGGCGAACTGGCGTATGAACGGAAAAATCGCAAGATCCGCAAAGGAGGGCCGATCGCCCATCAAAAAAGGATGTGCCACCAGCCTTGTGTTGAGAGCGTGAATGAAATCAGACGCTTTTGCGCGCTCCGTTTCGGGGTTCAGGTCGGGGAAACGGACTGCGTATTTCGTGTGATCAAGTGCTGCCTTGAAGGGGCCATCGTTCTGGGAAATGAGGGTTTTGCCGTCTTGCGGCATGTCCAGCAATCCCTGTGGATCGTTATGCCCAAGAGCCCAGAACATGATATCGAGGCTCTCATCGAGGGACAGTTCACCCGCTTGCAGATTGGGCACCGTGGCCGAGGGCGAGGCGTTCAGAAACGCATCGGGTTTGTCCTGCAACCTGATCTCGCGCATCTCTACCTCCAGCCCCGAGGCCAACAGCGCCATACGCGCCCGTATTGCGTAGGGACAGCGACGAAAGGACCAGAGGATCGCACGGGGCGCGGTGCTTACATCTTGACGCGAAGGAGCCATTGTCAGTTCCATGAGGTTCAAATCCAAACCCTGAGCTTACGAAGGCATCCTGCAAGGTTCAACGGCCCGCGTGATGCGAAAAAATCGTGTCGAGTTTAGATATAGATGCGCAGAGCGGCACCAGCTTTCACCTGTCCAACGGCTCCGGTCGCGTGAGCAGAAATGCCAATACGGCAACCATGACGGCAATCTGTGCCATCAGGACATTCCCCGGCGCACCAAGTGCCCAACTGAGCACCAGCGCGAAAACCATGACCAGCAACGCCGCGCGTTTCGCCCGGCGCGAGATCGCCCCTTGCGTCTGCCAAGCCGTGATTGGCGGACCAAACATCGGATGCGTGATGAGCCAGTCGTGCAGGGCCGGGGACGATCGTGCGAAACAAAAAGCCGCAACAAGCAGGAACACCGTGGTCGGAAGAAGCGGCAGTACCGCGCCAAGCAACCCGAGACCCAAGCAGGTCAGTCCCGTGACGAACCAAGCTGTACGCACTATCAACAAGATATTGAGCTTTCTTCTACTGACCGAAGTATTTACCTAGGTTTTTCCACTCACAAAGCAAAGATCGTCTTTGGGGCCGGGTTAATCCCCTGAAGGGCAGCAATGGCCCTTGTTGCCTAGTTCAGCCACACCGGATGGGCAGACTGCTGTGACCGAGCTAGCGGCGGCAGTGAGCCCAACTTGGTCATTTGAGTGTGTCCAAGCGCGGCTGGGTGGTCGCCGTTTCGTCCCGCATAGCGGACCACAACCAACCGTGGCAAATGCCTACGAAGCACTCGGCTTGTGCTGCGGTAGATAAGCGCATTGCAGCGGCAGGTTGAAGTCCCTGAAAGCCCCGTAATTTGCGCGGAGGGCCTGTAAGCCGGATTCTGTTTTGGCTGCGCGAACGCGGCCTCAGACGACCATTCATCTGCGCGTACGGTTGCCCGCACGCTCTAGCTGCCTACCCGGATCGCGGGCCAAGGCGGCCCATATGCGATCCCTATTCGGCATTGCTCCCGGTGGGGCTTGCCGTGCCGGTCCGGTTGCCCGTCCCGCGGTGGGCTCTTACCCCACCGTTTCACCCTTACCCGTGTGTTTCGCGCAAGCGAAATGCAGGGCGGTCTGTTTTCTGTGGCGCTTTCCCTCGGGTTACCCCGGCCGGGCGTTACCCGGCACCGTTGCCTTGTGGAGTCCGGACTTTCCTCCCACGGACCCGCGCAAGGCGGACCGCAGGCGGCCATCCGGCCCTCCGCGCTCAACGCACCTAGGCTTTTGCGGGGTGGCGGTCAACGGGGAAGCGCTGTGCGAGATCCAGCATAAGCGCCAGATCAGTGGCATCCTGCGGCCCATTGGCCCAAGGGCGAAAGCGTAGGCGAAAGGCGGCGAGGAGCGTCTCAGCGGTTACATCGGCGGTATAGCCAAAGGCGCGCGCATGGGTTTCAAACGTGCCGCTTGCGTGCTTCACGGGCGTGGGCCAGACCGACAGGCCCGCACGCGCCAGACGCGCCCAGTCAAACCGGGGGCCGGGATCGGTCTTGCGCCCCGGTGCCATGTCGGAATGGGCGATCACGCGCTCGGGGCCAATGGCGTAGCGCCTCATGATGCCCGTCAACAGGGTTTCAAGCGCCGTCATTTGCGCTGCGGGATAGGGATGCGCAGCGGTATTGGCCAGTTCGATCCCGATGGAGTGGGAATTGACATCGCTCACCGCACCCCATTGCCCTGCACCGGCATGCCATGCGCGCTGGTCCTCTTCGACCAGTTGCAGAACCTTGCCCGTCTCGGAAATCAGGTAATGCGCCGACACCTCTGCCTCTGGATCGCAGAGCCGGTCGCGCGCGGCGTCGCAGCTTTGCATCGCTGTGTGATGCAGCACGACCATGTCGGGCATGGCGCCCCCCCTGCGCGGGCCGAAATTAGGGGAGGGATGCCATACAGGCCCCATCAAAGGGATCTAGCCGCGAACTGCTGCCCGAAATGGCCGAGGATCCCAGCCGCAGGCATAGCCGTCGCCATCAGGATCTACGCCCAGACGGTCACGTTGCGGGCCGCCCTTTTCAAGGAAATCCAGCTGCGCCTGATCGGGTGAGGCATATGCGGCGCAGGCGCGCTGCGCCTTGGCCTCTTTGTTGATGCCGACGCGGGTGTGGACCTGCGTGCCGATGGGATGGTTGGTGGACAAGGCATATTGCACCACATTCGGCCCTGACGCCCCTGCGCGCGAGGGCAGGGCGGTTGGCTGCACCACCTCATAGCGTGCGCGGTTCTGTGCGATAAGCGCGGCGTCATCGTCGATTGAGCGCACATCGCCTACGGCGGTGAAATCGTTCTCATCCGAGATGCCGCTCGACGTGGTCACGGTCGCCGGGGCCGGGTTGGACGGGCTGGCCTGCAACGGCTCTTCGCCGGAATTGGCGCGGGTCTGGTCCAGACGCGCGGTGGCCTCTGCGGCGAGTTCTTCGGAGGTGGCGGCGCGCGGTTGCGGTGTCTCGTCAGAGATCACGTCGCCGCCGGGCAGTGCCTGACCTGCGAGTTGGGCATCGCGGGCGCGCTGTGCCTCCAGATAGCTGTCATAATCGCCAAACCCCACACCCGCACCCGGATCGGGCGCGCCACTTTCCGGGACGGACGGCGCACAAGCAGTGAGAGCGACAAGCGCGGTCAGGCAAAGGATCGGTTTCATATGGATGACAAGCCTCATGTTTGCGCTTGTTCTACCACCATTTCGCGGGCTTTGCCACAAATCCGGCGGCCTGTTCCAGCGCATAGGCGGTATTGAGCAGATCGCCCTCTTCCCACGGCCGTCCGATAAGTTGCAGCCCAAGCGGCAGCCCCTGCGCATCCAGCCCGGCGGGCACCGAAATGCCGGGCAGTCCGGCAAGGTTCACGGTGACGGTGAAGACGTCATTGAGATACATTTCCACCGGGTCATCGGATTTGCGGCCCAGCTCGAACGCCGCAGAGGGCGTGGCGGGGGTCAGGATCGCATCGACCCCGGCGGCAAACACCTCGTCAAAGTCACGCTTGATCAGGGCGCGCACTTTGCGGGCGCGGTTGTAATAGGCGTCGTAAAATCCCGCCGAAAGCACATAAGTCCCCACCATCACCCGGCGCTTGACCTCGTCGCCAAAGCCTTCGGCGCGGGTTTTTTCATACATCTCGGTGATGCCGTCGCCCTGTGCCATTTTCGCGCGATGACCATAGCGCACACCGTCATACCGCGCGAGGTTCGACGAGGCCTCTGCAGGGGCGATAACGTAATAGGCGGGCAGCGCGTATTTGGTATGCGGAAGCGAGATATCGCGGATCTCGGCCCCGGCCGCCTTGAGCATCTCGGTGCCATCGGCCCAGAGCTTTTCGATCTCGGCAGGCATTCCGTCCATGCGGTATTCGCGGGGGATGCCGATGACCTTGCCCTTGATATCGCCTGTCAGCATCGCCTCAAAATCCGGCACGGGGATATCCATGCTGGTGGAATCTTTGGGGTCGTGGCTGCACATGGCGCGCAGCATGATCGCGGCGTCGCGCACGTCCTTGGTCATCGGTCCGGCCTGATCCAGCGAGGACGCAAAGGCGACGATGCCCCAACGCGAACAGCGCCCGTAGGTGGGTTTGATCCCCGTGATGCCGGTAAAGGCCGCGGGTTGGCGGATAGAGCCGCCGGTATCGGTGCCCGTCGCGGCGAGGCAGAGATCCGCCGCCACCGCAGAGGCCGATCCCCCCGAAGAGCCACCGGGCGTGAGCGGGGTCGCGTCATCGCTGCGGCGCCACGGATTGACGGCGTTGCCATAGGTCGATGTCTCATTCGAAGAGCCCATGGCGAACTCGTCCATGTTGAGCTTGCCCAGCATGATCGCGCCCGCGTCAAAGAGGTTCTGCGTGACGGTGGATTCGTATTCCGGCCTGAACCCTTTGAGGATTGCCGAAGCGGCTTGGCTTGCCACGCCCTTGGTGCAGAAAAGATCCTTGATGCCAAGCGGTACGCCGCACAGATCCGGCGCGTCACCCGCTTGCAGGCGCGTATCGGCGGCTTTGGCCTGCTCAATGGCCAGATCGGGGGTGTGATGCACAAAAGCGCCAAGCGCACCCGCCCCCTCTACTGCGCCAAGACAGGCGTTTGTCAGATCGGTCGCGGTTGTCTCGCCCTTGCGCAGTGCGTCACGGGCCTGTGCGATTGTCAGCGTATTGAGATCGGTCATTATTCCACCACTTTCGGCACAGCGAAAAAGCCCTCGCGCGCGTCGGGCGCATTGGCCAGCACCTTGTCCTGCTGGCCGCCATCGGTCACGGCATCCTCGCGCCGCTTGAGGCGCATGGGCGTGACCGAGGTCATCGGCTCGATCCCGTCCACATCCACCTCGGACAGCTGTTCGATAAAGCCGAGGATGGTGTTGAATTCCTGCGCCAGTGCCGGCAGATCCTCTGCGTCCACGCGGATGCGGGCAAGCTTGGCCACCTTGGCGGCGGTGTCGGTGTCGATCGACATGGGGGCGTCTCCTGCTCTGTCGTGCTTCGTTTAGCGCCGGTGGGCAGAGGGCGCAAGCATGTGGGCGCGGTAGGTTTCGATCATCCAGCCCAGCATGATGGCATTAAGCAGGTGCCACATGAAATGCGTGCCGATGGCGAATTGATCGCATAGCGGTGCGTCCAGCCCGCGAAACGTCAGCGACAGCAGCAAAAGACCTGCGCCAATGGCGAGGTTGCGGGCGGTGCGTGGGCTGCTGTTGCGCAGGAGGATGGCATAGGCCGCCATAAGGATTGGCAGGATCAGGTAAGGGCCGGACGGGCCATAGACGGGCAGGGGGGCCGCAAGTGTCGTCGTGACGGCGGCGCCGGGAATGACGCAGAGCGTGATGATGCCGGAGAAGACCCGCCCAAGGTCAAGAAAGGTGCGGCTGGCCACATAGGTGTAAAGCAGGGCAAATGCGGCGATGGGCAGCACATCCGCCATGCCCGCCCAAGGCTGTGCGAAGGTATGGAACAGCCCGCTGCCAATGCCGATCAGGGCCAGCAGGACCGTCAGCGCCCAAGCCATCGGCAGGTCCGTGCCGCGCAGCCGCCATGCCAGAATGCCCGCCGCAATCAGGAATGCCAGATTGGTGAGGGCGTTGACAGGCTCGGCCCAGAGGCCGGGACCGAGACGTTCGCAATAGGCGTCGACGTGGGCTGTCCAGTCCATGCTGTTCCTCTGGTGTTGGTGCGTTTGGATTGCCCATAACAGATAGGCGGTGCGGGATGAAATTCACCAGGGTTGGACATGCAGATTGCGGTGATGATGATGACCGCGACAGAGATCTTATGAGGGGAATTTTCTTGCAAGAAAATTCAGCGGAAAATGCCGATTTTCCGTGAAAGAAATTTCGAAATTTCTTATCCGGAATTTTGCAAAATTCCGGTGGGCCCTAACGACGGTCGGCGAAAAAGCGTTTTAGCAGCGCTTCGGCTTCGGGCGCGGCCAGCCCGTCATAGATCTCGGGCACATGGTGGCATTGCGGATGCGCGAACACCCGCGCGCCCTGTGCCACCCCGCCTGATTTGGGATCCGCCGCGCCGTAGTATAACCGCGCGATGCGGGCGGCGGATATGGCCGCTGCGCACATCGCGCAGGGTTCCAGCGTCACGGTCAGGCTGTAGCCGGGCAAGCGGTCGCTGCCCACCGTTGCGCAGGCCGCGCGCAGGGCGAGGATCTCGGCATGGGCGGTGGGATCATTCAATTCCCGCGTGCGGTTGCCAGCCTGCGCCACGACATTGCCCGCGGGATCGGTGACCACGGCTCCCACCGGCACCTCTGCACGTGCGGCGGCTGCGCGCGCCTCTGACAGGGCAAGGTCCATGTGGCTTTTGAAGGTCATGCCCTTTACGTGCCCCGCAATGCGCGCTTTCGCAAGGCCCGGCGATGGGCTATTGCGCGGGGCATGAGCAAGAACACCCCCAATAGCCCCTCCAAAGACACGCCCGACGGCGACCGCATCGCCAAGGTCATTGCCCGCGCCGGCATCGCCAGCCGGCGAGAGGCCGAAAGGCTGATCGCGGCTGGCCGGGTCAAGGTCAATGGCGAGCGCATAGACCGCGCCGCGCTGAACGTCACCGACAAGGACAAGGTTGAGGTGGATGGCCGCCTGCTTGGTGCGCCAGAACCACCGCGCCTGTGGCTCTATCACAAGCCAACGGGCCTTGTGACCACCAACAAGGACGAACAGGGCCGCACCACGATCTTTGATGAGCTGCCAGAAGACTTGCCGCGCGTTCTGAGCGTGGGGCGGCTTGATATCAATTCCGAGGGTTTGTTGCTGCTGACCAATGATGGCGGCCTCAAACGCAAGCTGGAATTGCCCGAGACGGGGTGGGTCCGAAAATACCGTGTGCGCGTCAAGGGCCGCCCGCAGGACGCCACGTTTGAGCCGTTGCGCAAGGGGCTGACATTGGACGGTGAGCGCTTTCAGCCGATGCAGGTCGCGCTCGACCGTCAGCAGGGGGCGAATGCCTGGGTCACCGTGGCGATTCGTGAGGGCAAAAACCGCGAGGTGCGCCGCGCGATGGAGGCGGTGGGCCTGTCGGTCAACCGGCTGATCCGGGTCTCTTACGGGCCGTTCCAGCTGGGTCAGCTCAAGCGCGGCGAGGTCGAAGAGATCCGCCCGCGCGTGCTGCGTGACCAGCTCGGGCTGGAGACAACGCCGGTCGAAGAGGGGCGCAAGACGCCAGAGCGGTCGGGCAAGCCGGGCAGACCAGCCAGACCGGGGCCGAAAAAGGTCAAACGCCGCCGCCGAGACGATCAGTGACGGCTGCGCCGATAGGCCGAGGGCGATGCGCCGTGACGTTTGCGAAAATGCCCTGACAGCTGCGAGGCGGAGGCAAAGCCGGTTGCGGCTGCGATCTCTGCCACCGGCAGCGCCGTATCCGCCAGCAACGCATGGGCGCGCGCCAGCCGCAGATCCAGATAATATTGCGCGGGCGTCACCGACAGATAGCGTCGGAAATGCCGTTCAAGCTGACGGCGTGACAGGCCGACCCGCGTGGCGATGGCTGATATGTCGAGCGGGTCTTCGATATGTCGGCTCATCAGTTCCGTGGCCGCGATCAGCCCCGGATTATGTGAGCCGAGGGCTGCTGCATAAACGGGGCGCTGGGCCATGTTTTCGGCCCGCGCGCGGTGGTGCAGGCACATGTCCGACACGATCAGCGCCAGAGCGGGGCCATGATCCTGTTCGATCACGTCCAGCATCATGTCAGTCGCCGCTGACCCGCCGCCGCAGGTATATAGCCCTTCATCGCGCTCATAAAGCTGGCCCGTCGGCTCTAGGTCGGGAAACATTTCGCGAAAGGCAGGCTGGTTTTCCCAGTGCAGGGTAAAGCGCCGCTGTGACAGCAGGCCCGCACGGGCCAGGGCAAAGGCCCCGGTGCAGATCCCGCCGATCCGCACCCCATGCGCACGCTGCCGCCCGATCCAGTGCAGGACTCGCGGCGCCGTGGTCTCGCCCGGGGATACGCCGGCACAGACGAAGGCCTGCGCGCCGGGTGCCAGATCGGCCATCGGACTGTCGGGTGTGATACTGACCCCGCACGAGCATTGCACGGGCAGGCCATCGCCGGTCATGACATACCAGCGATAAAGCGCCTTGCCCGAGACCTGATTGGCCACGCGCAACGGCTCTAAAGCAGAGGTAAAGGCCAGCAAGGTCAGCTTTGGCAGAAGCAGAAAATGATAGTCGCGCGGTGGGCCGTCATAGGCCACGCTCAAGCTTGCCGCACCGCGCGGGATGAAGGATCTGGTGTCCATGCTTATGTATAGCAGGGCGGCACGCCGTCCTAAAGCGGGTTGAATGGGGCTTTTGCCGGATTGCCTCGCGTCGTCATGGCGCAAAAATGTTTTTTATACCCTGCGCCATCTGCCGCACTTTTCCTCGCGGGATTGTGCGTTAAACTTGCGACATGCCTTACGAATGGACCGCCTCCCCCGAACCTGCCGGCGCTTCGCGCCATCTTCGGCTGTGGCCGCACCGGTCCTTGCCGCGGCGTGGATTCGCGATTTTCATCCTCATCACCTGTGCGATGCTGTCGCTGCCGCTTTATCCGCTGTTGGGCACCGTCACCCTGTGGGGGCTGTTGCCGTTTCTGATTCTGGCGGTGGGGGGCGTCTGGTACGCGCTGGAAAAATCCTATTCCGACGCGGCAATGGGCGAGGAACTGACGATCGACCCCGAGCAGGTGCATCTGCGCCGGGTCAATCCGCGCGGGCGCGCGGCGCAGGAATGGGATTGCCAAGCCTATTGGGCACAGGTCCACATGCACCCCACCGGTGGGCCGGTGCCGTATTACGTCACCCTGCGGGGTCATGGCCGCGAAGTCGAGATCGGCTCGTTTTTGTCAGAGGATGAACGCAAGGCGCTGTACGGTGAGATCGTGGATGCGCTCAAGAGTGCTGCCACGCCCGCTGATGCCGCGCCGCGCTAAAGCATTTCGCCTTTGACCTGAGATATCGGTGAAAGGCGAAACGCTTTGAGAGCGGGGTCAGCCTGCCGTGCTAAGCCGATCCTTGACGCGCGGTCCGACGGCGCCGAAATCCATCTGTCCGGTGTAGCGGCTCTTCAGGTGGCCCATGATCTTGCCCATGTCGCGGATAGAGTCGGCGCCGGTTTCCGTGATCGCTGCGTCGATCGCTGAGCCGATCTCGTCCTCATTGAGCTGGCGTGGCAGGAATTCCTCAATCACCGAGATTTCGGCGCGTTCCCGTTCGGACAGGTCCAGACGACCGCCCTCTTCATAGGCGCGCGCGCTTTCCTGTCGCTGCTTGGTCATCTTGCCGAGGATCGCGAGGATATCCTCGTCGCTTGCACCGGTGTCGGACTCGTCGCCACGGCGGGCGATGTCCTGATCTTTTATCGCGGCATTGATCAGCCGCAGGGTGCCAAGACGGGCGGCATCCTTTTCCTTCATGGCACGTTTCAAGGCGCTGTTCACGCGATCACGCAATCCCATATGTGATGCATCCTCATGCTGTTTCACAAAGGCGCGAACCTACCCGATGCCGTGGGGCGGCGCAATGGCGGGTGACCATGTCCCTTTTGCCCTGTTTTGCAACGCTTCGGCAGTGCGTGCTCAGGCGCCTGCGGTCCCTTGACCCCGGTGCGGGGCGCGCTTAGGTACGCGTGACGCCTCACTGCCATCTGATCCCGGAGTTGCCCCGCGATGTCTTCTGCCCCCGCCCAACACCCGACTGCCTGTCTCGCTCTTGCGGACGGCTCCATCTTTTACGGGCGCGGGTTCGGCGCAACGGGGACTGTCGCCGCAGAGCTGTGTTTCAACACCTCGATGAGCGGGTATCAGGAAATTATGACTGACCCCAGTTATGCGGGCCAGATCGTTACCTTTACCTTTCCGCATATCGGCAATGTCGGCGTCAATCCCGAGGATGACGAAACCGCCGATCCGGTCGCCGATGGCATGGTGGTCAAATGGGACCCGACAGAGCCGTCGAACTGGCGCGCGACGGAAACGCTGGGCGCTTGGCTGGCGCGGCGGGGCCGCGTGGCGATTGGCGGTTTGGACACACGCCGCCTGACCCGTGCGATCCGTCAGCAGGGCGCGCCGCATGTCGCGCTCAGCCATGATCCCGAGGGCAAATTCGATGTGGAAAAACTGATTGCGACCGCGCGCGGGTTTGCCGGGCTGGAGGGTATGGACCTCGCCAAGCAGGTAACTTGTGCACAATCCTATCGTTGGGATGAGATGCGCTGGGCGTGGCCCGAAGGCTATACCCGCCAGACAGAGGCCCGTCACAAGGTCGTTGCCATTGATTATGGCGCCAAGCGCAACATCCTGCGCTGTCTGGCCAGTGCTGGCTGCGAAGTGACGGTCATGCCCGCAAGCGCCACCGCCGAGGATGTGCTGGCTCAGAACCCCGATGGCGTGTTCCTGTCCAACGGTCCGGGTGACCCGGCGGCGACGGGTGAATATGCGGTGCCGATGATCCGCGGCGTGCTGGAAAAGAACCTGCCGGTCTTTGGGATCTGCCTTGGTCACCAGATGCTTGCACTGGCGCTGGGGGCCAAGACGGTCAAGATGAACCACGGTCATCACGGCGCCAACCATCCCGTCAAGGATCTGGAAACAGGCAAGGTCGAGATCACCTCGATGAACCACGGGTTCGCTGTCGATAGTCAGACCCTGCCCGAGGGTGTGCTTCAAACGCATGTGTCGCTGTTCGATGGCTCGAATTGCGGGATCCGGATCGCCGACAAGCCGGTGTTTTCGGTGCAGCATCACCCCGAGGCCAGCCCCGGACCGCAAGACAGTTTTTATCTGTTTGAGCGCTTCGCCGCGTCGATGAATCGCTGATCCGGCGCGACGGGTGGCCAGCGGTCGGCGTGTTAACTTCTGATTAACGGCATCTTAAGACTCAGGTTCCAAACTCGTATCGTCTGATGCGGGGAAACGGATCATGGGGATCTCTGAATTACGGCAGGCCGGGCCGTCCTTGGCCTTTGAGCGGGCCGGGCGCAACGCGCTTGAAAACGATCTGGGTTTGCGCGGCGGGCTGGACCCGGATGCATTGGCCCATGCGCGCATTGTGCAGGCACATTGCGACACGTCGATAGACCGGATCCTGCTGGCCGAAAACCTGATGACCCCGGACGATATTCTGGCGGCGCAGGCGCGGTTATATCGGTCGCGGCCCCTGTCCAGAGCGGATGTAGCCAAGCTGGAACCCGTGGCCGTGCCCTGTGCGCCGCAGCTTTTGGTAAAGCATGTGATTTTGCCGGTGTTGGACCGTGACGGCACGCTTGCGCTGGTGGTCGGCGCGCCTTGCAATCTTGATGCCGCACTACCTGATTTGCCTGCCGCGCTTCATCGGGCACGGCGGCTGGTGGCGGATCGTGATGTGGTGCTCGACCGACTGGCCGATATTCAC
>CBFHML010000040.1:0-28506 GCA_965656855.1 Roseovarius sp.
GATCCTGCGCTACCTGGGCACCTGTGACGGCAACATGCAAAACGGCAACCTGCGGGCGGATGTGAACGTGTCGGTCTGTCGTCCGGGGCAATATGAGAAATATCGCGAAACACAGGATTTCGGGCATCTCGGCACCCGCTGTGAGATCAAGAACATGAACTCGATGCGCTTTATTCAGGCCGCGATCGACTATGAGGCCCGCCGCCAGATCGGCATTCTCGAAGCGGGCGGCGACATTGTGCAGGAAACCCGGCTTTACGATCCAGACAAGGGCGAGACCCGCTCGATGCGCTCCAAGGAAGAGGCGCATGACTACCGCTACTTCCCGGATCCCGATCTTCTCCCGCTGGAGATCGAACAAGACTGGGTCGACGCGATAAAGGCCTCGCTGCCCGAACTGCCCGACGAGAAAAAGGCGCGCTTCATTCGCGACTACGGCGTGACCGAATACGATGCCAGCGTGCTGACCGCCGATCAGGATCTGGCACAGTATTTCGAGGACTCCGTGGGTCAGGGCGACGGCAAGAAGACCGCGAACTGGATCATCAACGAGGTGCTTGGCCGCGCCAACAAGGCCGAGCTGAGCGCGCGTGAGATCGCCGCCCCAGCGGTCAACGCCGCCATCATGGCCATGGTCGCCAAGGATGAGATCTCTACCAAGACAGCCAAGGACGTGCTGGAAATCCATATCGAGACCGGCGAACTCCCCGACAAGATCGTGGACTCCCGCGGCCTCAAACAGGTCACCGATACCGGCGCCATCGAGGCGGCCCTGGACCAGATCATCGCGGACAATCCCGCGCAGGTGCAAAAGGCACTCTCCAACCCAAAGCTCGCGGGCTGGTTCGTAGGGCAGGTCATGAAGGCCACGGGCGGCACCGCCAATCCCAAGGCCGTCAACGAGATCGTCGCGCGCAAGCTGGGCCTCTGACGCCGCTTCATCTGGCCGAAAATACCTCGGGGTGAGCGTTGGAATTCCAAGGGAATTTCAACGTGAGGGGCAGAGCCCCTCAATCCACTCACGGGCATGCGCTATGCGCCCGCATCTTTATGGAAAATTTCAATTTTCCAATCCGATGTCTTGCAAGACATCGGACGCGCTCACCCCGACTTGACCGCAACCCCCATGCGCGCGGCGCGGCGTCCCGGGTCCTCGCGTCCGATGGAACGGCACAGGATCATCACCGGCAACAAGCCGAACGCCACCAGCACAAGCGAGGGCACAGCCGCCTCGGTCAGCCGCTCATCCGAGGCAAGGCGATGTGCATGCACCGCCAGCGTCTGAAAGTTGAAAGGATGCAGGATCAGCGTCGCGGGCAATTCCTTCATCACGTCGACAAAGACGATCAGCAGCGCGGTCAGCACCGAACTGCGCGCGACCGGCAGATGCACACGCCACAAAAGACGCGGTCCCGGCTGCCCCAGAGAACGCCCGATCGCATCGAAATGGCCCGGCACCGTGGCCATGCCACTGTCATAGGCGTTAAGAGCGGCGGCCATGAATCGCGCCATATAGGCGACCACCATCAGCCATATGGACCCGGTGATCAGCAGGCCGGTATCAATGCCGAAATTGGTCTCCATCACCCGGTCGATCAGGTTGTCGAGCGCCGCCAGCGGTACCATCAGCCCCACCGCGATGACCCCGCCGGGCACCGCATAGCCAAGCCCCGCACCAATCACCATCACCTTGGAACTGCGCGCAGGCCGGGTGCGCGCCCGAAACCCGATGAGGATCGCCCCCGCCACGGTCAGCACCGCCGCCACCGATCCGAGAAACACAGAATTCTGCATAAGCGCCAGATAGCGCGTCGAAAAGAGATCCTGACCGGATCCCAGCGCCATCGACCCCAGCATCAGCACAGGAATCACAAAGCCAAGCAGCACCGGCACAAGGCAAAAGCCCATGGCCAAAGCGCCCTGCGCGCCGGTCAGCCGGGGTTTTTCCATCGTCTCGAATCGCGCCCCGCGCCCATCGGTGCGCGCACGGCCGCGCTGCGCACGCTCCAGCCCCGCCACCAAAAGGGCAAAAAACAGCAAGCACAGCGACAATTGGGCCGCCGCCGCGCGATCCCCCAGCGAAAACCACGCCTGATAGATGCCGGTGGCAAAGGTCTGCACGTTGAAAAAGGCGACCGTGCCGTAATCCGCGATCGTCTCCATCACCGCCAGCAGCGCACCGCCCGCGATGGCCGGTCGCGCCATAGGCAGGGCAACCCGCCAGAACGCCTGCATCGGCGTGCGCCCCAAGGTGCGTGCCACCAGAAACGCATTCGACGATTGCTGCCGAAAAGAGGCCCGCGCCAGCAGGTAGACATATGGATAAAGCACGATGGTGAGCATGAGCGCCGCCCCCCCGAGGCTACGGATCTCGGGAAACCAGTAGTCGCGTGGCCCCCAGCCCGTCACATCCCTCAGCAGGGTCTGCACCGGGCCGGGATGATCGAGCAGATAGGTATAGGCATAGGCCAGCACATAGGCCGGAAAGGCCAGCGGCAGCGCCAGCGCAATCTCCAGCCAGCGGTGCCCGGGAAAGCGGTACACCGTCACCAACCACGCGGTGACAGAGCCGATCACGGCGGTGGAACTGCCCACCACCAAGACAAGGATCAGCGTAGTCCATGTGTAGCGCGGCAACACCGAAGAGAGCACGTCACGCCATGTCCGCAAATCACCGGCAAACGCCGCCAACGCGGCCGCCAAGATAGGCGCGACGCAGACCAGGACAAACACCCAGGCCAGACGGTGCAACAGCTTTTCAGACATGGCAGGCGCGCCTCCGGCGGATGATGGCGGTCAAAGCCACTCGCTGCCACAGACGCGAAGAAGATACCAGCCTAACCCGACAAAAACGCTGCGACAAATCCTGCAGGGTTTGCTGCGCCGGGTGCCTATTTGGTCAGGATAAGCTTGCCCGCCCGCGTGATCCGCAAGGTGTAGACCTTGTCGTCAAGGGTGATCTGCGCGGTGTTGCCGCCATCCGTCAGGGCGCGGGCATCCACCGGTCCGGTTTCGGGTATCAGCTCGGGCATCTCTTTGGTCTGGGCGCGTATCATGTCCGGCGCTCCGACAGCCCGTCGAACAGGCGTTCGAGGACGACATCGACATCTAGCCCACCGCATAGCGCGCGGCAGAAAAGCTCGTCCCGGACAAAGGCATGGTGCAGGCGGGGGGTCTCTGGGCCACCGGCGTTTGGCATCTCAGGTAGGAACCGCATCGGTCTTACTCCTTTGGATATGTCCATTCTTGGCTGGCCATGCGGCTGGCTGGTACGTGTGAGTCTATTTCTGACTTTTTTTGTCGGACTTGTCAATCCGGGCAATACACAAGACCTCTGGGCCACGTCAAAGACGAAAAACCCGCCAAGACGCATAGCGTGCAAGGCAGCACACCACATGCCTCTGAAACAGACAGATTTGGGTGGTTTGTTACGGTTTTTTCTTATTTCACTGGCCAAATGGCACAAGGGCGTCATACATATGGACCAAGCGCGTCGAAAACGCGGATCGGGCCGGGGCCATGAATTTGAAACATCTGGGCAAAGAGCAGCTGCCGCTTGCGATTGAATTCGAAGGGAAACGCGACATGCGGACCCAGTTCGGGGCGCTGTGCTATCGCGTGGTCAAAAACAAGACTCAGGTCCTGCTCATCACGTCGCGTCGCACCAAACGTTGGGTGATCCCCAAAGGATGGCCGATGCAGGGCAAGACCCCCGGCGAAAGCGCGCTTCAAGAGGCGTGGGAAGAGGCTGGCGTGAAGGGCAAGATAAATGGCCCCTGTCTTGGGCTTTTCTCTTACGAGAAACGTCTGCCTTGCACCGATACCCTGCCCTGCGCGGTCATGGTTTATCCCGTCAAAGTCACGATGCTGGTGGATCGTTTTCCGGAATGTGCGCAGCGCAAACGCAAGTGGATGAGCCTTAAAAAGGCCGCGGACAAGATCAAGGAGCCAGAGCTGGCTCACATGATCCGCCGGTTCGAAGCCAAGCGCCTGCAAGGTTAAATCGCTGACCGCCTCTTGCAATTGCGCGCGGGCAAGCCGATATCCGGCCCCCACATGTCGGAGAGACGAAAGGTGATCAAGTTTTCCCTCAAATGCGACCAGGACCACCGGTTTGAAAGCTGGTTTCAGTCGGCGGACGCGTTCGACAGGCTGAGCGCGGGTGGGCTGCTGTCCTGCACGATCTGCGGATCCCATGACATTGACAAGGCGCTGATGGCCCCGCGCGTGCAGGCAAGCCGCGAGACTGACGCCGCGCCAGCCGCGGAAACGGCACCGGCCCAAACGACAGACACGCCCCCCTCACCGCCCCCATCCGAGATCGCCAAGGCGCTGAAAGAATTCAAGAAACACGTCGAATCGACCTCAGAATATGTTGGTGGAAATTTTGTGGCGCAGGCCCGCGACATGCATGACGGTCTGGCCCCGCATCGCCCGATCTATGGCGAGGCCAAGCCCGAAGAGGCCCGCAAGCTGGCCGAAGACGGGGTGCCCGTCGCCCCCCTGCCCTTTGTCCCGAGCCGCAAATCGAACTGACCCCTTGTCGCGGGCGCAGTGCTGCGCGATGGTTCAAGGCAGGATGCGCAGGAAAAGGATATCGAGATGCGTGTTGTCATCACCGGCGCGAATCGCGGTATCGGCGCAGAACTGGCCAGCATGTATGCACAGCGCGGCGCGCAGGTCACCGGCACCTCGCGGACAGGTGGCGAGCTTGCCTGTCTGGATGTGACCAAGCCCGACAGCATCGCCACCTTCGCGAGCCAGCTGGATGGCAAGCCCGTTGACCTGCTGATCTGCAATGCGGGCGTCTATCTGGACAAGGGGCAGAACCTTGCCGATGGCTACCCGCCTGACATGTGGGCCGACAGCTTTGCGGTGAACGTCACCGGCGTCTTTCTGACGGTGCAGGCGCTCTTGCCCAACCTGCAGGCCGCACAGGCGGCCAAGATCGCCGTGATCTCCAGCCAGATGGCAAGCCATACGCGCGCCCCCGGGGGCAGCTATATCTACCGCGCCTCAAAGGCTGCTGCGCTGAACCTAGGGCGCAACATGTCCACTGACCTCAAGGATCTGGGCATCGCGGTCGGCATTTATCATCCCGGCTGGGTCCGTACCGACATGGGCGGCGAAAACGCCGAGATATCCGTCGAGCAGGCGGCCACGGGTCTGCAAGCCCGGTTCGACGCGCTAAGCCTAGATACAACGGGCTGTTTCCTGACATGGGACGGCCAAGAACACGCCTATTGAGCCGCGCACGCTTCTTTCGCTTGCCCTTGCACCCGCCGCCGCGTAAACCGCGTGCGATTTGACCTCAGGGACATAGGGACATGCCCCTTCTTGTAATGAAATTCGGCGGCACGTCCGTCGCAAATATCGACCGCATTCGCCGCGCCGCCAAACGCGTGGGCGTTGAGGTGGCCAAAGGCTATGACGTGATCGTCATCGTCTCGGCGATGGCTGGGCGCACCAACGAGCTTGTCGGCTGGGTAGAAGAGATATCTCCGCTTTATGACGCGCGTGAATACGATGCGGTCGTCAGCTCTGGCGAGGCCGTGACCGCCGGGCTGATGGCGCTGACCTTGCAGGAAATGGACGTGCCCGCCCGCAGCTGGCAGGGCTGGCAGGTGCCGCTGATCACAACCTCGGCGCATTCCTCTGCCCGGATCGAGGAAATTCCCACAGACAACATCAACACCAAGTTCGGCGAGGGCATGCGCGTGGCCGTGGTCGCGGGGTTCCAGGGCATCAGCCCCGAGGGCCGGATCACCACGCTGGGCCGGGGCGGATCGGACACGACCGCCGTTGCATTTGCCGCTGCATTCGGCGCCGAACGCTGCGACATCTACACCGATGTGGATGGGGTTTATACAACCGATCCAAGAATCACCGACAAGGCGCGCAAGCTTGACAAGATCGCTTTTGAGGAGATGCTGGAACTGGCAAGCCTTGGGGCAAAGGTCTTGCAGACCCGCTCTGTCGAGCTGGCGATGCGGTATAATGTGCGCCTGCGGGTGCTGTCGAGTTTCGAGGAACAATCGGATGACGCAGGCACGCTTGTCTGCTCCGAGGAGGAAATCATGGAATCAAACGTGGTCAACGGCATCGCCTATTCCCGCGACGAGGCGAAAATGACGCTTATCTCGGTCGCAGACCGGCCCGGCATCGCCGCCGCGATCTTTGCGCCGCTGTCGGATGCGGGGGTGAACGTGGACATGATCGTGCAGAACATCTCTGAGGAGGGGCGCACCGACATGACCTTTTCGTGCCCCACCAATCAGGTGACGCGCGCACAAAAGGCCCTGTTAGAGGCCAAAGACCGCGACGAGCTCAACTTTCATGATCTGGTCGCTGATACCAACGTCGCCAAGATCTCTGCTGTGGGGATCGGGATGCGCAGCCAGTCGGGCGTCGCAACCACGATGTTCCAGACGCTGCGGGACGAGGGCATCAACATCAAGGTGATCTCGACCTCAGAGATCAAGATTTCAGTCCTCATCGACCGCAAATACATGGAATTGGCGGTTCAGGCCCTGCATGACGCCTTTGAATTGGACAAGGTGGCCTGATCTCTGACAGGAGTGGTAACGGGCCGGACCAAACCGGGCCCGCAAACGGGACAGGCAATGGCGCAGTATTTCGAGACCGACAGCCGGCAGATGCTGGGGCGCCTGCGTGGCGTGATGGCCGAGGATGCCGCCGGTCAGCAACGGCTTGACCGGATCACATTGCTGATCGCCGAGGAAATGCGCACCGAGGTGTGCTCTATCTATCTGTTCCGCGACGAAGACACGCTGGAGCTTTGTGCCACCGAAGGTCTGAAACCGGAATCGGTGCACGAGACCCGGCTGCGTCTGGGCGAGGGTCTTGTGGGCCGTGTCGCGCGCACTGGCGAGGTGATGAACACCGATGACGCGCCGGGCACACGCGGGTTTCGCTACATGCCGGAAACCGGCGAAGAGGCATATTCCTCTTTCATGGGCGTGCCGATCCAGCGGCTTGGTGAGACGCTGGGTGTGCTGGTGGTCCAGTCCAAAGAATCCCGCCGCTATTCCGACGAAGAGATTTACGCCGTCGAGGTGGTCGCCATGGTGATCGCCGAGATGGCGGAACTTGGTGCCTTTGTCGGCGAAGGTGCCGCGATGAAGGCCCGCCACCAGCAGCCTGTCGTCTTCCGGGGTGCCACGGCCCAAGAGGGCGCCTCGCGCGGTCATGTCTGGCTGCACGAACCGCGCGTCGTGGTTACCAACCCCATCGCCGATGATCCCGCCCGCGAGCTGGAGCGCCTGCACGAGGCGGTCGACACGCTGCGCGTCGGCGTGGACCGGATGCTGTCCACCGCCGCCAGCGGCGACAACGAACAACTCAAGGTGCTCGAAGCCTACCGCATGTTCGCCAATTCCAAGGGCTGGATGCGCCGCATGGAAGAGGACATCGCCCGCGGCCTGTCAGCCGAAGCTGCGGTGGAAAAAGAGCAATCAACCGCCCGCGCCCGCATGGGGCAGGTCACCGACCCGTATTTGCGCGAACGGCTGCATGATCTGGATGATCTGAGCAACCGCCTGCTGCGCATTCTGACCGGGCAAGGCGCGGAAACCGGCGCTGAAATGCCCGAGGACCCGATCCTGATTGCCCGCAATATCGGCCCCGCCGAGTTGCTGGATTACGGACGCAAGCTAAAGGGCGTCGTGCTCGAAGAGGGCTCTGTCGGATCTCACGCGGCGATTGTGGCGCGCGCATTGGCGATACCCCTTGTGATCCATGCAAAACGCATCACCACAGAGGCGCTGAACGGCGATCTCATCCTTGTGGATGGCGATCAGGGCATGGCGCATCTGCGCCCGGATGACACGGTCGTCACCGCCTTTCGTGACAAGATGGCAATGCAGGCCCAAGCCCAAGAGCGCTACGCCTCGATCCGGGACAAGCCTGCCGAAACGCTATGTGGCACGCATATCTCATTGCATATGAATGCAGGGCTGATGGCCGATCTGCCCAGCCTCGAAGGCTCTGGTGCCGAGGGTGTCGGGCTTTTCCGCACCGAGCTTCAGTTCCTCGTGCGCGCCCATATGCCCAAGCGCGCCGAGCTGTCAGAACTTTATTCGCGGGTGATGGATGCGGCCCAAGGCCGCCGCGTCTGTTTTCGCACGCTCGATATCGGCTCGGACAAGGTGCTGCCCTATATGAAGGCGGTCGATGAGCCGAACCCGGCGCTTGGCTGGCGCGCGGTGCGTGTGGCACTGGACAAACCCGGTGTGATGCGGATGCAGCTACAGGCGCTGATCCGGGCCGCAAAAGGTCGGCCCCTGTCGGTCATGTTCCCCTTCGTCGCACAGCGTGAGGAATACACCCATGCCCGCGCCGAGATGGACAAGGCGATGGAGCGCGAGCGCATCCTCGGCCACCCCCTACCAGACTCGCTGGAGGTGGGGGCGATGCTTGAGACCCCGTCCCTGGCCTATGCGCCGGATAGTTTTTACGAAGAGGTCGATTTCCTCTCGATCGGGGGCAATGACCTCAAGCAGTTCTTTTTCGCCGCCGACCGCGAGAATGAACTGGTGCGACGCCGCTATGACACGCTGAATGTCAGCTTTCTGACCTTCCTTAAACATATCGTCGCGCGCTGTGAGGCCCATGACACGTCGCTTAGTTTCTGTGGCGAGGATGCGGGTCGCCCGATAGAGGCCGCGTGCCTTGCGGCGATCGGGCTGCGGATTTTGTCGATGCGACCCGCCTCTGTCGGGCCGGTAAAATCGGTGCTGCGTCGCACCGACCTGCGCGAGCTGCGCGAGGTCATCCACACAGCCCGCACCGACGGGCACCAATCGGTGCGACCTAGGGTTGTAGAGTATCTCAAGGGAAAACTTTAACCGCGTTTGACGGGCGTCGTCTCGACCAGCACGCGAAAGTCTTCGATCAGCTCGGCATGGTCGCGGTCGGCCTCTATCGCCAGTCTGCGCAGACCGAAATGGATATGCGCCATCTGCTGATAATAACTGGTGTAGATGTAATTCGTGGCCGCCCCCGCCGCAGCCCCCAAAACCGGCACGGTCTGTGCCGCCAGCTTTTGGCTGAGTACCGCCCCCAGACGTGGCGCCACGCGGGCGATCAGCGCCTGCACCGCCGTGCCCGTGACCGCGACACGCGTCGTCAAAAAGGCAAGATCCGATCCATCATCATGATCCAGCGGCCCGGCGGCGGCAAAAACCTGAATGCAGTCATATTGCACACCCGGCTCGGCGGGATCGAACCCATGCTCGACCGCGACATCCTGAATCGTGCGCAACAGCACCGTCGTGGTGATCGGCAATTCCGCCAGCGCCGTGGGCAGGCCACCCATGCCCCCCATGCCCCCCATCGCGGTGCTGAGTGCGCGGCTCCACCAGCCGGGGGTTTCGGTGAACACGTCGCGTGAGCGGTGCGCGGCCTGCATGGCGCTTTGCAAGGCGCGTTCGGTCGCCTCTCCGAGCCGGTCACGGGTGCCTTTCGGCAAACGGTCCAGCAACGACTCGGCCTGTTCGCCCACCATGTTGAGGATCTGAATACCCAGATTGCCCGCGCGGCGATGGCGCTCTGCCAGCTCTTGCAGCCGCTCCTGCGCGTCTTGGGCGGGGATCGGGGCAGGCAGCAATTCTGATGCGGGCGTGTCTGTCATTGATCTAAGATCGGCGGGCGCGGGGCGGATTTCAAGCGCTACGTTCCACAAGGCCCGCGATACCGTCCCACGCCTTTGGCACCAACGCCAGGCCAAGCACCCGGTCAGGATTGGTCGGCGGCGGCATTTTCACCGCATCCAGCCGTTCAAACCCAAAGCGCCCGTAATAGGGCGCATCGCCCACCAGCAGCGCCCGCTGCCAGCCCTGCGCCCCAGCCTGCGTGACCGCCTCGCGGATAAGATAGGCGCCCAGCCCCTCACCCTGACGCGTCGGATGCACCGCAACCGGGCCAACCAGCAAGGCAGGATGCCCCCCCGCGCGCACAGGCCACACCCGGATCGCCCCGGCCAGTATCCCGTCCCCGTCGCGCGCCACAAGGCACAGGCCCGGCACCGGATCGACATCATCGCGCAATCGATAAGATGACAGCGCCTCACGGCCCGGTGCGAAACACAGGTCGTAGAGCGCTTCGACCTCCCACCAGTCGTCGCTGTTTTCTTGGCGTAGTTCGATCACGGTTTACGTCTCTGTCGGCGCCGGAGCCAGATTCCGGCTGGATCGTCGCCTAGCATGCGGCTAGGGCTTGCACAAACACCAGATGAAAGCAGGGACCCGCAATGTTCTATCGCCCCGAAGACGGCCACGGTCTGCCGCACAATCCGTTCAACGCCATCGTGTCACCCCGGCCCATCGGCTGGATCTCCACGCGCGGCACCGACGGGTCCGAAAATCTCGCCCCCTATTCGTTTTTCAACGCGGTCGCCTATGTGCCGCCGCAGGTCATGTTCTCGTCCACCTCGGCCAAGCCTGACCGGGGCGACACCAAAGACAGCGTCGCCAATATCCGCGATACCGGCGTCTTTTGCGTCAACATCGTGGAATACGCCATGCGCGAGGCGATGAACGCCTCCTCCGGGCCGTGGGACAAAGGCACCGACGAATTCGCCCTTGCCGAGCTTGAGCGGACAGAATGCGAGACGATTGCCTGCTCGCGCGTGGCGGGTGCGCCCGCAGCGCTGGAATGCAAGCTGACGCAGATCGTGCGCCTGCCCGGAGAGGCCAATTTCGCCGTCTTCGGCGAGGTGACGGGCGTCTATATGCGCGACGACTGCATGAAGGACGGGATGTTCGACGTGACCACCTATCAGCCGCTGTCGCGCATGGGCTATCAGGATTACACCGTCGTGCGCGATGTCTTCACGATGAAGCGCCCCGGCTAAGGCCGGGTTATTTGCCGTAATAGTCGCGGAACCATGTGACGAATTCCGCGATGCCTGCGCGTACATCGGTCTGGGGGCGATATCCGGTCAGGCTTTGCAACAGCTGCGCATCCGCCCATGTGGCGGGCACGTCGCCTTTTTGTATCTCCATCAGGTTGCGGGTCGCCTTTACGCCCAGCACGTCTTCGATGGCATCGACGAACTCTGTCAGGCGGACGGTCTGCGAATTGCCGATATTCACGATCCGGTAAGGTGCCACCGCGGACAGGCTGTCTCCCTCTTGAATGTCCTGCGGGCTGTCAGGCCGCTCGGGTGCGGCGTCCATCAGCAGGCGAATGGCACGGACAAGGTCGGTGACATAGGTGAAATCGCGATACATCTCACCGTGATTGTAAACGTCGATGGGCCGCCCATCGAGAATGGCGTCGACAAACTTGAACAACGCCATATCAGGACGCCCCCACGGGCCGTAAACCGTGAAAAAGCGGAACATCGTCGTCGGCAGATCCCACAGATGGGCATAGGCATGACCCATCGATTCCGTCGCCTTCTTGGTTGCGGCGTAGATCGTCATCTGGGTGTCGGCCTTCTGCGTCTCGACATAGGGCATGGCCGTTTCGGCGCCGTAGGCCGAACTGGTCGAGGCCATCAACAGGTGACGCACGGCATGACGGCGCGCCGCTTCCATCACGTTGAAACTGCCCACCACATTGGCGTCGATATAGGCCCGCGGATTTTCAAGGCTGTAGCGCACGCCCGCTTGGGCCGCGAGATGCACGATGATGTCCGGCGCACAGGCATCCACAGCCGCGTTCAGGGCTGCGTCATCCTCCAGCATCGCCTCGGTGGCGGTAAAATTCGGCGATTGGCTTAGCATGGCGTGGCGGCGCTGCTTGAGGCTGACCTCATAGTAATCGGTCATACCGTCATAGCCATGCACGACCATGCCCTCTTCCAGCAAAAGCTTTGCAAGGTGATAGCCGATAAACCCCGCCGAGCCGGTGATGAAAACCCGTGTCATGCCGCTACCTCTTTACCATTCAGCCCTGCTATGCGCTGGCTTAGCGATAGACGCCACGCGCCACCCACACAAGTCCCGCCGCCGGTGTCGGGGCCCGGCATCGTGGACAGGTCACATGGCTTTGACCGTGCGCAGCGCAGGCTCGAACGACACATGGCGCCCCCGGCCAGCCGCCTTGGCGGCATAAAGAGCACAATCCGCATTCTCAATCATTCGCTCGATCGAGGGGTTGGTGTAGTCGCGGCTCAGCGTACTGCCAAGGCTGGCAGAAATCCGGCAGACATCGCCACGAAACGGCACGGGCTCTTCCAGCCGCGCGATCAGGCGGGCACAGATATCGCGCAAATTTTCGCCGTGTATCAATGGTGCAAAGATCAAGATGAATTCATCGCCACCCGCGCGGATGATCGTATCGCCCTGCCGGGTTTCCTCGCGCAGGATACGCGCCACGACCTCGAGCACATGATCGCCAGCGGCATGGCCCAGCGTGTCATTCACCGCCTTGAAGTGATCCAGATCGAGCTGCATCAGCGCGAAATCCTCACCCGCCTCGATCAGCCGGGTCAGGACAGGTTCCAGCGCGCGACGATTGTGAAGCCCTGTCAACGTGTCGGTATAGGCCTGCTCCTCAGCGGCGATCTTGGCCCCCTGAAGCCGCAGGTTCAGCTTGCGCGAGGCCTCCATCGCGGCTGATTTCGCCTCTACGAGGTAGAGCATTTCCACGGTCAGGTCGGTGGCCGCGAAATCCGCATTTGTGAGGTCAAACTGGCTGACAGCGGCCACGACCGACAGTCCAAAGGACAGGTTGATAACAAGCGCGCCCTCCGGCTCACCGGGAAGCGCGACAAGCACGCCTTTCATCTCGCTGCGCGCGCCGCTGCGCAGCCGAAGATGCAGCCGTTGACCCACAGCCGCGCGCAGCCCCGCCATCGTACACGGGATCGCAGGGCGCAACATCTCGAAGACCTCGAAAAATCGGCGTCCCTCGGTGGCGTCCGCCCCCAGAACCTTGGCCAGTGTCGGCCCGATATGGCGTATATGGCCTGTCGGTTCGAGCATGGCGTGCATCGGGCAAAGCTTATCGAGCATCGCACAAAGGGTATCCCCCGCGGGCGCTGTCATGGCGGCACCTGCCCCAGCGCAAAGCTGCGCCCCTTGGCAAAGGCGGCCTGCAAGAGATTGACGCAAATCACCTCGGTCCCGCCACTGCCGCCCTTGTGATCCAGCAGCACCAGAGCGCCATAGTCATCGGCCATCGCGCGCAAGAGACCGACCAGCACATGCCCAAAGACCGGCGGCAGATCAGGACCGTGATACACCTTGAGCGAGAAATGCTGAGGATGGTGTTCGCGGAGTTCCAGCCGTGGCAGAATGAGATCGGGCACCGCCAGACGGGCGCGCGCCGGCAGATCGTCAAGCGAGCGCAGGAATTCGGTGAAATCCTCGCCCGAGAACCGCAAGAGACGCCGCACCCGTTCGGCACTGGGATGTGAGACCAGATAGGTGCCGACATCCTCCAACAGCGTCTCTGTCGGCCTGCCTTGTTGCTCTGCCAGCGCGGCCAACAGCGCCAGCGTTATCTCATCATCATAGGTCAGCATCGCCTCAAACTCGGCCGAAGCGAGATCACAACGCACCGCCAAGGCGATCCACGCCTTGCGCCCATAGGTGTCGCGCACGAACATTTCGATCGCGCGATTGATCAAGCCGTGCATGCCCTGCCTCCGTTCGTCCCGAGGCCGGACCCTGTCACAGGAAACTTAACGCATGGTCAACGCGTGATCATTTCTTTGGGGCCTGTCGTATCAATAATCGGTGGGCGCGCCGCCCTCTTGCTTGCGACGTGCGACAAACTCGGAAAGCTCGTCGCGAATAGCTTCGTCCATCGGAGGCGGCTCGAACCCTGCGAGGATGTCGCGAAAGACCTGATGCGCACGCGCGGGCGTCCAGATGCCACCGGCGTTTTCCCACGCCTCGTAGTTGCGCCAATCACTCAGGTAAGGCTGATAAAACGCATCAGCATAGCGATCCTGCGTGTGCTGTATGCCAAAGAAGTGCCCCTGATTGCCCACCTCACGGATGGCATCAAGCGCGATTTCCTCGGGGCCGGTCTTGCAGATCACCGGGTCCATGTAGCGCTGAATATGCTGAAGAATTTCACAATCCATGATGAGCTTTTCGGGGCTGGCGATCAGCCCACCCTCCAGCCAGCCAGCCGCGTGATAGACCATGTTGGCCCCCGCCTGCACCGCCGACCACAGGCTGTTCGATGTCTCCCACACCGCCTGCCCGTCGGGCACGTTAGCGCCACAAACGCCGCTTGCGCGCATCGGCAAGCCATAGAACCGCGCCATCTGCCCGGTCATCTGGGTCGCGCGCATATATTCCGGCGTGCCAAAGGCGGGCGCGCCCGATTTCATGTCGACATTCGAGGTGAAGGTGCCCAAGGCCACGCCGACGCCGGGCCGGATCACCTGTGCCAGCACCACTGCACAGAGCGCCTCTGCAAGGCTTTGGGTCACGGCCCCTGCCATCGTCACCGGTGCCATCGCGCCCGCCAGCGTAAAGGGCGTGACCACCAGCCCCTGATTGCGCCGCGCCAGCCGCATCCAGCCATCCAGCATCGGGTGATCATGCTTGAGCGGCGAGGTGGAGTTGATGTTTGAGAACATATGCGGGCTGCTCTCGAACTCTTCGTGGCTGAGACCGGCGGCGATGCGCACCATTTCCATGCCGTCCTCGACCCGTTCCTGTCCAAGGCAATAGGCATGACAGACCTTGTCGGTCAGCGTCAGCTTGTCATAGAGCACGTCGAGATGGCGCACGCTGGCGTGGATGTCCTGCGGCTCTACCGGATAGCCGCCGATGAAATGGATGCAGTTGAAATACTGCGTAAGCTTGAGCAGGTTGGCGCACATCTCTTGGGTGCCAGTGACCTTGCGGCCCAGATTCATGTCCCAGTAGCTTGGCGGCGACGAGACGTTGCCGAAATTGATATGCCCCTCGCCGATGGTGATAGCGCGGTCCGGGTTGCGCGGGGTGACGGTAAAAGACGACGGCGCCTTGCCCACCATCTCCATCACAAAGGCCCGGTCCATGCGGACATTCTCACCCTCGATCGTGCAGCCCCGCGAGGCGCGCAGGATTGCCAGCGCCTCGGGGTTCAGAAACTTTACCCCGATCTCTTCGAGGATGCGCATGGCCCCGTCATGGATGGCCGCGACACCCTCTTGGGTCAGTGGCTCTATGGGGCGGTCAATGACGACCGGCGGGTTCCACGGCATCTGGTCAATGACGGAAATGCCACGGCGCAGGGCATTGCGCGCCCGGCCGCCGCTGCGCTTTTTGCGACTGAGTGTTTCGGTCATTCCCGCGCCTCCCCGCTGTCTTGCCTTCATGCAAGCACCGCGCGGGTGGCCAAAACTGCCAGTTCGCGACAGTTCCTGTCGCAGATGGCCACCTCAGGGGGTAACGGGGGCGGGTTTGCGCCGCATCTGATGGCGCAGATAGACAGCAAGGCTGACCACGACAATCGACCCGCCCAGAATCATTGTGGGCGTGGGCCGTTCGCCCACCCCCAGCCAGACCCAGAATGGCCCCAGCACCGTTTCCAGCAGCATGATCAGGCTGACCGTGGCCGCCGGCGCATAGCGCGACGCCAGCGAGAGCGAGAAGAACGACACCGGCAGCACAACCGCACCTGTCAGCGCCATGTAGCTAAGCTTGCCGTCAAACATCTGCTCAGGCCCGGTCGCGGCCCAGCCAAGCCCACCCGCAATCAGCGCGCCAAGGCCGATCACCAGCAGGATGGGCAAGTGCGGCTGTGCGCGCAGCACCACGAAATTGAGCGCCAGAACCATCGCCACACCAAGCCCAAGCGCAGAGCCGGTCAGCGCCCGCCAGTCAAGCGTCAGCGTGCCTGCGCCCTCGCCCAGAACACCGACGGCAATACCTGTCAGCACAGCGCCAATCGCGGCCCAGGTGGCCATGCTTGCGCGTTCGCCGGTCACCAGTCGCGCCATCAGCGCGGCGCAGACGGGCACAGCGGCCACACCGATCAGAACCATTGCCGCAGGCGCATTGGCGATCCCAAGGCAAAAGAGCAGCGAATTGAGCACCTGACAGCCCACGATCAACAGGCCCGAACCGCTGCGCAGGCTGGCCAGATCACCGGCACGGTCGCGCGACAGCACAGCCCAGAACGACAGCATGACGCCCCCCATCAGCAGCCCGCGCCAGCCGGTCATCTGAAACCCGCCCATGTCCGACATCCGCATCAGCATCGCGTCAGGGGTCAGCACCAATGTCCCGAACAACGCGAGCAGAATGCCAAAGACAGGACCCCGGCTCATGCAGCGATCCAATCGGGGATATGGCCGATATCGGGCAGGACCACATCCGCATGGGGGTCAAGGTCCGCCTGTGTCGCGGGGCCGGTCAGAACGCCGATGGTCACCATGCCCGCTGCACGGCCCGCCAGCAGGTCATGGGTGCTGTCGCCCACCATCGCGATGCGCGCAGGGGTCAGACCCGTCGCATGCGCAAAGGCCAGCAGACCACCCGGCTCGGGCTTGGCCCCGTGGCCAGAATCGAACCCCGCGACAAAGGCGAAATCCTCCAGCACGCCGGCCTTGCCCAGATGCGCGCGCGCGCCTTGCTCTGTGTCGTTGGTGACGACCCCGATAGCGAGCCCCGCCTGAGCCATGCCCGCAACAAACGGCACCAACGGCACCGCCTCGGCCTGCGGCAAGTCGAGCGAGGTTTGCGACAGGTACAGCTCGATCTCGTCCACGCTCCGGCCCGGCAGGGCGCGGGCGACGAGTTCGGCCGCCTCGCGATTGGTACAGGCGATCAGCGGACTGGTGGGACGGTAACGCCGGTCAATGATGTCGAAATCCACCACCTCGGCCAGACGCGCCTCAAGATCGGCATCTCCGCCGCTCAGCTCGACGATCACACCATGTGCCCAAGCGCTCCATGTCTTGTGAAAATCAAACAGCGTGCCGTCCTTGTCAAAGATCAGCCCGTCAACCTTTGTTGCTCTTATGTTTACCATGTCACACTCAGGTCCAATGCCATTGCTGACCGCCGGGAAGCGCCGTGCGCGCCTGCACCACAGCCTCGCCAGACAGGTTCTCCGCCTCGCAGAATTCCATCACCCAAGCGTCGTCCTGAAGCAAGAAATCAAGCACGGACGCAAGAAAAACAGGGTCTTCGGCGCCCGCGCGCAGATCGTCACGCCCGACACCGGTCGCGCCCATAAAGACGTCCAGCAGATCCTCATGCCCTGCAAGCCATGCAAGACATCTCAATCCGATCGTTTCAGCGGCGTCCCGCGCATCGGCCATGTTCATGAATTCCCGGAAAGGTTTTGTTAACTCCTGACAGGGATAGTCCCGATTAGAAAAAGGACAAGTGAGAAAGGGGACCCGCTATGACGGGAAAAATCCTCATCGTGGACGCTGTTGCAACCAATCGCATCGTGCTGAAGGTGAAGTTTTCGGCGGCTTTCTACCACGTCCTGCAGGCCGGATCGGCGCAGGAGGCTGTGGCGACAGCCACCACCGAGCGGCCCGATATCGTACTGGCTAGCGACCCGCCCGACAGCAGCTTCGCCGATTTGCTACACCGGTTGCGCAACCTGCCCGGCATGGGCTCTACGCCGGTGATCGCATTACTGGCGGTTGCCGATCCGGCACAGCGGATGCGGCGTTTGCGGCAGGGCGCGACAGATGTGGTGACAGCCCCGCTACAGGACCCGGTGCTGCTGGCGCGGCTACGCAGTCACCTGCGCCATGCCCCCCGCTATGAGGATCTGGGGCTGAAACCGGCCATGGCAGAGGCGCTCGGCTTTGCCGAAGCCCCGACCAGCTATATCGCGCCCAGCCATATCTCTGTCATGGGGGGGGATGTGAACGGGGCCACCCACGCGCTGTTGATCCGGCTGGCACGGCGCAGCGGACATCGCGTGACCGCAACGCCGATCGCGCGCCCCCGTGATCTGTCCGCACTGCCCCAGAAACCACAGCTTGTCCTTTTGTCGCTCGGCCCTGACCCGGATGACCCCGGTCTCGCCATGCTGGCAGAACTGCGCAGCGCCCCCAGCAAGCGACAGGCCCGCGTGATCGCGATGATCGACATCGCCGACAGCCCGCAGGCGGCGCAGCTTTTGGATATGGGGGCGCATGACGTGATCGGCACTGACACGTCTCCGGACGAGATCAGGTTGCGCATCTTGGCCCAGCTCCGGCGTCAAGGTGCCGACGCGGCCCTGCGCGATCAGCTTCAGAGCGGGCTCGCCGCCGCGATGACCGACCCGCTGACGGGATTGTACAATCGCCGCTACGCGCTGAGCCAACTTGACCGGATGATCGACGCCCTGCCCGGTCCGGGCGGGGATTTTGCGGTGGTGGCCGCCGATCTGGATCATTTCAAGGCCGTCAACGATACCTATGGCCATGCCGCCGGCGATCTGGTCCTGACGCGTATCGCCGCCCTTTTGCGCGGGGCGTTGCGGCCCGGTGACATTCTGGCGCGTATGGGAGGAGAGGAATTTCTGATCCTGCTGCCCGGCTGTCCGCGCGCAGCGGCCCGCGAAATCGCGGCGCGTCTGTGCCGCGTGGTGCGCGAGACGCCAGTGCGCGTGCCGGGCGCGCCACAGCCCGTTCCCGTCACGATCAGCCTTGGTGTCACCTTGGCAGAGGCGCAACCAGACAAGCCTAAACCAACGCTGGAGGGGCTTCTGGGGCAGGCGGATCGCGCGCTCTACGGCTCCAAATCCGATGGGCGCGATACCGTCACCTTTGCACATCGCCCCGCTGCATGACCCTTTGCGTTCAGTGGCGCGGACCGCGCCGCAGCGCTTCTTCCAACCGGTCGGCATAGGCCGCGCGCTCGGCCTGCGTCATCTCTGACAGCCGCCCCAGCAACAGCGACTGCCCCCGTTCCATCCGGTTGAGGAACTGCCCGCGCACCTCTTGCATCTGCGTCTGGACCGCCTCGGCATCATATGTTGTGGCCCGCAACAGCGTCACAAGCTCTTGCATCGCAGCGCGGTGGGCCTTGCGCCCGTCACGACTGTCGGTGCGGGTCTCGATCATCCGCTTGCGCAAAACGCGCCTGTCCTCGGGGTCAAGTGCGCGCGCCATCGGGCCGGCATGATGATCTCCGCCACGCCACGGCCCGCCGCCTTTGATCGCCGCGCCAACCAGCGCACCGACCACCAGCAAATTCATCGCCAGCGACGCCACAAGCAAAATCCGCATCCAGCGGGGCGCGGCGCTGCGGGTCGGTGGCGTGTCTTGGTCTGGTTGGGTGTTCACTGCAAATCCTCCGCCATCAAAAAGGCCGTCACCGGCTCTGCGTCGATCACATAGCCTGCATCACCGCCGATCCAGACCTGCATCACATTCTCGATCGCGGCGGGCGGGGCGATCCCGATCCAGACCCCCGCCAGCGTCGCCGCCGTGAGCCCGGACATCGCCGGCCAGCCACCAAAGGCCCGCCAGATCCCAATGATGCGTGTTGCCAAGGATGGCGCAGGCGCGCGGTTGAAACTGTCCTGCACCACTTCGGCTTGGGCCAGAACGCGGGCCAGCACGGCCGCATCGGGTGCCGGGGTGTCATCGCGCGCTGCTGCGAAAAACGCGTCGAGGTCGGGCTCGTCTTGTCTGTGCTGTCCGGTCATTCCGTGTACCCCAATGCATCCCGTTTCGATCTTAGCGCCGTGCTCAGCGCGCGCTTGCCCCGCGACGTGAGGCTTTCGACCGCCTCGACGCTGATCCCCATGATCTCGGCAATCTCGGGATTGCCGATCTCTTCGATATGGCGCAGGACCACCGCCTGTCTCTGCCGGTCGGGCAGATCGTCCAGAGCGGCCTGTAACGCGTCGCTGCGCGCCCGCGTCTGCATATGCTGCGCCGGGCCACGCGCCTCATCCACAGGCTCCGGCGCCTCATCCAGAGGGGCGGCGCGGCCTCGGCGGCGCAGCCGGTCGGTACACAGGTTCGCCACCACCTGATAAAGCCATGTCGTCACTCGCGCCTCACCGGTCCGCCAGTCAGGTGCGATGCGCCATAGGCGCAACAACGCCTCTTGCGCGACATCCTCTGCCTCTTCTCGCTGCCCCAAAAGACGATAGGCATGGCCCATCACCTTGGGCGTCAGCCGCAGCGTGAGGGCCCGCGCCGCAGCACGGTCGCCCTGCGCAAAAAGCCGCAGCAAGGCCTCATCACTCAGGTCCGTGTTCGCATCCAAAGCCATGTCCCGCTGTCCCGACCCCGGTTCTGCGCCCGCCTTGGCGGGAAATCAAGCCATCATGGGGCGGCCCGGACAGGCCGCCCACATGGCGTGCGTGCTCAGCCGTCGCGCTTGTGACCATGCCCTTTGCGGTGGCCTTTGCCATGACGCTCCATACGGTCGCGCATTCTGTCGAACTCGGCCTCGCTGATCGCGCCATCGTCGTCGCGGTCAATGCGGGCCATCATGTCCTGTGGTCCCATCTCGGCCATTTCGGCCATGCTGACGGTGCCATTGCCGTCTGTGTCAGCGCGGTCGATCATCTTCTGCGCGCGGCGCTCCATCCGGGCCTGCATTCGCAGCTTCATCTCGGTGGCAGACAATTGCCCGTCGCCATCGGTATCCGCCTGTTCAAATCGCGCCTGCCGGTGCGCGGCCATTTCCTCGGCAGTGATCTTGCCATCCGAATCGGCGTCGATATCCTCGAACGCGTGCATCGGCCCATGTCCGCGCGCCGCGTCATCACTGTCCGCGACACCCTGCAGGGTGCCACCCAGAACGATCGTTGCCGCCAATGCGCTCATCAGGAACGTGTTCTTCATATCACGTACTCCAAGTCTCATATTGCTTGCCTCCGGTTATGTTGATCTTTCGCCCTTGGCGTGATCATGCAGGTTCAACGCGGGCGAACCGGCGTTCCGTCGCTGAACTGCCATAAAATTCGCCACCCCCTGTCGCAGGCTTTGCGACATCCCGACGCAAGGACGCGCTGCCGCCTTTCTTTTGCGGCCCTCATGGCGCATGGGGGCATAGGACAACACACGAGGCCCGGCATGAGTGACCACACTTCGCAAACGCACGAACGCCCCGTTTGGGAGGCGATCCGCAAAGGCTACTGCCGAAAATGCCCCAATTGCGGTAGCGGACCGATGATGAAAAGCTACCTCAAGGTGCGCGACACCTGCACCGTCTGCCGCGAGGATCTGAGCCATCATCGCGCCGATGACGGGCCTGCCTATCTGACGATTCTGATCGTGGGGCATATCATGGCGCCGCTTTTGCACATCGTGTTCACGACATGGCGACCAGAGCCTTTGGTGCTCTTTACGATTTTCGCTATTGGCGGCGTGACGCTGTCGCTTTACCTTTTGCCAAGGCTGAAAGGCGCGATCGTTGGCTTTCAATGGGCCCGCCTCATGCACGGGTTCTCCGCGCACTGAGCCTTTTGCGGCCCGAGGGGGCGAAAGGACGCGCTATGACCACCACAACAGACAAGACCGCGATCCGCGACGCCGCCACGGTTATCGTGCTGCGGGACCGGGCCACTGACCCGCATGTGCTGATGGGGCAGCGCGGGGCACAGGCCGCGTTCATGCCAAACAAGTTCGTCTTTCCGGGCGGTGCCGTCGATGCCGGGGATGGCGCGATCCCGCTTGCCCGTACCCTGCCCGCGCTATGTGCCGCGCGTCTGGCCGAAGATAGCGCGCCGGGCCTTGCACCCGCGCTGGCCGCCGCCGCAATTCGCGAGCTTTGGGAGGAAACCGGCCTCTTGCTGGGTCAGCCCGGCGACTGGCCTGGTGCCGTGCCCTCCGATTGGCAGGGCTTTGCCCAGACAGGCCATGTGCCGACTGCCCATGCGCTGCAATTCGTCTTTCGCGCGATCACGCCGCCGGGACGGCCACGGCGCTTTGACGCGCGATTCTTTTTGGTGGACGCGCATGAAATCACCTCGGATCTCGATGATTTTTCGGGCGCCTGCGAAGAGTTGAGCCACCTGCACTGGGTGCCTCTCAGCCGCGCGCGCGATATCGACCTGCCGTTCATCACAGAGGTGGTGCTGGCCGAGGTCGAGGCGCGTGCACATGATCCGGCCCCGCCTGCATCGGTGCCGTTCTTTCGCAATGATGATGAACAAAGCCTCTTTTTGCGTTTGCGCGGACGCGAGATGCCCGCGCACGAGTGACCCGGTCAGCCCAGTAGCACCAGCAACAGGATGCTCGCCGTGACCAGCGCGATGCCCAGCAACTCGCGCGGTGTGACCGTTTCGCGAAAAAAGAGCGTGGCGGCCAAAAGCGAAAAGATCACCTCGACCTGCCCCACCGCAAAAACATACGCCGCATTTTGGAGCGTAAAGGCGGTGAACCAGCCGATGCTGCCCATCAGGCTGGCCGCGCCCATCCAGACCGCGCGCCCCCGCGCCGCCCAGATCCGGGTCAGTTCGCCCGGTTCGCGCCAGCCCAGCCAGACCGTGAGCACGATGCTCTGAAACGCGGTGACCGCGGCCACGGCCAGCATGGCGCGCAAAAAGGCGTCATCGCTGGCCACCTCCAGCGTCGCACCACGATAGGTCACCGCCGAGACCGAAAAGAACGCGCCAGAAATCAGGCCGAGCGCCGCCGCGCGATTGCCGATGCGCCGCCATAGCCCGCCCGGACGGTCGCCCGTATCCGACAGCACGACAACCCCGAAAAGGCCGATCACGATCGCGATGAGCCCACCCAGACTGATCCGGTCGCCCAGCACGATCAGCCCGACAAGCGCGGTCTGCACGACTTCGGTCTTTTTGAAGGTGATCCCGACTGCGAAATTTCGCTCGGAAAACAGCAGCACCACGCACCATGTCGCCATGATCTGCGCAAGCCCGCCGACGATCACATAGGCCCAGAATAGCGGCCCGATATCGGGCCACACCCCCAGCCATGCGGCATAGACCCCAACCACGAGGGCCGCCATCGGCGCGGCATAGACAAATCGCGCCATTGTCGCGCCCCCGGCGCTTAGCACGCCGGTGCTCAGCACCTTTTGCAGCATAAAGCGCAGCGTCTGAAACGCCGCCGCCATCACCGACAACCAGATCCACGGTTCAATCATAAACGGTTATGCCCCGTGATGTGTCGGTATGCCAGTATTTGACTTGTTGTCTTGAAAATATCTTGGGGGCCGGTCGGGCGGGCAAGACGAAGCTCAACCCACCCCCGGTGGTCCAATGGATCAGCCCAGCTGTTCCTTGACCTTCGTGATCACGTCCTCGACCGACAGGCCAAGCCCTTCGAGCATCGACAGGTCGATCCCTTTTTCTTCGAGCATCGCCGTCACCGACTCTGCATCCAGATCCGCCAATGCGGACAGATCGATGCCGCTTTCGCTGATCTTCGAGACGATTTCATCCGTGCCACCGAGGGCATTCATCGCGCTTCCCAGCATATCGCCAAGTCCCATGTCTTTCTCCTTACTCGTTAATGGCCGGGTTGGTCCGGCAAGCAGATCGTTGCATCAATAAGATCGAAATTAAAGGATAACCTGCCCCATGCGCAGAGGTCCTTGTCATGCGCCCCCGGTCGCCAGATGCGCGCCGCGTGTCATCGCCGAGACCAGCGCGCTCAGAACCTGAGTGGCACCATGCCCGATGGCGTGTTGGCCAGCCTGAAAGACGCCAAAACCACGCTGCCCCTTTGACCGCGGGCCTTGCAATGCAAGAGCCCGCGGTTGCAGTCTCATCCTGCCTCACCCATTTTTTCTGCGAGTTTTGCCATGTCCCGTTTTACGCGCCCTGTTCTACACGCTCTTTTTGCCCTGATCGTTCTGACAGGCACAGCTTGGTCCGCGATGGCGATCTGGCTCAATCTTGAGGGGCCGGTGCGTCTGATCGGCCTTGGCCTGCTTTGCCTTGCGGTCATCGCAGTGGGGGCAGCCCGGTTTTACAAAAGGCGTCTTGGCTGGGGCGCGCTGATCCTTGCGGCGAGCGCCGTTCTGGGCTGGTACCAGACAATCGAGCCACGTCAGGATCGCAACTGGGCCTATGATGTCGCCCACGGTGCCCGCGCCGACATGACCGGCGACAAGGTCACACTGAGCAACCTGCGCGATTTTGACTGGCAAACGCCAATCAGCGCCAAAGAACGCTGGATCACGGAAACCTACGACCTCGATCAGCTGGACAGTGTCGAGATGCTGACCTCGGTCTGGGACAGTCCCGATATCGCGCATCTGCTGGTCAGCTTCGGCTTTACCACGGGCGAACATGTGGTCTTTTCGGTCGAGATCCGGCGCGAGGCGCATGAGTCATTCAGCGAGATCGGCGGCTTTTTCCGCCAGTTCGAGCTGGTTCTGATCGCCGCGACAGAACGCGATATCATCCGGGTGCGCACCGATCTGCGCCACGAGGATGTGCGCATGTTCCCGGTTGACCTGACGCCCGAGCAGCGGCGCACGATGTTCCTGTCCTATGTCGATCTTGCGCAATCGCTTGAAAAGGAGCCACAATTCTACAACACCATTTCCGCCAATTGCACGACGGTGGTTTATGGCCTCGCACTTAGCCTGAAATCCGATCTGCCGATCCGCAAGAGCCTGATCCTGTCTGGGCGTTTGCCGGAATATCTCGACTCTCTGGGGGTTCTGGGCGGCGAAGGCTCATTAGAAGATCGCCACGCGCGCGCCTTGTTGCCCACGGACGCGCAGAGCAAACATCCCGACATGACCTTTTCAGAGGCGATCCGGGCGCGGTAGGGGCCCCGCAGCATCGCAAGACGCCGGATCACAAGGGCGCAAGGGATGCGCCACCGGGTCCTTGGCCTGCCAGAAATGGCGGCGAAACACCTCGGCATAGGATGCATACCGATAGCCCCCGTTGCGCCGCAGGTAATGTGCCCGGCGCGCGGCGTATTGTGCCGGCAGGCTGTACCATGGCAGGCCGGGATGGATGTGATGCACCACATGCAGATTGTTGTTGAGAAAGAGCAGCGCCAACAGCCCACGATCCTCTATCACTACGGTGCGGCCACTGGCACGCTCATGCGCGCGATGCTCCAGAAAGGTGCGGATCTTGAGGATCGACAGGCCCACATAGACCGCAATCAGATACGCCCAGACCGGCATGGGCGACAGATGCACCGCGACCAGCACAAGTGCCACCGCAGGGATGTGCCATAACCAAGCTGACGCCACAGCCCTTTCACCGCGCCAAATCAAACGGGCCTCATCTCGGGCGAATAATGCCAGACCAAGGAGCGGCCCCAGCAAGATGCGCCCCGCCAGCGTGTTGTTCGCCCGCAAGAGCAGCTGTGCCCAGCGCGGAAGAGCGGCCCAGACAACCGGGTCGAGATAGTTCGATTCCGGGTCGTCATAGGGGTCTGTCAGAGCCTCGTCATGATGATGGGCCAAATGCAGGTCGCGAAACCGGACGTAAGGGATAAAGAGGATCAGAGCGGGGAAAACCAGCGCCGCGTTTAGCGCGGCATGCGGTGTCGGATGACCATGCAGCGCCTCATGCGACAGCGAGGAATGCAATGTCACGCCGATAGCTGTCAGGGCGATGCCAAGCGCAAGCCAGCCGCCACCAAGGTTCAGCCCCAGCGCCCAGAGCGCGTAGCAACCGATCAGCAGGGCAAGCGTCGGCAGTTCCACCCGCCGCAATGGGCGGGCCGGCGCCAGAGGGGCGATATCAGCCATGCCGCCGGCCCCAGCCGATACGCGCCCAGATCCGCTCGTAGGCGAGATAGCTGGCGAAGCCCAACCCGGTATTGACCAGAGCCATCTTGCCCCCCAACACCGCCGAGCCGGTCATCGCCAGCCCCACCAGCGCCATCATGCAAAGCCCGATGACATTCCATAGCCCCGCCTTGACCAAGCTCCGCTGCGCCGTTTCCATCTTATCCTCCATGTGTTTGTGCCAGCGCGACGCTAGGACCCAGACGCAATCTGGGCCATTCTGTTTTCGGTTCACAAAACGCGGCAAAGTTGATTTAAGTCACTAGATGATGCAAAAATCCGACAAACGCGACCGCGCCACGCTTTTTCGCGCACGACTGACCGAGGCACTGCGCGACCAAGGTCAAAGCCAGAGCGGGTTGGCCCGTGCCGTGGGTGTGGACCGCTCGACCGTGTCGCAATTGCTCAAGGAAACGGGCGCGCGCCTGCCCAACGCGCAGGTTGTGGCCGAATGCGCCCGCGCGCTCGGCGTGTCTGCGGACTGGCTCTTGGGGCTGACGGACCGGCCCGAGACGGTGATGGACCTGCTGTCCAACAGCCTGTCAGTGACCGAAGCGCCGCGCGCATTGGTCGATGAGCAAGTGTTTCAGTGGCACCGCGAGGCGGCGGGCTACAAGATCCGACATGTGCCTGCGGGCCTGTCGGATATGCTCAAGACACACGCGATGCTGGATTGGGAATACGCGCCGCATCTGGGCCGCTCGACCGCGCAGGCGATCGGCGCGTCAGAGGACCGGCTGAATTGGATTCGCGGCTCTGCCTCGGATTACGAGATTGCCATGCCACTTTTCGAGCTGGAGAGCCTTGTGAGGGGAGAGGGCTATTATCGCGGCCTGCCCGCTGAGATACGCGAGGCGCAGGTCACGCATCTTCTGGAC
Source organism: Roseovarius sp. (assembly GCA_965656855.1). Classification (GTDB taxonomy): domain Bacteria; phylum Pseudomonadota; class Alphaproteobacteria; order Rhodobacterales; family Rhodobacteraceae; genus Roseovarius. Next base: position 26,501 of record CBFHML010000040.1, read on the forward strand.
CTGAGTGAGCAGCTTTATCCACGTCTGCGGCTCTATTTGTTTGATGCACGGCGGCTTTATTCCACGCCGATCACGGTGTTCGGCCCGCTTTTGGCGGTGCTTTATATCGGGCAGAGCTATCTTGCGTTTCGCGATACGGAGAGAGTGCGGGCGCTGACGGGGCATTTCGACTTGCTGGTGCGCGAGGCGAGTGTGAGCGCGCGCGCCCTGCCCGATCACCTGCGCAAACTGCGCGACGAGACTCGGCTGTGACCACAGGCCAGCCGCATGGCCACGCCGCACTGGTGGTTTTTCGGGGGCTCTGCCCCCGGCATTGAAATTCCAAGAGGATTTCCAACGCTCCCCCGAGGTATTTCAGGCCAGATGAAGCCGTCAGTAGGGCATGGGATGGGTGCGGTGTATGTCGTCGATATCTGACAAAAGCTCTGACGGGAGGGTCAGATCCACGGCATCCAGCAGGCGATCAAGCTGATCCAACCGGGTGGCACCGGGGATGGGCAGGCAGGGGAAAGACCGGGTGAGGCACCATGCGACCGCCATCTGAACCGGATCGAGACCATAGCGGCGGGCCACATCCAGATAGGCCTCTACAGCTGCGAAGGCACGTGGGTTTTTGCGCCCTCCAAGGTTTTCATTAAGGGCCATACGAGAGCCTTGGGGGATCTGGTCGCCTTGGTATTTTCCGGTCAACAACCCGGCGGCCAGCGGAGAGAAGGCGAGCAACGTGACATCCTCGTTCACCCCCAGTTCCGCCAGATCTGTATCATACAGGCGGCACATCAGCGAATATTCATTCTGGATCGTGGCGACGCGCGGCCCTGCCCCTGCATCTGACAGGCGCAGCCATTGCGCCGTGCCCCAAGCGCTTTCATTCGAGAGGCCAAAGGCGCGGATCGTGCCGCGATCGACCTCTCGCTGAAGCGCGTGAAGCGCCTCCTCCATATGCGTCAGCGTCTCTGCGCGGTTCTGGGCAGATGGATCAAAGCGCCAGTTCTTGCGAAACATATAGCTGCCGCGATTGGGCCAGTGGAACTGGTAGAGATCAATATGATCGGTGCGCAGGCGTTTGAGCGAGGCCTCGATCGCCGCAGGGATGGTTTGCGCCGTGATAGGCGCGCCGTCACGCACCGCCGCCAGCCCTTCGCCGGAATGCTTGGTGGCGAGCACGATCTCGTCCCGGCGCCCGCTTTGGGCGATCCAGTTGCCGATGATCTCTTCGGTCAGGCCGATGGTCTCTGCCCGGATCGGGTTTACCGGGTACATCTCGGCGGTGTCGATGAAATCCACGCCCCGCGCCACTGCGCGGTCGATCTGGGCATGGGCCTCTGCCTCGGGGGTCTGACTGCCCCATGTCATCGAGCCGAGGCAGATCTCGCTGACCTCGAACCCGCTGCGTCCAAGTTGCCTGCGCTGCATTTGAGCCGCTCCTTTGATGGGTTTGCAGCATATCTAGCGGGTTCTGGCCGCGTATCCTACCGCATTTCGCAGATTGAGAACATTTAGCGAACATAATATTCTGCAGTCCATGGATGCCAGCATTTTGACTCGTCACAGCCATATCACCCGCCCCGGCCTGAGCGTGCTGGAGGGGATGTCGCTTGCGCCCGCCCGCCTGCATGAGATCTGCGGCCCGGCGCGGCACCGGCTGGCACTGCTGGTGGCCGCCGCCACCACAGGCCCGGTGTTCTGGATCGCCCCCGACTGGCAGGGCGACAGGCTCAACCCCGATGGCATGGCGCCACTGGTCGGGCCAGAGCGGTTTACCTTTGTCAGCCCGCGCCGCGCACCCGACCTGCTATGGACGCTGGAGGAGGTGCTGCGCGCCGGCGCTGTGCCGCTGGCGGTGGCGGAGGTGCCCGACTTGCCGGGGCTGACAGCGGTGCGCCGGCTGCATCTGGCCGCCGAAACCGGGGCCGCAGAGACGGGGCGCGCGCCGCTTGGCCTGATCCTGACACCGGGCGAGGGCGGCGCGCCGGGGGTCGAGAGCCGCTGGCACATGGCGCCTG
>CBFHML010000041.1:0-16638 GCA_965656855.1 Roseovarius sp.
GGCGGTCGCGTGTTCGCCTGCCTCCACCTTGCCGCCAAGGTCATGCATCATGACCTGTTGGCCGTAACAAATGCCAAGGATCGGCACGCCCATGTCGTAGACGGATCGGGGCGGGCGAGGGCTGCCGTCGCGCATGACCGAATCGGGCCCGCCGGAGAATATCACGGCCTTGGGCGCGAACTCTTTCAAAAAGGCGTCGGTGACGCTTTGAAAGGGGTGAATTTCGCAATAGACGTTCAGTTCGCGCAGGCGGCGCGCGATCAGCTGCGTCACCTGGCTTCCGAAGTCGATGATCAGAAGGCGGTCATGGGTGTCTGTGCTCATGCAGTGGCAATAGGGCGCGGTCGCGCGATGCGCAAGAGGTGCGGTGCGCGGAAAACCTCGCCCATCCGGCGCATCGAATGTCGTTAAAACACCTCAAACGGCGCAAATCTTCCGTGATGGGGTTTTGAGCTGCGATAAAACACGCCCACCAGCCGCCCGGATACCGAGGCAAACCACCTTTGAGGGAACCAAGATCATGGCCGAAGCAGCAGCACGCAAACGCAGCCGCGGTGGCGGCGGGGCCGCCCGCCGGGCAGAACGCACGGCCGTCAGCATAGAGACGGCGAAATATATCGAGCGCAACATCCCCTGTTTCGAGGTTCTGACCGAGGAAGCGCTGGAAATCATCGAACATAACGCCGAGACCATTCTCGAAGAGGTCGGCGTCAATTTCGTGGATAATCCCGCGGCGCTGGCCCGCTGGAAAGACGCCGGCGCCGATGTGACCGGGGAGCGCGTGCGCATCCCGCGCGGTCTGGCGCGGCAGTTGATCGCGACCGCGCCAAGCGAATATACCCAATACGCCCGCAATCCCGAACGCAACGTGGTTGTGGGCGGGCGCAACATGGTCTGCGCGCCTGTCTATGGCCCGCCCTTCGTACGCGACATGAGTGGCGGCCGCCGCTATGCGACGATGGCCGATTTCGAGAAATTCGTGAAGCTGGGTTACATGTCGCGCTGGCTGCACCATTCAGGCGGCACGGTGTGCGAACCGACGGATATCCCCGTCAACAAGCGGCATCTGGACATGCTGCGCGCGCATATGACCCTGTCGGACAAGCCGTTTATGGGGTCGGTCACCGATCCAAGCCGCGCACAGGACAGTGTGGACATGTGCGGGCTGCTGTTCGGCAAGGAGTTCGTGCAGCAAAACACGGTGATGACCTCGCTCATCAACATCAACTCGCCGATGACCTTTGACGATGTGATGATGGGCGCGATGGAAATCTACGCGCAGAACAATCAGGCCTGCATCGTATCGCCCTTCATCGTCGGGGGGGCCATGGCGCCGGTCACGGTCGCGGGCACGCTGACACAGGTCATGGCGGAGGTTCTGGCCGGTATCGCCTATAATCAGCTATGCCGCGCCGGTGCGCCGGTGGTGATGGGCGCCTTTGTGACCTCGATCGACATGAACTCGGGCGCGCCCACATTCGGTACGCCAGAGGCAGCTCACGTCACCTATGGTGTGGGTCAGCTGGCACGGCGTCTGGGTCTGCCCTATCGCTCGGCGGGGTCCTTTAACGGGTCCAAGCTGCCCGATGCGCAGGCCGCCTATGAGACAGCCAACAGCCTGAACATGGGGCTTTTGTCGGGCGTCAACTTTATGCTGCATTCCTGCGGGTGGCTGGAAGGGGGGCTTGTGTCCTCGTTCGAGAAATTCGTGATGGATGCCGATCAGCTCGGCATGTTGCACCACTTTGCCAAGGGCGTGCAGATGGATGAGAACGGGCAGGCGATGGATGCCATCCGCGAGGTTGGCCCCGGTGGCCATTACCTTGGGTGTGCGCACACGCAGGCGAATTTCAAAACCGCGTTCTGGCGCACGAATTTGCTGGATTACAAGCCGTTCGAGACATGGGCCGAAGAAGGCGCGCGCGATACGATGTCGCTTGCACATGCCAAGGTGGAGCAGATCCTCAACAACTATCAGCAGCCGCCGCTGGATCCCGCCATCGCGGAATCCATCGACGCCTATGTCGAGACCAAGAAAGCCTCGATGCCCGACTCGTTCACCTGAGCGCGACGGGATACGTAACAGGGGTAGGGGCAGGGTGATCCTGCCCCGCCGCGGCCATGGCAGCACGATCACAGCTTCGCAGGATGCGGGCCTCGGCCATCATCGCGATCAACAGACCGACATGGCGCGCCGCTGAGTAATCCGCGGCATTCGCACGGCGCCGGTCGTCCATGTCTTTTTCAAGGATCATCAGCTGTCTCAGGGCATCGCTGCTGCGTGCCGGGCGGTCGCCCCCCAGATGGCGGGGCAGATGCGTGTCACGACGATAATCCGTCAGCCCGATTCGGGCCGCGTTGATCAAAAGGCGTGGGCGCTTGATCGCGTCGAGCAGGGTCAGCACATCGGACATTCGAACTCTCCTTTATTCGTTCTGACCCCATGCATGCCACAACCTTAGAATGTGTTGCGTAGACTTCGTTCTCTGCGTTCGCAGCGCTTGGATTTTGTTTACGATTTGCAAACCATTGTTGCTAAACCGTTTACAGATTAACGAACTGGTAAGAAATGCACCCATAGGTTGCATAGGGTTTGTGGATAAGTCTGTGGACCATTTTAGGGGTCACGCTGTGGACCTCGAACCGGGGATCAAGGAGGTCAGTCCATGCAAAATGAGTGTCTCGGGAAAGAAAGCACAATGACTGCGGTGGGATGGGTCCCGAAAGCGGCCCTGAATTATCTGGCTCATACCGAAGGTGGCCTGTCGATCCGGGCCTTGGCCCGCAAGGCTGGCTGCCATGCGTCAACGGTGTCGCGGCAGGTGCGGGCCTTTGAGGCGCGGCGCGACGATGTGCTGGTGGATGAGGCCCTGCGCAAGCTCGGCGCCCATGTCCAGACCAGCGATGCAGCCGCACTTATCACAGCCGGACCGTCAGACGATGACACCAACCCGCTGACAGAGGCGCGTCTGCATGACGAGGCGCGCCATGTGCTGCGCCGCCTGTGCGAGTCGGGGGCCATTCTTGCGGTGGCGACGGGTATGGAAAAGGCCGTAGTCATGCGCGATTTGCCCACTGGCAGCAGCCGGACAGCGGTGGTCGATCGTGACATTGCCGAAGTGATGGCGCTGAACGGGTGGATCGGCTGCGATGTGCCAGGACGCGTGTCACGCTACCGCATCACCGGGGCAGGGCGGTCTATGCTGGCGCATTTGCTGGCAGAGGCGGAAAACACCGCGCAACGTCAGGGCAGGCTGTCAGACGACGCGGGCGATACGGCCTGTTCGGCCACGCAAAGTCCCAAGGATGCGACGCGCCGTGCGCGCTATGGTGCGCCAGATTCGCCCCTGACATGCTTGGCGCGGCGGCGTGACCGGGACGGCACGCGGTTTTTGTCCGAAGATCTGGTAAAGGCAGGGGAACGCCTGCGCGAGGATTTCGAAATGGCGCAGATGGGCCGCCACACCGGCGAAAGCTGGGACCGGTTTTTGACCGAAGAGGCCGCACGACCCGGATTAAGCTCTGACAGTCAAAGCGCCGCACGACGTCGCGTTGTCGGGGTGCTGCGCGATCTCGGGCCGGGCCTTGGCGATGTGATATTGCGATGTTGTTGTTACCTTGAAGGGCTGGAAACCGCAGAGCGTGAAATGGGCTGGTCCGCCCGGTCGGGCAAGATCGTGCTGCGTATCGCGCTGCAACGTCTTCGGCGGCATTATGACAACCTCGGCGACGATGCCGGATTGATGGGCTAACCTCCCACGACCCAGCCCACAAAAAACGCAACAAGGGCGCAGACGGTGCCGACCGCAACTGTCTCGCCCACGCAGCGCAAGATACGCTCGCCCGTTGCGTTCCAGCGCAAGAGACCCAGCGCGATCAGCGCCATTGCCGTGGTGGCAATGGACATCTGAAAGACCTGCGGCGTCGGTGGCAGCAGAAAATACGGGAACAGCGGGATCGCGCCGAACACCACGAAAGAGGCAAAGGTAAAGAACCCGTTGATCGCGGGGCTTTCCTCATCGGGATCCTGCATGCCGAATTCATAGGTCATCATCAGGTCAGCCATGATTTCGGGGTGGCGCGACAGGATTTCGGCGGCGGTGTCGGCCTCTCCTGCGGGCAGGCCACGCTGGCGCAGGATCTCGAACAGTTCCATCCGCTCCTGCTCAGGGTTTATCTCGATCTCGCGCAGCTCGCTGATACGGCGTGATCGGTAAAGATCATGTTGTGACCGCGCCGACAGATATTCGCCCAATCCCATGCTGACGGCATCCGCAAAAAGATTGGCCAGACCAAAGACAAGCACCGCCATGCCGCCGATCTGCGCTACGCCATCGGCCTGCGCCCCGGCGAATCCCGCAACAATGGCAAAGGTCGTGACGATTCCGTCATTCCCGCCATAAACGATCTGCCTGAGAAACTCCTGCGTCCGGTTGAGCCTGTGTGCCTCGCGGCGATGCGCTTGCCAGTCCATGTCGCCCCCGATCCGGTCTTTGGGTGCAGCATACTGACCAAGCCCGGGCCTGCAACGGGATTTGACCGGGTCATCGCGTGTATGGGGGCGGTGGGCACTCGTTAAAAAGGCGCGACGCGTCCGCACAGCAGCCGGGCGCCGAACTGGTAACTCCCACCGCCATCTACTATATATAAAGAAGATTACCATTTGATTGGCGGGGAAAAGACCGTGCGAGACCTCAAAATTCCCGAGCAGCGCCATCCCGAGAAGGCGCATCGCCCGGACAACGCGCAACCCAAAAAACCGGATTGGATCCGCGTCAAGGCGCCGACATCCAAAGAGTACCGCGAGACACACAAGATTATCCGCGAGCACAAGCTGGTCACCGTCTGCGAAGAGGCGGGATGCCCCAATGCGGGCGAATGCTGGTCGCAGGGGCACGCGACCATGATGATCATGGGCGATATCTGCACGCGCGGCTGTACCTTTTGCAACATCGCAACGGGCAAACCGCAAACGCTTGACGTGTTCGAGCCGGGCCGCGTCGCCGACGCCGTCGAAAAGCTGGGGTTGAACCACGTCGTCATCACCTCTGTCGACCGTGACGATCTCGAAGATGGCGGCGCAGAGCATTTCGCGCAGACCATCCGCGCCATCCGGCACCGCAGCCCGGACACGACGATTGAGATCCTGACGCCCGATTTCCTGCATTGCGCGCCGTCAGTTCTGGAAACCGTGGTCGAGGCACGCCCAGATGTCTTTAACCATAATCTGGAAACCGTGCCGGGGCTGTATCCCGGTGTGCGGCCCGGGGCGCGGTATTTCCACAGCCTGCGGCTTTTGCAGCGTGTGAAAGAGCTTGATCCGACGATGTTCACCAAATCCGGTATCATGGTCGGGCTGGGAGAAGAGCGCGCAGCGGTGCATCAGGTGATGGACGACATGCGCGCGGCCGATGTGGATTTTCTGACCATCGGTCAATATCTGCAACCCACGCCCAAGCACCACGCCGTAGACCGGTTTGTGACGCCAGAGGAATTCGCGGCCTATGAAAAGGCGGCTTATGGCAAGGGATTCCTGATGGTGTCGGCCACGCCGCTCACGCGCTCATCCTACCATGCGGGCGATGATTTTGCGCGGCTTCGGGATGCGCGTCTGGCCCGCTTGGGCTGACGCCGCCCACATCGCATAAAAAAACACCGGCTTTTGGCCGGTGTTTTTCGTTCAAACTGTGTTTTGGCTCAGCGGCCCCAGCTGCGAACCGGGCCACAATCCATATGCACGAAATTGGACCCTGAATACCGGCCAACGCCGCCACCACGGCAAGACACCGCTGCGCGGTACATCTGTGACACGGAGCGCGAGCTGAGCCGCAGATCCGCCGCCTGCCCACGCAGGTGGCGCGAATTCTTGGCGACGCCGCTTGATCGGGCGCGCAACATCGCGTTCGTTTTGGGGCTGCGATACCCGGAGAGCAGAAGATAAGGCTCTTCCACATCCATCAGGTTATGCGCCGCCGACATGATGTCGATTGTGCGAATATCGATGTTATGCACATCATTGGTCCGCCAGTCGCGCATGAAAAGATTGATCTCGCGCACGGCGTCTTTGATGTACTCGCCCTCGATCCAGTAAATGGTATCGATTTTCTCGCCGGTGCGCGGAGACGTCATTCGAAGACGCCGAATATCGCCGGCACCACGCAGGAACCCTGCGGCATGCGAGAACGTTGGTGCCGCAACTACTGTGGTCGCTGCGAATGCACAAAGTAACGCGCGCCGCGTTACGGTCGAAGAACTATCGTCAGTCATATGTCTAGCGCCTGTCCCGTCGCTTTCATGTTTGCCGCTTTTTGCGACCCTGCCATTTCGTCCCCAGATGCGTATTTCTATGCCATATCGGGAATCAGTTACCAAGGGGTGAAGTTGTCACCCTTCATTAGAGCAACCATTTTAGGCAAAATCTTGCGCATTTTTTAGCATTTCGTGTCTTGGTTGCACGATTTTCGCGTCTTACGGGACGCAGAGTTGCCAAGGTTCTGGTGTGACAGGCAAATTTGATTGGACAAGAGGCACCGGAATTGGAACACAATATATACGCGCAATCACGACATATCACTCACGCAAGTTCGAGGGGCCATGAGCAGTTTGGTAAAGTTTTCAGAAAATAGCACTACGATCATTCCGGCGCGCGCCATTCTGCGCCTTTTCTGCGCCTTTGCTTTTGGTGTCGTGGTTTCTTTTGCGTTCGCCTCCAATGCGCAGGCGCAGGTCACCGCGTTCAAACAGGCGGTTGCAGAGGCCGCCTCGGATGATCGCGATCTTGCCGCGCATTATCAGGCGAATGGATACACAGGCATGTGGACCGACCCCGAGCGGGACCGGGTCCGCAGGAAGGCGCTCTTTCAGGCCCTTGCAGAGGCGCCGGCGCATGGTCTTCCGGCGTCGCGCTATGACAGTGATGGGCTGATGGCGCAGTTGCGCGATGCGCGCAGCCCTCGCGACCTTGGCTTTGCCGAGGTGGCGATGAGCAAGGCGTTTCTGCGCCTTGCACGCGACATGCAGACGGGCATGCTGATCCCGTCCCGAGTCGTGAGCAACATCAAGCGAGAGGTGTCTTACCGCGACCGCCGGAGCAAGATCACCGAATTCCTCGAGAGCGATCCACACGCGTTCTTTCGCGAGCTGCCACCCACAAGCAACGAATACCTGCGCTTGATGAAAGAACGCATGCGGTTGGAAAAACTCATACAGACCGGCGGGTGGGGAGAGTTGGTCACCGCGACCAAGCTCGAGCCCGGCAACAGTGGCACAGACGTGGTGGCCCTGCGCGATCGGCTAATGCGCATGGGTTTTCTGCCGCGCACGGCAACCCAGACTTATGATGCCGCGATCAAAGGTGCGGTGCGAGATTTTCAGGCGGCACATGGGCTGGAGGTCGATGGCGTAGCGGGCGCGGGCACGATCGAACAAATCAACATACCGCCGTCCGAGCGTCTCAAATCCATTCATGTCGCGATGGAGCGTGAACGCTGGTTCAATTTAGAAGAAGGACGCGGCAAGCGGCATATCCTCGTGAACCTCACGGATTTCACGGCCCGGATCATGGATGACGACCACGAGACATTCAGAACCCGCTCGGTCATCGGCAAGAATACAGACGGGCGGCGCAGCCCCGAGTTTTCTGATGTGATGGATCACATGGTCATCAATCCGACATGGCACGTGCCGCGCTCTATCGCCGTCAATGAATATCTGCCCAAGATGCAGCGTAACCGCAATGCCGTCGGGCATCTGCGCGTGGTGGATTCGCGCGGACGCACGGTCAATCGCAACTCGGTCAACTTCAACCGCTACAACGCGCGGAACTTTCCCTTCTCGATCAAACAGCCGCCGTCAAACCGCAATGCGCTTGGCCTTGTAAAGTTCATGTTCCCCAACAAGTACAACATCTACCTGCATGACACGCCGTCCAAGAACCTCTTTGAAAGAGAAGTGCGCGCCTATAGCCATGGCTGCATCCGGCTGGCGCAACCCTTTGAGTTCGCCTACGAACTGCTGTCCGCCCAAGAGGACGATCCAAAGAAATTTTTCCACAAGACCCTCGACACGGGTCGTGAAAACCGCGTCGATCTCGAACAGCCGGTGCCGGTGCATATCATCTACCGCACCGCCTTTACGCAGGCGAAGGGGCCGGTGAATTTCCGCCGCGACATCTATGGGCGCGACGGGCGGATCTGGTCCGCGCTGCAACAGGCAGGGGTTTCGCTGGACGAGGTTCGGGGCTAAACGGAACCCCGAAGAAGGGGGGGGTCATGTCCTACACGATCAGCGAGATTGCCGCGTCTCTGGGCGCAGAGGTTCTGGGCGACGGACGCCTTGAGATCGACGGCGTGGCCGAGCCAGCAGAGGCTGGCCCCCGTCAGATCGCCCTCGCGATGAAACCCGCCTATGCAGAGGCGCTGCCGCAGGGCGGCGCGCGTGCCGCCCTCATCTGGGCCGATGCCGATTGGCAGGGGCTCGGCCTTGCAGCGGCGATTGTGGCCCCACGGCCGCGCTATGTCATGTCGGGTCTGACCTCTCTTTTCGATCCCGGTCAGGGCTGGGGCGCGGGCATTCACCCCTCCGCAGTGATCGACGATACCGCAGACTTGGGCGAGGGCGTGAGCGTTGGCCCGCTGGCCGTGATCTGTGCAGGCGCCCGGATCGGCGCAGGCACGGTCATCGGCCCGCAAGCCTTTGTCGGGACGGATGCCATCATCGGCAAAGACGGTTTCCTGCGCGAAGGGGCCAAGATCGGCGCGCGGGTAACCATCGGCGACCGGTTCATCGCACAGCCTAACGCCGTGGTGGGATCAGACGGGTTTTCCTATGTCACGCCCGATGTCTCAGGCGTGGAGCGGGTGCGCCAGACCCTTGGGGATCAGGGCGAGATCGACGCGCAATCCTATGTACGCATCCATTCGCTGGGATCGGTGCGCATTGGTGATGATGTGGAACTGGGCGCGCATGTGTCTCTTGATCGCGGAACGATCCGTGACACGGTGATCGGCGACCGCACCAAGATCGATAACCTCGTGCAGATCGGCCATAACTGCATCATCGGCAAGGATTGCCTGCTGTGCGGTCAGACCGGTCTGGCAGGGTCCGTCACACTGGGCGATAACGTGGTGCTTGCCGGGCAATCGGGCGTGGCAGACAATGTTTTTGTTGGCGACAATGTGATCGCGGGCGGTGCCACCAAGATTTTGGCCAACGTCCCCGCAGGCCGGGTGATGCTGGGCTATCCGGCGATGAAGATGGACACCCAGATGGAGGTCTATAAAGGACTGCGCCGGCTGAAGCGTCTTTTCGCGGATGTGGCCGACCTTAAGAAAACGGTTTCAAACCGCTCACAGAGTGACTAAATCCAGCGCGTAGTTCCAAACAGGGTATCAGCCATGGACACCAGCAACGCCAGCATCAGGGATCGCGTCTTTGAGATCATCGCAGAGCAGGCGGTGCTAGAGCCGTCTGACGTAACGATGGACAGCACTCTGGAGGATCTTGGCATTGACAGCCTCGGCCTTGTGGAAAGCATTTTTGCCATCGAAGAGGCCTTTGACATCTCCGTGCCTTTCAACGCGAACGCCCCGGAAGACAGCGATTTCGATATATCTTCGGTCAAATCAATCGTGGCCGGTATCGAGAAACTGGTGGCGGAACAGAAAACGTGAAGCGCGTTGTCATCACCGGCGCGGGAACGATCAACGCGTTGGGCCAGACTGTGCCGGATACGCTTGAGGCGATGCGCGAAGGGCGCTGCGGCATAGGTCCATTGGAATTTCAGGATGTCGAGCGGCTGTCGATCCGGATCGGTGGTCAGGTCAAGGGCTATGAGCCCACAGACCAATTCAACCGCCAGCAACTGTCGCTCTATGATCGGTTCACCCAGTTCACCCTGATTGCCGCGCGCGAGGCCATCGCGCAGGCGGGGCTGGAATTTTCCGGTGAGCTGGCAGCAAAGGCGGGCGTCGTGCTGGGCAATTCGGGCGGGGGGATGACCACGCTTGATGAAAATTACCGCTCTGTCTACGAGGACGGCAAGAACCGTGTGCATCCGTTCGTGGTGCCGAAACTGATGAACAATGCCGCCGCCAGCCATGTGTCGATGGAGTTCAACCTCAAAGGGCCGTCTTTTACCGTCTCGACGGCCTGCGCGTCGTCCAACCATGCAATGGCGCAGGCCTTTCAGATGGTGCATGGCGGATTGACTCCGGTCATGGTCACTGGCGGATCGGAATCCATGCTGTGCTTTGGCGGCGTCAAGGCATGGGAAGGGCTGCGGGTGATGTCCAAGGATGGGTGCCGGCCGTTTTCAGCCAATCGCAACGGCATGGTGCAGGGCGAGGGCGCGGGTATCTTCGTCTTTGAAGAGCTTGAGCACGCCAAACGCCGTGGGGCGGTTATCCTCGCGGAGGTGGCGGGCTTTGCCATGTCGTCCGATGCGGCCGATATCGTTATGCCGTCAAAGAACGGGGCGGCGCGGGCCATCACCGGGGCGCTGCAAGATGCGCGGATCGCACCAACAGAGGTGGGCTATATCAACGCCCACGGCACAGGCACGGCCGCTAATGACAAGACCGAAAGCGCGGCTGTCGCCGATGTGTTCGGCGCTCATGCGGATCGGCTGATGATTTCGTCCACCAAGTCGATGCATGGCCACTTGATCGGCGGCACCGGCGCGGTAGAGCTGTTGGCCTGTATCATGGCGCTGCGCGACGGGGTGGTGGCCCCGACAATCAGCTATGAAGAGCCTGATCCCGAATGTGCGCTGGACGTGGTGCCCAACGAGGCCCGCGAGGCCAAGGTCGAGGTCGCCCTGTCCAACGCGTTTGCGTTCGGCGGGCTCAATGCTGTGCTGGCCTTGCGGAAATTCACCTGAGCGGCGCATCCTGATGCGTGGCTGCGCCACGCTGATTATGATTGAATGAGGGACGCTGTCCCTCAAACTCCCTGAGGTATTTTTTGCCAGATGAAACGAAAACGCCGCCCAAAACAGGGGCGGCGCTTTTTGGTTCTGGCGAGGGGATCAGTTTTCGATCACGGACGCCTCGTTATAGGCGGCGGTGAAGCCGCTGAGCGACGCATCAATTCTAATGGACTGATCGGGCGCCTGTGCAGGGACAATGACCAGCGTCGCCTCGACACCGGCTTTGAAGGCGGCGATGTCCGCCTCTGTGAAGCCGATCCGCGCAAAGCAGCCCGACACCGAACAAAACGAGAAGTTGTAGTTTTTCGCCGGGCCGCCATCGACCACGATCTTCAGACCCTCTGGAAGCAGCGTGCCGAGCGGCACAGCGATCGTCGCGCCGGCCACGGCCTGGCTGTTGCCCGGCAGCTTGAACAGGCTGAATTCAGCAACGGGATTGCCGCCTTGCTCGCGCAGAAGCTGATACATCTGGCAAGGATCCTCGCCCGCCTCGGTGCGAAAGCATTGCAACTGCCAGTCGCCGAATTCGTCGCGCACATAGGCAGGGTCTTCTGCAACCTCCTCGCCCATATCCAGATCTACCGCGGGATCGGTGGCCTCATCTGTCTGAGGCGCCTCTTCGGATGCGGTGTCTGTTGTGTCCGTGGTCGCGGGCTCTGCCGCCTCTTGCGCCCAAAGGGCGCCACCCATGGACATAAAAGCGACGAAGGGCAGGGTGCGAAAGTATCCGGGCATAAAACCCCCATGCATATAAGTGATCTGAAGATGGCGCGGATGCAAAAACACCCCTCGCCGACTGCACCGATAAAACCTCAGTGGGTCTGTGGTTGCAAGGCGGTTTTGCCAAAGCCACCGCCGGATTGGCGTCGTTTCGTGGTCTCCAAAAAGAAAAAGAGACCAAGCGGCCTCTTTTCCTGTTTTCTCCCTGTCGGACCGGCCGACTTATTTATTGAGATTGACGCTAGGCCAGTTCCCCAAAACCGTCAACAGCTAAGATTGAAAAATGTTATTGCGCGATCACTCAAACGGCATGCGCCAGTATGCATAGCAAAAAGTGATTTTTATACAGGCAGTTATGGTATTTTCCGCACCGAAGCCTAAACGGAAAAAAGGCCGCACCCAAAGGGCGCGGCCAGTCTGACAGGGAGGAAGTCACCCCGAGACGCGAGGACATGCGACGCGGGGCAAGATAAACACTGGCGGGAAATGGTTAAGTTTGTATGGTCACATCGTGAAATAATCAGGGCTGGAGGTAACGGCGGTGGCAAAGAGTATATTCGTGGGCGGTGGTGGTGTGGACTATGCAAGCCCACAGGACTTGTCGCTGAAATATGCCAACCGGCACGGGCTTATTGCGGGGGCCACGGGCACCGGCAAGACCGTCACGCTTCAGATCCTTGCCGAGGGGCTGTCAGAGGCTGGCGTGCCGGTGTTTTTGTCGGATGTGAAGGGCGATCTGTCTGGTCTTGCCGCCGCCGGATCACCGGAGTTCAAGCTGCATGACGCCTTTATGAAACGCGCCGCCCAAATCGGGTTCGACAGCTATGGCTACAGCGCGTTTCCCGTCACCTTCTGGGATCTCTTTGGCGAGCAGGGCCACCCGGTCCGCGCCACTGTCGCCGAGATGGGGCCGCTTTTGCTGTCGCGGCTGATGGAATTGTCGGAGGCGCAGGAGGGCGTGATCAACATCGCCTTTCGGGTGGCCGATGAACAAGGGTTGCCGCTGTTGGATCTGAAGGACTTGCAGGCGCTGCTGGTCTGGGTCGGGCAAAACGCCAAGGACCTGTCGCTGCGCTATGGCAATGTGTCGACGCAATCGGTGGGGGCGATCCAGCGCTCGCTTCTGGTGCTCGAAAATCAGGGGGCGTCGGCGTTTTTCTCTGAACCGGCGCTGGATCTGAGCGACCTGATCACGACCGCCGCCGACGGGCGCGGCCAGATCAACATCCTTGCTGCCAACAAACTGATGGGCTCTCCCCGGCTTTACGCGACGTTCCTGCTCTGGCTGTTGTCAGAGCTGTTCGAGACGCTGCCCGAGGTGGGCGACCCCGACAAGCCCAAGCTGGTGTTCTTTTTCGACGAGGCGCATTTGCTGTTCGAGGATGCGCCCAAGGCGCTGGTGGACAAGGTAGAGCAGGTGGCCCGGCTGATCCGGTCCAAGGGCGTGGGCGTGTATTTCATCACGCAGAACCCCGATGACGTGCCCGAGGATATCTTGGGCCAATTGGGCAACCGGGTGCAGCATGCCTTGCGGGCCTTTACCGCGCGGGACCGTCGCGCGCTGGAACGTGCCGCCGAGACATACCGGCCCAATCCGCGCTTTGACACGGTGGACGCCATCCGCGACGTGGGCGTGGGCGAGGCGGTGACCTCTATGCTGGAGGACAAGGGTGTGCCGGGCATTGTGGAGCGCACGCTGATCCGGCCGCCATCATCCAAGCTGGGGCCGATTGATGAGGTCACGCGCGCGGGCGTCATGACGGCGTCGCCGGTGGCGGGCAAGTATGAGACCCCGCTTGACCGGGTGTCTGCCTATGAGATCCTGAAAGACCGTGCCGAAGATGCCGCCCAAAAGGCCGCACAGGCAGAGGAACAGGCCGAAGAGGAAAGCGCCGCGCAGCGAGAGTTCAATGCGGCCCGCCGCTATAGCGGGGCCAAGGTCGGGCGATCCACCTCGCGCGGCCGGGCCAAGAGCGAAAGCTTTGGCGAGGCCATCGCAGGCGTTGTGATCAAGGAGTTGAAAGGCACCACGGGCCGACGCATCGTGCGCGGCATCCTTGGGGGGCTGTTCAAGGGGCGCTAGGGGCGATCACTCATTAAGCTGGGTGGCGAGAAAATCCGAGAACGCGTCCCAGCTCTGGCTGTCGGCGCGATCCTGATACCGGCTGCTGTCAAAGACCGTAAACGCATGCGGCGCGCCCGAATAAACCTCGATCGTGTAGGTGTTGCCTGCCGCTTCCAGCTCTGTCGACAGGCCTGCGACATCCGCCATGGTGATAGAGCTGTCCGCAGCGCCATGCAGCACCAATAGCGGTGGCTCATCCCCATCCCATGACTGTCCATCAGGTGTGCTTAGCCCGCCGTGGAACGTGGCATAGCCCGCGGCCATCCCGGCCATGTCGCTGCGCGCCATTTCCAGCGTCGCAGCCCCGCCAAAGCAATAGCCCATGACCACCATACCGGCGGCATCCGATTGGCCTTGGGCCTGTGCAATGCCCTCTTCCAACAGCGCGCGCATCCTGTCGCGATCCTGATACAGCGCGCCTGTGGCGGCGCGGCGATGATCGACCGTTTCGGTCGGGGTGGCATCACCGAACATGTCCAGCGCAAAGGCATCATAGCCCATCTCGGCCAGCATATCAGCGCGACGGCGTTCGTAATCGGTCATCCCGTCCCAGTCATGGATGATCAGAACAAGCCCCTTGGAATTTTCAGCAGCGGCGAAATACCCAGTAAAGGATTCCCCATCGACCTCATAAGAGAGATCAGCAGCAGAGGCCTGCGACGCCATTACGCCAGCGGCGATAAGAAGGGGAATGCGCATGATGATAACCTTTTCCGATTGACCGTCGAAAAGAGTAGCACGTTCTGCCGCACCGGCAAACGCGGTCAAGGCTCAGATCCCGACGCCGCGCAAATCCGCCAACAGGGCCTCGGACATCTTGCGCGCACGCCGCACGCGGCTGTTGCCGATGTTGCGGGTTTCGGCCCGGATCAGCGCCTCGACCCCGATAAAAAAGGGCAGGGTGACATTGCGGTCTTGTTCGCTGAGCGCAAACGCCTCTGTCATGGCGTCGATCCCATCGGCATCCACCCCCAGCCGCATCCGGCCAGAGGGGATCATGCCACGCCGGCCCATATGCATGAGGAACCGCGCCATATCCTTGTAAATGGGCATGGGGCGCGACCCGCCACAATCTATCCCCGTCAGGCGGGTGCCATCGGCAATGAGGTTATTGGGATGATAATCCCCGTGGCTGATGGCAAGCCGCCATGTCGCGCCCTCCAGCCTTGTGCTGATGCGGTGCAGTTCCACCAGAATGGGCCGTTCCAACCGGCGCAGGCGGGTGAATGCCTGTGTTTTGGCAGCCCGTTCGGCCCGTGTCAGCCATGCGTCGGGGGCGGCGGGGCCTTCGGTTTCGGAACTGTCGGTATAGGCCCGCAACCAGCGCGCGGCGGGGGCCAGCCAGTGCGCGCGGTCCGCAGGGTCACTGCCGTATAGATGCTGCAACAGCGGCGTTCCCGGCACCTCTGCAATGGCCAGCACCCCGGCGCGGGGCGCATGGGCAAACGGCTCTGACACTTGGGCGTCGCCGTCGCACATGGTGGGCCAGACACGGCGCAGCTCTGCCCAGTCACGCGCGCAGGCGCCAGTATCCCCGAAATAAATCCGAAAGACCGCTGGCCGCCCTTCTAGCGTGCCGCGGAGGATCGCGCGTTTCTCGGCGACATGCCGGATGACCTCTTGCGGCTCGGCGGATGCAAAACCGGGCTCTTCGGCAATCGCCTCGGACAGCTTGGCCTGTACCGCCTCCAGCACCGCCAGATCGGGCAGGGCAGTAGGGGTTTCAACAGACTTGGGCACTCGCGACATGCCCAGCACCTTTCAGCATGGCTAACGCGTCGTCAACCGAATTGAACCGCCCCGCGCACCCGGCTAAGGTGGCGGCGAATATCAGCAAAGGGACCGCCCGGCATGAGCGAGAAACCGATCAATGAGATGTCGTTCGAAGAGGCGATGAAAGCCCTTGAAGGCGTGGTGACACGGCTGGAACGCGGCGACGTGCCACTGGAGGAATCGATCGACCTTTACGATCACGGCGCGCGGCTCAAGAAACATTGCGAGACCAAGCTGAAAGAGGCCGAGGAAAAGGTCGCGGCGATCACGCTGGATGCCGATGGCACCCCCACAGGCACCACCCCGGTCGAGGGGACCTGAATGCTGCAAGAGGCGCTGACGCGGGATGGTGCCGCCATCCGCGCGTGTCTTGAGGCGATCCTGCCGGGCGACACGACCCTGCCATCCGCGATGCGTCACGCGCTCTTTGGGGGCAAGGCGCTGCGCGGCTTTCTGGTGATGGAAACCGCGCGTCTACATGGCGTGGACGCGGCGCGCGCGGTCTTCCCTGCGGCGGGTATCGAGGCACTGCATGCCTATAGTCTTGTGCATGACGACCTGCCCAGCATGGACGAT
Organism: Roseovarius sp.; assembly: GCA_965656855.1. Lineage (GTDB taxonomy): Bacteria > Pseudomonadota > Alphaproteobacteria > Rhodobacterales > Rhodobacteraceae > Roseovarius. The sequence goes on from CBFHML010000041.1 coordinate 16,122, forward strand.
GATGACCTGCGCCGGGGGCAACCCACGGTTCATATCAAATGGGACGAGCCAACCGCAATTCTGGTCGGCGATGCGCTGCAATCGCTGGCGTTCGAGCTGACACTCGATCCGCGCGGCACCCCAGATGCGGGCGCGCGGGCCGAACTGGCGCTGCGGCTGGCGCGTGCCTCTGGCAAGGACGGTATGGTGCTGGGGCAGGCGCTTGATATCGCGGCTGAAACGGCAGACCGTCCGTTAACCCTGCAAGAGATCACGGCGTTGCAGGCGGGCAAGACGGGCGCGCTCTTTGTCTATGCCGCCACCGCCGGTGCCGTCATGGCCGGGGCAGATACAGGCCCGCTCAGCACCTATGCCACAGCGCTTGGTCTTGCCTTTCAGATTCAGGATGATGTGATCGACGAAACCGGCGACATCGCCCATGTCGGCAAGGCCGTGGGCAAGGATGCGGCGGCCGGCAAGGCGACGTTCGTGTCTCTTTTAGGTCTCGACGGGGCGAAAAGCCGCGCGGCGGATCTTG
>CBFHML010000042.1:0-6331 GCA_965656855.1 Roseovarius sp.
CCAAGGTGCCGCCTGCGGGGTCAATTCACAAGTCGGACCACGCAGAGACCACGCCTACCGCACCTTCAATGTTGCGAGACCAATGAGGGCCAGGATCACCGCGATGATCCAGAAGCGGATGACGATCTGCGGCTCGGCCCAGCCCTTTTTCTCGTAATGGTGATGGATCGGCGCCATGAGGAAGACGCGCTTGCCCGTGCGCTTGAAGTAGAGCACCTGAATGATGACCGACAGCGCCTCGACCACGAAAAGCCCGCCGACGATGCCAAGGACAATCTCGTGTTTGGCCGCCACGGCGATCGCCCCAAGCGCGCCGCCAAGCGCCAGCGACCCGGTGTCGCCCATGAACACGGCAGCCGGCGGTGCATTGTACCACAGAAATCCAAGCCCCCCACCGGCCAGCCCGGCGACAAAGACGAGGATCTCACCGGTTCCCGGCACGTAATGCACATCCAGATATTCGGTGAAATCGACGCGCCCCACCGCATAGGCAATGATCCCAAGCGCGCCTGCCGCGATCATCACGGGCATGATCGCAAGACCGTCCAGACCGTCTGTCAGGTTCACCGCGTTGGCCGCGCCCACGATCACGAACATGCAAAACGGGATAAAGAAGATCCCCAGATTGATCAGCGTGTCCTTGAACACCGGCAGCGCCAGTTGATACTGCAGCTCCGCCGGATGAAAGAGCGTCGCCCAATAGGCCGCAATCCCCGCGATGATAAAGCCAAGACCAAGCCGCACCTTGCCCGGCACGCCCTTGACGTTCTGCTTGGACACCTTGGCATAATCATCCCAAAACCCGATCAGGCCGAACCCAAGCGTCACCAGCACCACCATCCACACAAACGGATTGTCCAACCGCGCCCAAAGCATCGTCGAAAAAAGAAGCGCCCCGACAATGAGCAAGCCCCCCATCGTGGGCGTCCCCGCCTTGACGAAATGCCCCTCGGGGCCGTCATCACGAATGGGCTGCCCCTTGCCTTGGGTGCGGCGCAGTACATTGATCAGCGGTGGCCCAAACAAGAAGCCAAAAAACAGCGCCGTCATGAACGCGCCCCCGGCGCGGAACGTGATGTAACGGAAAAGATTGAAAAAATCCCCCCCATCGGACCATGCGGTCAACCAATAGAGCATTCAATATTTCCCTTCTTTGCGCGGCATTCCATGGGCGCAGCCGCGCAGCGCCTGACCAGCAAAACGGATCTTGCTGTGCCGTGTTTCTTTTATCGTCATATCAGGCCCTGCCGCCTGTGGTCCGGTCACGGTCGCAAGGCTCATGCGCCTTCTCCGTCCAGCGCGGCCACGGCGACGCTTGCCTGTTCGCAATCATCGAACGGAAAGACATCGTCGCCCACGATCTGGCCGGTTTCATGGCCCTTGCCGCAGATCAGCAGCGCATCACCGGGGCCAAGCGCATCGACACCGCGCAGGATCGCCTCGGCCCGGTCGGCCACCTCGATCACCTCAGAGCCAAGCCCCTTTGTCCCTTGGAGCACAGCCGCACGAATGCTTGCGGGATCCTCGGAGCGCGGATTGTCATCGGTCACAATGACCATATCCGCGGATTGCGCGGCGGCACGGCCCATCAGCGGGCGCTTGGTGCGGTCCCGGTCACCGCCCGCGCCGACAATCGCGACAAGCCTGCCCATAACATGCGGGCGCAGCGCGGTGATCGCGGTCTCGACCGCGTCGGGCGTATGCGCGTAATCCACAAACACCGATGCACCACAGGCCCGGCTCGCCGCAAGCTGCATCCGCCCCCTCACGGTTTGCAGATGCGGCATGGTGGCAAAGACCCGTTCCGGATCGGCCCCGGCGGCAATCACAAGCCCGCAGGCCAGCAGCACGTTTTCCGCCTGAAACCCGCCGATCAGCCCGAGCGACAGCTGAAACACACGCCCGCGCCAGTCAAATCGCAGCGTCTGGCCAGTCGGGGAATACACCCTGTTGAGCAGTTGCAGATCAGCGCCTTCGTCGCGCCCGACGGCCAGCACATCCTGACCTCTGGCGTTGGCGATGGCGGCCATCTGGGGCCCGCGCGGATCATCCACGTTGATGACGGCGATGCCGTCCTCGGGGAGAACGCGACGAAAGAGGCCGGATTTGGCGTGGAAATAGGCCTCGAAATCGGGGTGATAGTCCAGATGATCCTGACTGAGATTGGTAAAGCCCGCCGCCACCAGCTGAACACCGTCAAGTCGGCGTTGTTCAAGCCCGTGCGACGACGCCTCCATCGCGGCATGGGTGATGCCCTGCGCGTCGGCCTCGGCCAGCGTGCGGTGCAGGGTGATCGGCTCTGGTGTGGTGTGGGCCAGCGGGGCGGACCATGCGCCCTCGACGCCGGTGGTGCCCATGTTGATCGCGTCAAAGCCCAGTGTCGACCAGATCTGACGGGTAAAGCTGGCCACCGATGTTTTGCCATTGGTGCCGGTGACCGCCACCATCGTTTCGGGCTGAGCGCCGAACCACAGCGCAGACGCAAGCGCCAGCGTCTGGCGCGGATCCTCGGCCACGATCAGTGCGATGTCGGCGGCGTCCAGCGCGGCCTTGGCCGCGCGCGCGCCTGCCGCATCGGTCAGGACGGCGACAGCCCCGTTTTCCAACGCCATCGGCACGAAATCAGCGCCATGCGCCTCGGTGCCAGGCAGCGCCGCGAATAGCGCGCCGGGGCGCACCTTGCGACTGTCCACGGCAAGGCCGGTGATGTCTGCGTGTCGTCCACCCTGGGCGGTCAGACCCAGCTGTGCCAAGGATTTGCTCTGCCCCACCATGTCGGCCTTCGATTACTGGTTCGCGCTAGATGTGAGCGTTATACCTTTTAGCGGGGCAGGTTCAATCTCGGGTCGCAGCCCAAGCAAAGGTGCGACGCGGCGTGTGATTTCGGACGCAACGGGCACGGCTGTCCAGCCTGCCGTGCGGCGCGGCTCGGTGCCAGAGGTCTCAACCGGCTCATCCAGCGCCACCACCAGCACATAGCGCGGCGCATGGGCCGGAAAGACGCTGGCGAAAGAGGCGATGACCTTGTCTTCGTAATAGCCGCCGCCGCGTTCCTTGGGCTTGTCCGCCGTGCCGGTCTTGCCGCCCACGGCATAGCCATCGACCTCACCGAAAGATGCTGTGCCCTCGGTCACGACCGCGCGCAGCATCGTCATGACCTCTGCCGCTGTCCGTTCAGAGATGACCCGCTCGCCATCCGCACTTCCTGCGCCCTTGACGATGGTGGGTGTCACCACCCGCCCGCCATTGGCCAACGTCGCATAGGCCGCCGCCAGATGCAGCGGTGAAGACGACAGGCCATGACCGTAAGAAATCGTCATCGTCGACAGCTCTGACCAATTCGGCGGCAACAGCGGCTTGCCGCCCTTGGCCTCGACGATCTCAAGCGGCGTTGGATCGAAAAAGCCCAAGCGCTGCAGAAAATCCTGCTGGCGTTCTGTGCCAATCATCTGTGCGATCCGCGCGGTCCCGATATTGGAGGATTTGACAAGCACCTTGGAGGTGCTGAGTTCCGGGCCATAATTGCGGAAATCCCGGATCTTGTGTTTGCCCCAGCGCAGCGGACCCTTGGTGTCGATCATGGTGGATGGGTTCACCAGATCCAGCTCCAGCGCCTGCGCGATCGCAAATGTCTTGAAGGTAGAGCCAAGCTCGTACACGCCCTGCACCGCACGGTTAAAGAGCGGGCTATCCGACGGGTTGCCCTCTACCGGGGGGGCGGGGCGGTCATTGGGGTCGAAATCCGGCAGCGACGCGATGGCAATGATCTCTCCGGTCTGGACCTCCATCAGGACGGCGGCAGCACCCTTGGCATTCATTAGCATCATGCCGCCCTGCAACACCCGCTCGGTCGCGGATTGCACCGACAGGTCGATCGACAGCTCCAGCGGCTTGTGCCCCTGCGCAGGGTCACGCAACCGCGCGTCGAATTCCTTTTCGATCCCGGCCACACCGATCACCTCGGCGGCATGCACGCCCTCGCGGCCAAAACTGGCACCGCCCAGAATATGCGAGGCCAGCTTGCCATTGGGATAAAGCCGCATCTCACGCGGACCAAAAAGCAGACCGGGCTCTCCGATTTCATGCACCGCCTGCATCTGCTCGGGGCTGAGTTTTTTCTTGATCCAGAGAAACTTGCGCTTGCCGGTGAAATCCTTTGTCAGGCGCGCCACATCCAGATCGGGAAAGATCTCTGCCAGCGCTGTCGCGGCGCGCTCCGGCTCGACCATTTGCTGGGGTTGAGCATACAGACTGTGGGTCTCGAAATTGGTCGCAAGAATGCGTCCCTTGCGGTCCACGATATCGGCGCGCGTCGCCAGAATATCCGCACCCGCGACACCGGCGCGCGGCTCTGCCGGCTCTGTATTGGCAAGGATGCCCATACGTCCGCCGATGACGGAAAAGGCGCAAAAGAAAAACACACCAAGTACCAGCAGCCGCCCCTCAGCACGAAGCCGGGCCCGGTCGCGCATTTCCTCGTGACGCAGGCGAATATTCTCGCGTTCGATCACATCGGGGTTTTCGCCCTTGTGGCGGGCCGACAGGATTCGCGCCAGCGGGCGCAACGGTGTGCGGATCATTCTGCGTCCTCCTGCGGTTCGATATTTATGACGTCGATGGGGTTCGTGATCGGCAGCGGCTCCGGCTCGGGATAGCTGACCTGATCTATGCGCCCGAACTGCACCGGACGCAGCGGCAAGAGCCCCAGCCGGTCGAAATTAATCTCTGCCAGATCGCGCAGGCGGTCAGGCCGATTAAGATAGGCCCATTCGGCATTCAGCACCCGAAGCCGTTGACGCGCCTCGGAAATCTGCGTCTGCAATTCAACAGAGCGGGCCTGCGCCTCTTGTGTGCGGTAATTCTCGCGATAGGCCCAAAAGGCGAGCCCGATGACCATGATCGCACTCAAAATATAAAAGACGCTTCGCATGATTACACTCCCTTCAACATGGGCATGCCCAGCACCCGGCGATCCGCGTCACGCGGTGCAACCTCAGTGCGCGTGCCCACGCGCAGCTTGGCCGAGCGCGCGCGCGGATTTGCCTCCAGCTCGTCGCGGTCGGCGATGATCGCCTTGCGGGTCACTTGGGTGAATTGCGGGTCTGGCTTTTCCACGACCGGCGCGTGGCGGCTGCCCTGCCCGCCCCCGCCGCTTTTGGCTTGAAAAAACCGTTTGACCATACGGTCCTCGATGGAATGAAACGTGACGACCGCCAGATGCCCGCCGGGGGCCAGCGCACGCTCAGCGGCATCCAGACCGGCCACCAGTTCCCCATATTCGTCGTTCACCGCAATGCGGATAGCCTGAAAGCTGCGGGTGGCGGGATGCGCCTGCCCCGGTTTGGCCCGCGGCAGGGATTTTTCAATGATCTCGGCCAGATGCAGCGTGGTTTCGATCGGCGCCTCTGCGCGGGCGCGGCCAATGGACCGCGCGATGCGGCGGCTGGCGCGCTCTTCACCATAAAGAAAGAGGATATTCGCCAGATCTTCCTCTGGCAGTTCGTTGACCAGATCGGCGGCGCTTGGCCCTGACTGGCTCATCCGCATGTCCAGCGGACCGTCCTTCATAAAGGAAAACCCACGCTCCGCGCGGTCAAGCTGCATCGAGGACACACCCAGATCCAGCACGACGCCGCTCAGGTCCTGCCCATGCGCGTCGAGATTGGAAAATTGGTCCTGCACCAGCCGCACCCGATCGCCATATTCAGCCGCCCATGTCGCGGCCAGTTCTATCGCCAGCGGATCACGGTCCAGCCCGATCACCTGTTCGGCGCCTGCCGTGAGCAAGTGGCGCGTGTAGCCGCCCGCGCCCAGCGTGCCATCCAGCCATGTGCCGGAAACCGGCGAAACGGCCTTGATCAGCGGCCCGATAAGGACCGGAACATGCGGGGTTTCGTTGGCAGCGTTCCCCATCGATCACGCCTCGCCGGGCGGGTCGATCAGGGTGAGCGGATCGTAATCCTCGGGCATCTCGTCCAGCCAAGCCTCGGTTTCGGCGGCCTCGACATCCTCGTAGGTCTTTGCGTTCCAGATCTCGAAATAATCGCCCATCGCGACCATCACGGCCTCGCCCTCCAGCCCGATCTGCTGGCGCAGACGCTGGGGCAGCACGATGCGCCCGTCCTTGTCGATCTCTGTGTCCCAGCTTTTGCCGAGGATCATACGGCTGGCGCGCTTACGCTCGACAGAGCCGCGCGGCAGTTTGCGAATGCCCTCTTCGATCTCGGCCATGGCGTCGATCGTGTAGGCATGAAGACAATTTTTAAGGTGGGGTCCGTGCAGCACCACAAGGCGCGGCAGAGGGATTTCGGGGCAACGCGGGTCACCATCG
>CBFHML010000043.1:0-7478 GCA_965656855.1 Roseovarius sp.
AAACCCTGACAGCCATCGCTGGAGGGCACATGCAGAGCAACATCGCGGACCTCATGCCCTGGAACTACGACCCCAAGGTGTGACCGGAACACCGGTTACCCATTTCTTCTGCGCCGACATCATCAGCTTGAAGGCCATGGCCAGTCCGGTCTTTCGGCTCAGGCATCCTTTCGTGCGTTTTGTTCGATGCCAGACGGTGGGGAAGGTGCTTTCAATCGGGTTTGACGTCCGGACAAGTTTCCAATGTTCCGCTGGATAGTCATAGAATGTCAGCAGCGCATCGCGGTCCTTGACCAGCTTGGCGACCGCCTTGTCCCATTTCATTCCATAGGTTTCGACGAAGACGTTGAAGGCGGCGTTGGCTTCAGCTTTGGTTTCAGCCTGCCAAATGTCTTGGAGGTGGCATTGGGCTTTTGCCTGTATGGACTTGGGCATGGCGTTCAGCACGTTCATAGTCTTATGGACCCAACAGCGTTGCTCGCAAGTCGTGGCGAACACCTCTCGCAGAGCGGTCCAGGGCACCGTCGCCGACGGCCGGTTCCGGGTCCTGTTTTAGGCCCCGCCGCTTAGGATCAAGCAGGACCTCACGCCAGCTTTGGGTGCTTTCGCGAAAGCCTTCGGTCATCGCCAGCAAATATTTTCGGCCATATTCATCGGCACCCAAAATCACCAAAACACAGTAAGACCGCATGTCTTTTTCATTGGCACGCTTCTGAGAGATCAGCCTGTATTCTGATCACATGGCGGCAAGTGCCGTCGATTTGCGATGGAGGGAGACCCACGGGATACGGCCTTTATCGGCAGGGGCGAACGTTTGGTCTCGAATGCGGTGTTGTCGCGCCATCGTTGAGTCCGGTGCGTGCTGGTGAGCGCGTGAAGACTGACCGGCTGGATACAATCCGACTGGCCCGGCTATTGCGTGCTGGAGAACTGACGCCGATCTGGGTGCCTGTTGAAACGCATGAGGCGATGCGCAACCTCATTCGTGCCCGGGAAAGCGCGGCAGACCTTACAGGGTATGGCGCTGATCAGTGCCGCCACCTTCATGGCAGAAATCGGAGACGTGCGTCGGTTCGAAACGCCGGTAAAACTAATGGATTATCTGGGGCTTGTGCCAAGTGAATACTCTACGGGAAAAACGACTAGACGTGGCGGGATTACCCAGGCGGGCAACTCCCGCGTTCGCCACAACCTGATCGAAGATGCCTGGACATATCGACTGCCAGCACGTCCGGGTGCGAGAAAGCTCTACATACTTCAGAAGCAATCGGCGGAAGCTCAGGACATTGCCTGGAAAGCACAATCGCGCCTAACGGCCCGGTATCGTAGACTCCGCCAACGTGGCAAGAAATCGACTGTCGTCACCACTGCCATTGCGCTGGAAATGGCTGCCTTCATGTGGGACATCGCCCGCCGCACCATGCCTGCCTGTTAGGTACGATCTACATGCGCCCAATGGCGGGCGCGAGGTCAACGGCAGGGGACTATCCGGCAGTCGCTTTGAGGCCAACTTACGTTGATGCCCGTTGTAAGATAGCAATACCCCTCGGGATTGCGGACCTTCCAGTTCGGCTCTCCTTCCAGATCCGCACCGTGGCAGGCCGCACAATGGCCCTTGTACGTATCTTCTCCGGCGGCGACAGCGGCGGGATCTGCGTAAGGCAACATCACAGCCCGCTCTGCGAGCACCGGCCCGGCCAACATGCTCAGCATCACGCCCAGCTCAAGATATCGCATTGCGCCGCGCCTCTTAGCTGACACAAGACTGGCGTGATCCGTCCCGGAATTCAACCGCGCCCCCTCTGGACGTGGGCGGCCGGAATGCGTACCTCTGTCCCAAGGAGAGCCCGCCATGACAAAACCGCCCCTCACCTTATATCTCGCCGCGCCGCGCGGCTTTTGCGCCGGTGTCGACCGGGCGATCAAGATCGTCGAAATGGCGCTCGGGAAATGGGGCGCGCCCGTCTATGTCCGGCACGAGATCGTACACAACAAATTCGTGGTCGATGATCTGCGCGCCAAGGGCGCTGTTTTTGTCGAAGAGCTGGATGACTGCCCGGATGACCGCCCCGTGATCTTTTCCGCGCATGGTGTGGCCAAGGCCGTCCCGGCAGAGGCGGCGCGGCGCGAGATGATCTATGTCGATGCCACCTGCCCGCTGGTGTCCAAGGTCCATATCGAGGCGGAACGCCATGCCGCGAACGGGCTTCAGATCATCATGATCGGTCATGCCGGCCACCCCGAAACTGTGGGCACAATGGGCCAGTTGCCAGAGGGTGATGTGCTGCTGGTAGAGACGCCCGCAGACGTGGCGACGGTTGATGTGCGCGACCCGGACAAGCTCGCTTTTGTCACGCAAACCACGCTGTCGGTGGATGACACCGCCGATGTCGTCGCGGCACTTCAGGCGCGCTTTCCGGCCATCGTCGGCCCCCACAAAGAGGACATCTGCTACGCCACAACCAACCGGCAGGAGGCGGTCAAGGCGATGGCCCCAAAGGCCGACGCGATGCTGGTCGTGGGTGCGCCCAATTCGTCCAATTCCAAACGGCTGGTCGAGGTCGGCGCGCGCGCGGGATGCGACTATGCCCAACTAGTCCAGCGTGCCACCGATATCGACTGGCGCGCGCTGGACGGGATCGGCAGCATCGGGATCACGGCAGGCGCCTCTGCGCCAGAGGTGCTGGTGAACGAGGTGATCGACGCCTTTCGCGACCGCTATGACGTAACGGTAGAGCAGGTCGAGACCGCGCAGGAAAACGTGGAGTTCAAGGTGCCGCGCGTGCTGCGCGAACCGGCATAAGACGCCTCACAAAGCCGAATGGCTGAGCATTTTGGATCATACAGCCTCGCCTTAATCGCGGACCAAACACAGCTTGCGGGTGGGCGCGTGAGCCAATAAGCGCGCTTGACACCTTTGGCTCCCTATGGCCCCTCTATGGGCTGACGAAGCAGAGAAATCCAAGCAACATGAGCCTGATAATCCCGCCCCGTGCGCCCGTCATTCTCGGCCTCGCCGGCACGCTGCCCTTTGTCTGGAGCGTGCTGACGGTGCTAAGTCCTGATCTGGCCAGCCTGACCACGGATCTGGTCGGGCCTCGCTTTATCGGGCCTTATGTGGGGATCTTTTATGGCGCGGTGATCCTCAGCTTCATGTCCGGTGTGCTCTGGGGGTTCGCGACCAAAATGACCGGGTCGCGCGCAACCACGGGCTATGTGCTGTCTGTGGTTCCGGCACTTTGGGTCTTTTTCACCCATGGCGGCGGCTCGGACCGCGCGACGACATTTCTCATCATCGGGTTTGCCGGCATCCTCGCGCTCGACTGGCTTTTCTGGCGCGAGGGGGCTGCCCCCGATTGGTGGATGAACCTGCGGCTGATGATAACCGCGATCGTGCTCACCTGCCTGACCATCACGATGTGGGCCGCATGACCAAGCGCGATGACACTACGCTTTCTGTCTATGCGGTGCGGGCTGCGGAGTACGCAGAACTGACCCGCGAGGCGGGCGAAGAGCCGCTGTTGCGCGCCTTCATCGCCGCGATGCCAAAGGGCGGCGCAGTCCTTGATCTGGGGTGCGGGCCGGGTCATGCCGCCGCCGCGATGGCACAGGTGGGCCTGCATGTCACAGCAACCGACGCCGTGCCAGAGATGGTCGCGCTTGCCGCCACCCATCCCGGCGTCACCGCCTATCAAGCCAGCTTTGACGAGATTGACGGCACCGCCTGCCATGACGGGATCTGGGCCAATTTCTCACTCCTGCACGCCCAAGCTGACGATTTGCCCCGCCATCTTGCCGCCATCGCGCGCGCGCTCAAGCCTGGTGGGCGGCTGCATATCGCGATGAAGACTGGCATCGGCGCACGCCGCGACGATCTGGGCCGGCATTATACCTACGTCACCGAAGACAGCCTCAGCCAGCTCTTGCGAGAGGCGGGGCTTGCGCCACTCACCACCACAACAGGCACAGACAAGGGGCTTGACGGCAAACTGGCCCCTTGGGTCGCCATCAGCGCAGAAAGACCAGCACAATGACAGACCTTTTCGCGTATACAGACGGCGCGTGTTCCGGCAATCCCGGCCCGGGGGGATGGGGTGTCCTGCTTCAGGCGAAAGAGGGCGACAGCGTCGTCAAGGAACGCGAGCTTAGCGGCGGCGAGGCCGACACCACCAACAACCGGATGGAACTGCTGGCCGCGATCGCCGCGCTTGAAACGCTCTCCAAGCCCTCACGCCTGACCATCGTCACCGACAGCGCCTATGTGAAAAACGGCGTCACCGGATGGATCCACGGGTGGAAGCGCAACGGCTGGAAAACCTCTGCCAAGAAACCCGTAAAGAACGTAGAGCTTTGGCAGCGTCTGGATGCGGCGCAGGCCAGCCATGATGTAACATGGGAATGGGTCAAGGGACATGCCGGTCACCCCGAAAACGAACGCGCCGATGAACTGGCGCGCGCCGGGATGGCCCCCTTCAAGCCCGGTTGATCAGGTAAAAGCCGCTTGGCATCAGCAGGCGCGCCTATCTGCGGTTTTGCACCTTTTGCCACAGCCAGATCAGCAGCAGGGCACCAAGGATTGCCCCAACAAAGCCGCCCAACAGGCCCATCGCCGTCAGCACCACCCGCAGCACCAGCCCCCCCAGCAGTGCACCGGCGATACCGATCGCCAGCGTCGGCATCAGCCCGGCCTCGATCCGCATCAGGCGTGTTGCGATAAATCCCGCGGCAGCGCCAACGATAATCAGATAAATCACATACATCGCGTCACTTCCGCCAATGGGTCGGCACAATGATCAGCGCGCCGATAGAGGACAGGATCGCGTCAAGTCCGGGGCTGCCGATCCGCAGCCCAAACATGATCCGCACAAAATAAAACAGGAACGCCCCGCCCACGCAGATGATGATCGACGGTATATAGCCGTTGCGGGTGAACCCGCTCCGCTCACTCGCGTAGCCAACGATGCCGGCGATCACCACCGTGCCGAACAGTTGCAGAAACATGCGAACTCATCCCTTCTCGAAACGCGTGCCCGGTGGCAGGGCCAGACCGCGCAAAAACTCTGGCACATCCTGCGCGCCGCGCCCCGCCCTTTGCAAGCGCAAAACCTGCACCGCGCCCGTGCCGCAGGCGATGCGCAGGTCTGTGTCCAGAACCTCACCCGGCGCGCCCTCACCTTGGGCGAGGGTTGAGGCGAGGAACTTGATCCGTTGGCCATCCATCTCGGCCCATGCGCCGGGAAAGGGCGATAGCCCCCGGATCAGCGCATCCACCTCTTCGGCGAATTTTGTCCAGTCGATCCGTGCCTCTGCCTTGTCGATCTTGGCGGCATAGGTCACGCCCGCCTCTGCCTGCGGTTCAGGCGTCAGCGTGTCCAGCCTATCCAGCGCCTCGACAATGGCATCAGCGCCCATTTGCGACAGCCTATCATGCAGCGCGCCGGTCGTCTCAGTGGCGCCAATCGCGGTCTCATGACGCAACAGCACAGGGCCGGTATCCAACCCCGCCTCCATCTGCATGATGCAAATACCGGTTGCGGCATCGCGTGCCATGATCGCACGATGGATGGGCGCGGCCCCGCGCCAGCGCGGCAACAGGCTTGCGTGGATATTCAAACACCCAAGGCGCGGCGCATCCAGAACCGCCTGCGGCAGGATCAGACCATAGGCCACCACGACCGCAACATCAGCGCCGAACGCGGCGAACTCCGCCTGCTCCGCCGCACCCTTAAGCGATAATGGATGCCGGACCGGCAGACCCAGCGCTTCTGCGCGGGCCTGTACCGGGCTGGGGCGATCCTTTTTGCCGCGCCCGGCAGGACGCGGTGGCTGGCAATAAACGGCGGCCAATTCGTGCCCGGCCTCGACCAGCGCATCCAGCACCGGCACGGAAAATTCCGGCGTCCCCATAAAGATGATCCGCATCGTACCTCCGTAGGGTGGGCTTCAGCCCACCTTCCTCGCGCGGCGCAACAGCATGTCGCGCTTCACCTTGCTCAGCCGGTCGAAATACATCCGCCCTGCCAGATGGTCGATCTGGTGCTGCACACTTGTCGCCCAAAGCCCCACGAAATCGCGCTCTTCAATGTCGCCCTCAGCATTGAGGAACCGGACCGTGACGGCGCGAGGCCGGCTTATCACCGCATGAACACCGGGCAGGTTGGGGCTTGCCTCTGTATGCTCGCGCAACTGGGTCGAGGCATGCAGGATCTCGGGGTTGGCCATCCGCACGACCTGACCGCGCGTGTCAGAGGCGTCCACCACCGCCAGACGCAGCATCACACCGATCTGGGACGCGGCAAGACCAACGCCCGGCATCGCCTCCATCGTGTCGATCATGTCATCCCAGATGCTGCGGATCTCGTCGGTTATCTCGGTCACATCCTCCGCCGGGCTGCGCAAGCGCCTGTCCGGCCACGGCAGGCAGGGCCGGACCGCCATCAGCCGCGCGCCTTGTCGCGCTTCAGCTTTTGCATCCGGCGGGTGATCAACTGCCGCTTCATCGGGCCAAGGTAATCAATGAACAGCTTGCCGTTCAGATGGTCGATCTCATGCTGCACACAGGTCGCCCAAAGCCCGTCGAAGGTCTGGGCGTGTTCCTCGCCGTCAAGGCCAAGCCAGCGCACATCCACCGCGCTCGGCCGGGTGACATCCGCGAATTGATCGGGGATCGACAGGCAACCTTCCTCGTAGACGTTCTTTTCGTCAGACGCGGCCACGATCTCGGGATTGAATAGCACCATCGGGCGGGCCGGTTCGCCGTCATCCTTGGCGCAATCCATTACGATCAGCCGGTTCATGTCACCCACCTGCGGGGCCGCAAGCCCGATGCCGGGCGCGTCATACATGGTTTCCAGCATATCCTCGGCCAATGCGCGCAACTCGTCGCTCAGATCCGCGACAGGGTCGCAGGCCTTTTTGAGACGTGGGTCGGGGTGGATCAGAATGGGCCGCTTCATGAGCGTTCATTTAGGCGATCGCCCGGCGCGGCGCAACGCCCTTGCGCCCGTCTCTCTTTCGGTTAGCTTTCGTGCCGACACACAACCGGAGACCCACCATGACGATCCATCCCGATTTCGATACCCCGATCGAGCGCCGTGGCACCCGCAGTGTCAAATGGGACGCCATGCAGGCGGCGCAGGGCGTCGATGCCGGGGACGGGATCGCGATGTGGGTGGCAGATATGGATTTCGCCGCCGCCGATGTGCTGCAAGAGGCCACAAAGGCGCTGATCGAAAAGGCCAATTATGGCTATTTCACCGGCGAGACCGAGATGAAAGACGCCGTCGCCTGGTGGATGGAAACGCGGCATGGCTGGCGGGCCGATCCGGCGCATATGGTCTCGACCGCCGGTCTGGGCAACGCCATCGCCATCTGCCTGCAAACCTATACCGATCCGGGCGATGAGGTGATCATCTTTACCCCCGTCTATCACGAGTTCACCAACAAGATCGTCAATGCCGGCCGCAAGGTAAAGGAAA
>CBFHML010000044.1:0-24187 GCA_965656855.1 Roseovarius sp.
GACGGCCCCAACCGTGCCGGTCGCATAGGCGTGATAGGCGGCGGCCAGCACCGTCACCGCAAAGATCGCCCCATAGCGCGAGAATGCACCATCATGCAGCGGCGCGATCACCGCGCGTGCCAGACCCACAACGGCAGCGATCAGGCTGTCAAAGATATCCTTGGCCTCGGGGCGCGGCGCGGCATCCCATGCGCGCAGCAGCGGCTTGAACAGGGCCAGCACGATCAGACCGCCGGCCACCGCCGCGATCGACATAAAGAGGGCGGGGACAAGCCCGTGCCAGATCTTGATATATTTCGTCTCCAGCGTGGCGGCATCGCCCATTACGGCCTTGGCCACAAGGAACACGAAATCCTGCACAAGGAAGGGCGCCACCCCGATCAGCACCACAGGGATCATCAGCAAAGCGGGCGGCAACCACATGCCCGCGCCGGGATCATGCGGCTTGGCCGGGTAATCATCGCGCACCGGGCCCAGAAACGTATGCCCGATCAGGCGAAAGCAGTAGGCCGCGGAAAAGAGCGATCCGAACGTCGCCAGCGCAGGCACCAGCCACCACACGCCAAAGAGCGTTGTATGCGTGGCCTCTTCCAGCATCATCTCCTTGGACAAAAACCCGTTGAGCAGCGGAATCCCCGCCATCGACAGCGCCGCCAGCGTGGCAATCACAAAGGTGATCGGCATCAGTTTGCGCAAGCCACCCAGACGGCGAATGTCGCGGGTATGCGCCTCGTGGTCGATGATCCCCGCTGACATGAACAGAGCGGCCTTGAACGTGGCGTGGTTGAGGATGTGAAACACGGCGGCCAGCGCACCAAAGGCCGTGCCTGTGCCCAGAAGCATCGTGATCAGGCCCAGATGACTGACCGTCGAGAAGGCCAGCAGCGCCTTGAGATCATGCTTGAAGAGCGCGATGACCGCGCCCAATACCATCGTGATGAGGCCCGCGGTGGTCACGATCACGAACCATTCGGGCGTGCCCGACAGAACCGGCCACATCCGCGCCATCAGGAAAATACCCGCCTTCACCATCGTTGCCGAATGCAGATAGGCAGAGACCGGCGTGGGGGCCGCCATCGCGTGCGGCAACCAGAAATGGAACGGGAACTGCGCTGATTTGGTGAAACAGCCCAGCAGGATCAGGATCAGTGCGGGCACATAGAGCGGATCAGCCTGAATAAGCTCGCGGTTTTGCAGGATCACGCTCAGGTCATAGCTGCCCACGATCTGGCCAAGCATCAGCATGCCACCGATCATCGCAAGCCCGCCCATGCCTGTCACGGTCAGCGCCATACGCGCGCCTTGACGGCCTTCGGGCAGATGCTTCCAATAGCCGATAAGCAGGAATGAGGACAGCGATGTCAGCTCCCAGAAGATCAGCAAAAGCAGGATGTTGTCACTTAGGACGATGCCCACCATCGCGCCCTGAAAGAGCAAAAGATAGGTGAAAAACTCGCCCATATTATCCTCACGCGCGAGGTAATGGCGCGCGTAGGTGATGATCAACAGACCGATGCCAAGGATCAGCAGGGCAAAGAAAAAGCCCAGACCATCCAGCATCAGCGTCACGTTGAGACCAAGGATCGGTATCCACGAAAATCCGGCGGTGACCACCTCGCCCGCCAGAACCGCGGGAAGATTGGTGAGCAGGCCGATGAGCGCCGCGAGCGTCACCATGAATGTCACCCCGAAACAGGTCTGGCGACCTGCGGAAATCATAAGACCGGGCAGGAGCGCCCCAAGGAACGGCAAGGCGACGATCAAAAAGAGCGACACGACAACTCCTGAATTAAGGATCAACGGGGTAGAGCGTGGCGTTGTAGCTACCACAGCGGTCCGGGCAAGAAAAACCGATTTCGGGACTGGGATACCAGACTCTTTCGAGGGGCGCGGCAAAATGTGGCAGGGCGTGACCCGAACGTGATCTCGGGGAGCTTGGCCCATCGCGCGCCGGGTGCTAAGCCATGCCGAAAGACAGGCGAGGCTATGCAAGACACGTCCTATCCCTTTTCGCGCGATCTGGTCTTTGTTGGCGGCGGGCACACCCATGCGCTTGTCCTGCGGAGCTGGGCGATGGACCCTTTGCCGGGCGTGCGTGTGACGCTCATCAATCCCGGCCCGACGGCGGCCTATTCCGGGATGCTGCCGGGCCATGTGGCCGGGCATTATGACCGCGACAGTCTTGATATCGACCTTGTGCGTCTGTGCCGGAGGGCTGGTGCGCGCCTGATCATGGCACCTGCGACCGCGATTGATCCGGCGCGTGGCCGGATCATGGTCGCGGGGTGGCCGGACGTGGCCTATGATATGGCGTCCATTGATGTGGGCATCACCAGCGCCATGCCCGATCTGCCCGGCTTTGCCGAACATGCGATCCCGGCCAAGCCGCTTGGCCCCTTTGCCGATGCGTGGGCGGCCTATCGGCAGGGAACGGGCGCGGCAAAGGTCGCCGTCATCGGCGGCGGCGTTGCAGGCGCGGAACTGGCGATGGCGATGGCCCACGCGCTGCGCCGCGATGGGCGCATGGCACGCATCACCCTGATCGACAGGGGCCGGTCGCTGGATACGCTGGGCGCGCGCGCCCAAGTGCGGCTGCGTCAGGCGCTGCACGATCTGCGGGTCGAGATCCGCGACAACGCCACGCCCGCACGGATCACCAAGGCGGGAATAGAGCTGGACACGGGCGAGCATATCCCGGCGGATTTCGTCACAGGGGCCGCTGGTGCGCGCCCGCATGGCTGGCTGGCACAAAACGATCTGGCGAATGCGCAGGGGTTCATCCCTGTCGATTCCCGCCTGCGCAGCCGGAACCACGCGGTGTATGCGGTGGGCGATTGCGCGCAGATGACAGACAGCCCGCGCCCCAAGGCGGGGGTCTACGCCGTCCGGCAGGCGCCGGTGCTGTTGCATAACCTGCGCGCGGCCCTGATCGGGACAGGCGGGCAGAAACCCTATCGCCCGCAAAAGGACTATCTCAAGCTGATCTCGCTGGGTGAGACATCCGCGATGGCCGAGCGGAATGGCAGAGTGCTCTCTGGTCCGCTGCTCTGGCGCTGGAAAGACTGGATCGACCGGCGCTTTATGGCCAAGTTCGATGTGCCCGCGCCCCGACCCCGCCCTGATCTGCCTTGGCCCCGCGCCGCTGGTATGCGCGCCGCCCTTGGCCCAAAACCGATGTGCGGGGGCTGCGGCTCCAAGGTGGGGGCGGGTGCGCTGCGACAGGCGCTGTCGGTCCTGCCGGGCGACACGCCCACCGATGATGCCGCGATGCTGATGACCGGCAATGCGCGACAGGTGCTGTCCACGGATCATCTGCGCGCCATGGTCGAAGACCCCGTTATCATGGCCCGCATCGCGGCTGTGCATGCGCTTGGCGATATCTGGGCGATGGGGGCCACCCCACAGGCCGCGCTGGCCTCGATCATCCTGCCGCGTCAGTCTTCGGATCTGGCAGAGAGGTCCCTGCGCGAAATCATGCAGGCGTCGGGCGAGGTGATGGAAAACGCAGGCGCGCATATCGCAGGCGGGCACAGCACGCTGGGGCCGGAGCTGACCATCGGGTTCACCGTAAGCGGGCTATGCGACCGTGCGCCCATCACACAGGCCGGGGCGAAACCCGGCGACAGCCTGATCCTGACGAAACCCATCGGCAGCGGTGTCATCATGGCCGCCGATATGGCGGGCGAGGCACGCGGCGCGGATGTGGCCGCAGCCCTGCGCATCATGGCGCAGCCACAGGGCCGTGCCGCGCAGCTGCTGCAAGACGCGCATGCCATGACGGATGTGACGGGCTTTGGCCTTGCCGGGCATGTGCAGGCGATCTGCGACGCCTCAAACACTGGTGCGGTGCTTGATCTGGCCTCTGTGCCGGTGATGCAGGGCGCGCTGGAGGTGTCGCGGCAGGGCGTGCGCTCTACGCTTTTTGCGCAGAACAAGGCCGGTTTTGCGCATATTCCGGCCGATCCGCGCGTTGATCTGCTCTTCGATCCGCAAACCGGTGGCGGCCTGCTGGCTGCCGTGGGTCAGGGCGCCGGGGATCTGGTGACGCAGCTTCGCGATCAGGGGTTTGAGGCCGCGATCATCGGTCAGGTCACCGACCGCGCGGGCCTGCTGGAGATATCCTGAACCGCCTTTGCAATATGGGCCGCCACGTCGCGCAGCGCGGCATCGTCCAGCCCCGGTGCCTCGATGCGGCGCACGATGCGCGGCAACAGCGGCTCGTTCGAT
Organism: Roseovarius sp.; assembly: GCA_965656855.1. Classification (GTDB taxonomy): domain Bacteria; phylum Pseudomonadota; class Alphaproteobacteria; order Rhodobacterales; family Rhodobacteraceae; genus Roseovarius. Next base: position 4,228 of record CBFHML010000044.1, read on the forward strand.
TTCTCATAGGCCGGGTCATAGTGATCCGCCGCCAGCGACCGGCAGAGCGCGACCATCTCGCCCGCGTCGATCAGCCGGTTCCAGTCATCCACCAGCGCGTGCCCGCGGTGCCGCCGCAGCGGATCAAGCGTGGTCTTCAGCCGTGCGCGGTCAGCCAGCACATCGGTATAAACCTCTGACAGGTAGCGCGCTCGCGCCTCCAGCGGCGCCTCGACGCTGATCACTGGCGCGTCCTTCATCGCCGCCCACAGCGAGGGGGGCAGGGTGATATCGCCGATGGTGCTGCTTTCGGCCTCCACCAGGACGGGGCGCGCGGGGTCGAGCTGGTCAATCTGATGGGCCAGAGCCGTCTCGAACGCCTTTTGGCTGGGTTGCGGCTCTGCCAGATCGCCGAGGATGGACCCGCGATGCCGCGCCAGCCCTTCGAGATCCAGCACCTGCACACCGTGATGGGCCACCCGCGCCAGAAGTTCCGTTTTGGCGGTGCCGGTATAGCCCGCCAGCTGGATGACGGGCACGTCGAGGGGCGTGTCGTAAAGCGCCTTTACGACCAGCCTGCGATAGCTTTTATACCCGCCCTCGATGGTTTCTGCCCGCCAGCCGATTTCCCGCAGCATCCATGCAAAGGCCCCGGATCTTTGCCCGCCACGCCAGCAATAGACCAGCGGCTGCCAGTCGCCCTCATGGGTGGTGAGCCGTGTTTCGATATGCTCAGCCGCGTTGCGAAACACCAGTGCCGCGCCGATCTTGCGCGCCAGAAACGGGGATTGCTGCTTGTAGATGGTGCCGACGCGGGCGCGCTCTTCGTTGTCGAGCACGGGCAGGTTTATGGCCCCGGGCACATGGTCCTCGGCGAATTCCGCCGGGCTGCGCACGTCGATGATGGTGTCGGCGCCAAGGGTCGCCAAATCGGCAAGGGAGGTGAGTGTTTGCATATCTTTCACATAGCCCGGCATCACGGGACGGAAAAGGGGCTTTGACAGACGTCGTCATGTCAAAGCCCCGATCGCCACCGGCGTCGGAATTTGCAAAATTCCGATCCGAAAAATTTCAATTTTTCGGCGTCTAGCCGGCGTTAACCGCCTTGGTAAAGGGCAGCTGGGTGACGGTTGTGCCCGTGAGCGCCCGCCACGCATTGGCGACCGCAGGCCCGATGGGCGGCGTGCCCGGCTCGCCTACACCTGTGGGGTCGGCGGCGCTGTCGATGATCGCCACGTTGACCTCGGGCATCTCTTCGATGCGCAGCATGCGGTAGGTGTCGTAATTGCTTTGCTGCACGTCACCCCCCTCGCCAAGCGTCAGGTCGTTGAACAAAACCGACCCGAGGCCAAAGCCGATGCCACCCTCCATCTGGGCGCGCACGACGTTGGGATTGACCGCCACGCCGCAATCTATGGCGCACCACACGCGGTGCACGCGCGGCAGGCCGTCTACGTCAGATACCTCGGCGATCTGGGCCACATAGCTGTTGAAGCTTTCATGCAGCGCCACGCCATATGCTTTGTCGCCCTTGACGGTCTGGCCATCCCAGCCGGCCATCTCGGCCACCTTTTCCAGCACCGCGCGGTCGCGGCCCGCCTCGGATTTCAACAGATCCAGACGGCCCTGCACAGGGTCCTTGCCCGCGGCCTCCAGCGCCATGTCGAGAAACACCTCGGTGGCATAGGCCGTGTGCGTATGCCCGACCGAGCGCCACCAGAGCACGCTGACAGGCGATGTCTGTGGCACCCAGCCGACGCGCGAATTGGCCAGCGCGTAGGGCATCTTGGTCGCGCCCTCTATCGAGGTGGGGTCGATCCCGTCCTGCATCATGCCAGCCAACGGTCCGCCCGCCATGATCGATTGGTTCACGATCACGTCTTCCCAGCCGGTGATCTGCCCGCTGTCATCCAGCCCGGCGCGCATCTTGTGCACCGTGAGGGGGCGGTAATAGCCGCCGGTCATGTCATCCTCGCGGGTATAGACCAACTTCCACGCGCCGGTGCCGCCTGCGGCCTTGGCCACCTCTGCCAGCTCTGAGGCGAAATGCGCGGTATCCTGCGCGCGGCGGCCAAAACTGCCGCCTGCCAGCATCACGTTCATCTTTACCTTGGCCGCATCCATGCCAAGCGTCTGCGCAATGGTCGGCACGTCAAGCGACGGAAACTGCGAACCGACCCATGCCTCGGCGCCCGTATCGGTGATCTCGATCACCCCGTCGAGCGGCTCCAGCGTGGCGTGGGCCAGATAGGGAAAGCGGAACTCCGCCTCGATCACCTGTGCGGCATTGTCGATGGGCGCGGCCCCGTCGCCGATCACCTCGGCATCCTTGCCGCCCTCATCCGCGGCGGCGCTGAAGGCTGCGTAGATCTGATCGGTCGAGCGTGTCTCGGCGTCGCTTTCGTCCCAGTCGATTTTGAGTGCGTCGCGGCCTTTAATCGCGGCATGGGTCGATTGCGCGTAAACCGCGATGCCCTGCGGGATCTGGCGCACGGCGATGACGCCGGGCACCTCTGTGGCGGCGCTGTCATCATAAGAGGCCACTTTCGCCCCCATCTTGACGGGATGCGCCACCACGACTGTTTCCATGCCGTCGCGGTAGACATCCATGGTGAATACAGCCTCGCCGTTCGATTTTGCGCGGCTGTCCAGTTTGGGTACGTCGGTGCCGATCAGTGTGAACTCTGCCGGGTCTTTCAGCGTGGGCTCTTCTGGTGGGGTCAGCTGTGCGGCCGCCTCTGCAAAGGCCCCAAAGCCCGAGGATTGCCCACCGGGATGGCTGATAACGCCTTTCTCGACGGTGATCTCTGCGGCTGGCACGTCCCATTGCGTGGCGGCGGCCTGTACCAGCATGGCGCGCGCGGCGGCACCGGCGCGGCGCATCTGGGTGTAGGAATTGGCAATCGCGGTAGAGCCGCCCGTGCCTTGCAGGCCAAAGGCGAGGTTTTTGTAAAGCTCGTTGTCGAACGGCGCGCTTTGCGCGCGCATCTGGGACCAATCGGCGTCCAGTTCCTCTGCCACCAAGGTGGACAGGCCGGTATATGGCCCTTGACCGAATTCGATATGTTTGATCAGCACCGTGACGGTGTCATCGGGGGCGATCCGCACAAAGGCATTGGGGGCAAAGCTGCCGGATCCGTCGGGCGACGCATTGCCGCCCATTGCGGCCTCGGCACCCGATTGTGCGCGGCCTTTGATGGGCAGCGCGACCCCGATCACCAGACCGGCGGAGGAGGCGAGAAAGGAACGGCGGGACAGTGTCTTGTTCATTGGTTCAGCCCTCCAGCTTGTCTGCGGCATCATGGATCGCCTTGCGGATGCGCACATAGGTGGCACAGCGGCAGATATTGCCCGACATCGCGCCGTCGATATCCTCATCGGTGGGCTTGGGCGTGTCGCGCAGCAGGGCTGTCGCGCTCATCACCTGACCCGATTGGCACCAGCCACATTGGGGCACGTCGATGGCGGTCCACGCGTCCTGCACCGCTTTGGCCTCTTGTCCGTCCAGACCCTCGATGGTCTGCACGCGGCTGCCTTCGACGGATGATACCGGCGTTATACAAGAGCGCCGCGTCCTGCCATCCAGCATCACGGTGCAGGCCCCGCATTGTGCGATGCCGCAGCCGTATTTGGTGCCGGTCAGTTTCAGCTTGTCCCGCAGCACCCACAATAGCGGGGTGTCCTCGGGCACATCAACTGAAACCTGCTCGCCGTTGAGGTCAAAGGAAATCATGCGCCGCTCCATTTGTTTGTCGTGAAGTTTCGTCCATCAACGCCCACCGGATGGCGGGCGTTCCAAGTTTTGCGGCCTTGCCGAATCTGTGCAAGAGCCGGTGTCAGTCGCCTGCCGCCTCCAGCTCTTGTTCCAGGGCCTGTGCGGCGGCCGCGCGTGAGGCGCCAAGCCCACCAATAAGCGCATAGGCCGCCGGTGTCAGAAACAGTGTGAACACCGCCGCAAGCCCAAGACCGCCGACGATGACCCAGCCGATGGCGGCCCGCGCCTCGGCGCCCGCGCCACCGCCAAGGATCAGGGGCAGACCGGACATCACCGTGCAGATCAGCGTCATCGCGATGGGCCGCAGGCGCACTTGTGCTGCCTCATAGGCCGCGTCGATCACCGGCTTGCCCTCATCGCGCAGCTGGTCTGCGAACTCGACCAGAAGAATCCCGTTCTTGGCCATCACCCCGATCAGCATCAGCACCCCGATCTGGCTGTAGATGTTGATCGAGGTGCCGGTCAGCAGCATCGCGTAGATCGCGGCACAGACGCCAAACGGCACGGTGATCATCACCACAAGCGCGCTTGTCAGGCTTTCGAACTGCGCCAGCAGCACGAGGAAAACGACCAGCAGCGCGATCACATAGGTCACCGCCAGCGCCGAGGAGGTCTCGTCAAGCGAGGCCGCCTCGCCAAGAAAGATCAGCCCGATCCCCTCGGGCAGTTGCTCTTGGCCCAGTGTGCGGACCTCGTCGATGATCTCGCGCAGGGTCACCTCGGGGGCCACGCTTGCGTCGATCTCGATGGCGCGGCGTTGCGCGTGGCGGTCCAGCTCTGCGGCGACGCCGGTTTCCTGAAAGGTCACGATCTGGCTCAGCGGCACAAGATCGCCTGCGTCTGAACGGATATAGAGATTTGTCAGATCGACAGGATCGCGCACCGCCCCGTCGGCGGATTGCAGCAGGATCGGGATCGCCTCGTCATCTATGGTCAGTTCGGCGATCTCATCCTCGTCGACCAGCGCGCGCAGGGTGCCCGACAGGGTCGACATCGGCACCCTTAGATCAGAGGCGCGCTGTCGGTCGACCTTGATGCTCAGCTGTGGCTGTGTTGCCTGATATTGCACGCGCACGCCCGACAGCCCTTTGATGCCCTCAAGTTCGCGGGCAAAAGCGTCCGCCGCATTGGCGATGTCCGGATAATTCGGCCCGGTGAGCGCGATGCTCAGGCCCCCGCCAGAGCCGCCGCGCAGGCCAAGGCTGTTGCCGCCCCGGATGCGCGGGCGCGCACCGGGAATAGCCTCAAGCGCGGGGCGGATCTCTGCCTCGATCTCGGCTTGGGTGATCTCGCGTGCGTCCCACGGAATGAGCCGCATCCCGATACTGCCGCGGTTGAGGTCATAGCGCCCGGTGATCGAATATAGCCCGCGCGCGATACCCTCCTCGACATAGGGGCGCAGGATCTCTTCGACCTTGACCACCTGCCGGTCGGTGTAATCAAGGCCGGTGCCATCGGGGCCTTGGATCCAGACGGAAATCTCGCCGCGATCCTCTGCCGGGACAAGCTCTGCGCCCAAATCGTCGTAGAGCACAACAGCACCCCCGGCCAATAGTGCGGCCCCCACCAGCGTCACCAGCGGCGCGCGGATCATCGGCCGGATGAGGGCGGCATAGGCACGGCTGAGACGGGCACCCAGCCGGTCAAACATGCCGTCACCCTTTGCCAGCCCTTCGGACAGGGACGCCAGCATCGGGCACATGGTCAGCGCCACAAAGGATGAGATGCCGACCGTGACCGCCAGCATGAAGCCGAATTCGGTGAAAAGCCGTCCCGCGTCGCTTGGCAAAAACGAGATCGGCACAAAGACCGCGATCAGCGTGACCGTGGTGGCGATCACGGCAAAGAACACCTGTTTCGCCCCCAGCACGGCGGCGGCGCGGCGGCCCATGCCCTCTTGCCGCCTGCGCTGGATGTTTTCGGTCACCACGATGGCGTCATCCACCACAAGCCCGGTTGCCAGCACCAGCGCCAGCAAGGTGATGAGGTTGATGGAAAACCCCATGAGCCAGATACCCGCCACCGATCCCATCAGCGCGATGGGGATGGTCACGGCGGGGATAAGCGTGGCGCTCAGCCGCCCGAAAAAGACCCAGATGACCGCGACCACGATGAGCAGGGCGGCGGCCAGTGTCTTGAGCACCTCGGCAATGGCGCCCCGGATGAACACCGCATCATCATTCGTGACCTGAAAACCCAGATCGGGAAACCGCACGGCCAGCCGGTCGATGGCGCGGCTTACCTGATCCGAGATTTGCACCGTATTCGATTGCGCCTGCCGCACGATGCCAAGGCTGATGATCTGCCGCCCATTGAGCCGTGACACGCTGTCAGGTGTGGCAAGCCCGTAATAGACGCCCGCGACATCGCCCAGCCGGACACGGTCATTCAGCATCAGATCCTCGATGCGTGCGGGGTCGGCAACTGTCGCATCGGCACGTACCAGCACCTCCAGCGGGCCGGAGGAAAAGCTGCCCACCGGCACATCGAACTGTGCGGCGCGCAAGACCTCTGATACCTCGCCAATGGACAGGCCGAATGCCGCCAGCCTGTCGGGCTCTACCGCGACACGCAGCACGCGTTGCCGGTCGCCGAACAGCACCACCTCGGCGACGCCGTCGATGGCGGTGAATTCGGTGGCGATGGCATCCTCGACCAGACGGGTCAGCGCGTCGATAGAGCGCGTGTTGCTCCAGACTGCGACATCGACGACAGGGTCGGCATCCTCTTCGGATTTCACGACGAACAGGTCCTCGACCCCGTCAGGCAGGCGCGGTTCCACCCGGCTCACGGCCTCGCGCACATCGTTCGAGGCGTTGGCCAGATCGCGGTCAGAGCTGAATTCCACCCGCATCCTGAAATTGCCTTCCTCGGATGAGGTGCGCACCGCCTCGACGCCCGCAACACGGGCCACGGCCCCCTCGATGAGCGAGGACACCTCGGCATCCACGGTGGTGGGCGAGGCACCGGGATAGTTGGCGCGGACCGAGACCACGGGGCGATCCACATCGGGCAGTTCGCGCACCTCTATGCCGAACAGCGCGCCGATCCCGGCGATGGCGATCAAAAGGCTCATGACGGCCGCCAGATAGGGCCGCCTCACGCTTATGTCCGACAGGCCGCTGCCATAGCTCATGAGCTGGCCGCCCCGCGCTCATTGAGCACGTCGACGGCCACGCCGTCGCGCAGGCGCTGCGTGCCCTCGACCACCACCGCGTCGCCGGGGTCCAGAGCGCCCTCCAGCACCACCAGCCCCTCGCGGCGTCGGATCAGGCGCACGCTGACAGCCTCGGCCACACCATCCGTGACCCGCCAGACCCGCAGCCCCCCGCGCGAGAATTGCAGCGCCAATTCCGGCACCGCCGGATATTGCGCGCCGGGCAGCTCCATCCGCACGGAAAAGGACGCACCGGGGCGCAGGAGATCGCTGGCATTGTCGATGGCGGCGCGCACCCGTGCGCTGCGCGTTGCCGGGTCCACCCGGCTGTCGATGGCGGCGATGCGCCCCTCAAAGCTTTGGCCCTCGACCGATGGGCTGCGCGCGGTCAGGGTCAGACCAAGCGTCAACCGGCTTAGAAACGCTTCGGGCAGGTCAAACTCCACCAGGATACTGCTGCGGTCATCGAAGGCGGCAATCGCATCCTCTGCCGCAACCCTGTCGCCCACCTCGATAGAGGCGATGCCGGGGACACCGTCGAAGGGCGCGCGCAGGCTGCGATCCTCAAGATCGGCACGGGCCTGTTCCATCTCAATCCGGGCGAGTTTGAAATTCGTTTCGATCTCTTCCAGCCGCGCCTCGGCGGCGGTGCCTGCATTTTGCAATGCGCGGTACCGCGCGCGTTCGCTGGTGGCACGTTCCAGCCGCGCCTCGGCAAGGTCCAGCGCCAGCCGCTCATCGGTGTCATCGAGTTGCAGCAATAGATCGCCTTGGGCAAACGGCTGGCCCGGGGTCACTGTCAGGTCGGTGACACGCCCGCCCGATGGCGCGCGCAAGGTGACAGAGCGCAGGGCAAAGCCGGTGCCGATGGCGGAAAATGTCAGATCATCCGACACTTGGCGCACCGTGTCGACAATCACGGGCGTGCCGTCAGACAGGCTGGCTTGGTCGGTTTCCTGACCAGCAGGGGACATGAGAGAGGTCCAAACCTCGTCGATCTGGCCACGAAACACCCACACGCCCGCCCCCAAAGCCACAAGCAGGGCGGACAATAAAATCTGTCTTGCAAAGGATGTTCGCGTCACTGTCATGCCACCCGTTTTGGCCTAGACCATAAAGGGTAGCGCCAAAATGCGATCGGTCACGTTATGGCAGGCTATTGCCGGTGATCGCGCGTCGCGCGCCCGGCCTGCATCCCGGCGGCGAACCCCATGGCGAGCCGTGTCCAAGGATCTTGAGCCGGGGCCGTGCGGGCCGTTTTGGGCTGTGTTTCGGTCTCATCATGGTCGCTGTCGGATGTGTACGGTCTGAGTAGCAGGCAAATCAGCCCGAGGATCACATAAAGCGCGCCCATGACCTCAAACGCGATCAGGGTGCCGTATTCCGTTGCCACGATCATCCAGAGCGCGACGCTCAGAAAACCCAGCCCGACAAGCAAAAATACCGTGGCGATCACACTCAGCGCGAGGGCGCGCGCCTGTTGGCGGGCCTTTGTCCGAAGCTGGGACACAAGTCCTGTCATGCCTATTTGCGCCCGGTCATAAAGCCTAGCAGAAAGCCCAGCCCGACCGCGACGCCCATGGTCGCCATCGGCTGATTATGCACCGCTTCACCCGCCTGACGGCCCAGATCTTCGGCCATGTCCTGTGCTTGATCCATCTGATGCTGGCCTGCCGCGCGTAGCTCTGCGGCCTTTTTCTTGGCCTGCATTGAGGCGGCATCCTTTGAGGATTGACCAAGCTCTGCCAGGGTTTCGGAGATATCGGAAATATCTTTTTTCAACGTCGAGATTTGAGAGGATAACTGGTCGATTTCGTCTTGTGTCGTGCTTTTCTGTGCCATTCCTCACCTCTTGCTTTGCCTGAAAGTGCAATCGGATAACGCCTTGGTCGCGCAGGTGTTCCATGCCGGACGCGGGCTTTGGCGGTTGCGCGGTCACATCGCGTGCGGGGGAGGGGGCCAGTCGTCTTGGACAGGCCGCTGATGCAGGTCGAGGGAGAGGCCCCGGCGCATGGCCAATGCGGGCGTGTCCGATCCCGCGCAAGAGATGACAGGTCCGGTCACGAAAAAGGGCGGGACTAATCCCGCCCTTCTTTGGTCAGGCCGTTGCGCGGATCACTCCACCGGATTTGAGCCCAGATCGGTGTTCTGCGGCGCGGGGAAGCCGTGTTCGCTCAGGTTCTTGATCGTTTCGTTGCTTTCATGCCAGCCCGCGATCTCTGCCTCCGACGCCTTTGGAGAGAAGAGGCCGGTGAACGCGTAGAAAATGCCGATCACGGGGGCCAACCAACAGGCAAAGGCGAGCGGGATATACAGCAGGTTCTCAAGATTGCCATCGCCCACGCCAAGCGCCAAGGCACTGATGACAAAGGCACCGCCCGCATTCCATGGGATCAGCGGCGACATGAGCGTGCCACCTTCCTCTACCGCGCGGCTGAGGTTGAGCGTGGAATACCCCATCCCGCGATAAACCGGCGCGTACATGCGGCCCGGTAGCGCGATGGACAGGTAGGGATCACCCGCGACAAGGTTCGTGGCAATCGATGTGCCGATGGCCGAGGTCTGGATGCCCGCAAAGCTGCGCACCCTTGTCATGATTGCATTGATGATCGTCTCAAGACAGCCCGTCCGTTCCAGCGCACCGCCAAAGCCGAGCGCGATAAGGATAAGCGAGATCGTCCACATCATCGACTGGATGCCGCCGCGATTGAGCAGGCTATCAATCTCGGACACGCCGGTATCGATGGAATAGCCGCTATTGGCGAAGGTGAACACGTCATGCAGGCCCACCCCCTGAAAGCCTATGGCCATCAGACCACCCGCCAGCACCCCGGCAAAAAGCGACGGGATCGGCGGCTGCTTGGTGACGGCAAGTCCGATCACCAACAGCGCAGGCAGCAAGAGCCAAGGTGAAATCCAGAAATTCGCCTGAAGCGCGGTCGTGATGCTGTCGATCCGGTCGAACGAGGCGCCATCGCCGTCGATGATGCTGTACCCGGCCCATGTATAGATCCCGAGCGCGATCAGCATCGCGGGCACCGTGGTGGGCATCATGTTACGGATATGGGAAAACAGATCGACCCCGGTGACGGCGGGGGCAAGGTTGGTGGTGTCCGACAGGGGCGAAATCTTGTCTCCGAAGAACGCACCCGACACCACCGCACCGGCGGTCCAGTACATCGGAATGCCGAAACCCGCCCCGATCCCCATAAGCGCAAGACCGACCGTGCCAACGGTCCCCCAAGACGTGCCCAGCGACAGCGAAACGATCGCGCAGAGGATCATCGCTGCGGCAAGGAAAATCTCGGGCGACAGGATCACCAGCCCGTAATAGATCAGGGTCGGCACCGTGCCGGATGCAATCCACACACCGATGATCATGCCCACCGTGATCAGCACGGACACGGACGGCAATGACACGTTGATGACGTGAAAGACGCCATCCTGAATGTTCGGCCATTTGTGCCCGAGATAGATGCCGACGATGGACGTGATCGCAAGGCCGATGGCCAGCGGGATATGCGGTGTGAAATCACCGAAATAGAAAAGCTGAAGCGCCAGCACCGCAAGCGTCAGGATGACGGGTACTAGGGCGAGGCCAAGCGGTGGCCGGCGCACGTCGTCTGGTTGGTCGGATGACATGATGTCTTACCTTCCTTTTAGAATGACTTGATTGACCGTTTTCGATCCGAGCGAAGACCGGGCCTGCACGCGGCGGGCCCGGTGGTTGATCATTCGGTTGATGCCAAAAGGCTGGCATTGCCGCCTGCGGCGGTCGTGTCGATGCACAGATGGCGTTCCACCACATAGCGGTCGGGCGCTACCACATCGGTCTCAAGCGAGATGATCGCCCCGTCACGCCGTGCCAGTGCGGTGCGCAGGGCGTGGGTCCAGTCGGAGCGGCCAGCGGCGGCCACGACATGCAGGTCGGCCAGTTCGGTCAGCGTGTCGGGCGCAATGGTGCCGTCGATCGCGGCAATCGGTGCGCCGGCATCGGCCAGCGGTTTGCACGCGTCCTTTGCGCCCGGCGCCACGACGACAACGCCACAGCCCGCGCCAAGCGCCTGCACCGCCTGCGCCAGCGCAATCTCGGTCGTCGGACCAAGGCACAGGGTCGTGCCCTTGGGATACATGCTGAGCCGGTTGCTTTCGCCCGTGGGGCCGGGCAGCGTCTGGGGGGTCATGTCAAAGGCGGCGGTTTCCGTCAGCGCCTTGCGCACCGGGCCGGACTGACCCGAAAGGGCCATACGCAACACCTGCACCCGGTCGCCCCGCGCCGCCCAGTTGCGGCTATCAAGCGTGGCCATCGCATCCGCCACGCGGCGCGTCTCCACGGTCACGGCCTCTGGGGCGTCATGGCTGCCGGTCGTGCCGGTCTGGCGGAACCGCGTCAGATAGAGCGGGCCGCCCGCCTTGGGGCCGGTACCAGAAAGCCCTTCGCCCCCAAAGGGTTGCGAGCCGACGATTGCGCCGATCTGGTTGCGATTCACATAGGTGTTGCCGACATGGATGCGATCCACGATCTGCTGTACCCGGTCGTCGATCCGTGTGTGCAGACCAAATGTCAGGCCATAGCCGCGCGCGTTGATCGCATCGACCACGTCGTCGATCTGGCTCGCCTTGAAAGTCGCCACATGCAGGATCGGGCCAAAGATCTCTTTCTCCAGATCTGCGATGCCGCCCACCTTGACCACGGCGGGGCGCACATAGGTGCCCACCTTTGGCGCGTCGATGGCCTTGAGCAGGCGACCTTCCTTATCCTGCTTGTCGGTGTAGGCGGAAATCTCTTTTTGCGCGTCGCTGTCGATGACGGGCGACACATCGGTATCTGTGGACCATGGATCACCGATGCTCAGCGCCTCCATCGCGCCATAGAGCATATCCAGAAGGCGGTCGCGCGCCTCTTCTTGCACATAAAGCATGCGCAGCGCGGAACAGCGCTGGCCCGCCGACTGGAAGGAGGAGATCAGGATATCGCGCACGGCCTGTTCGGTCAGCGCGGTGGAATCCACGATCATCGCGTTCAAACCGCCGGTTTCGGCGATCAGCACGGCGGATGGTCCGGCATTGTCGGCCAGCGCCTTGTGGATGATCTGCGCCACCTCGGTCGAGCCGGTAAAGCACACGCCCGCGATACGTGGATCGCTGGTGAGCGGCCCGCCCACGGTGGGGCCGTCGCCGGGCAGCAATTGCAGCGCACCATCGGGCAAGCCGGCCTCGCGCATCATTTCCACGGCACGGGCGGCGATGATCGGCGTCTGCTCGGCGGGCTTGGCCAGCACGGCATTGCCCGCGACAAGCGCCGCCGCGATCTGACCGGTAAAGATGGCCAGCGGAAAGTTCCACGGGCTGATGCAGACAAAGATACCGCGCGCTTGGCCGGGGTCTTCTTCGTCCAGCCGCTCGGCCTCGTTCGCGTAATAGCGCAGGAAATCAACAGCTTCACGGACCTCGGCAATCCCATCGAGCAGGGTTTTCCCCGCCTCGCGGGTGGTGATCGCGGTCAGTTCTGCGGTGTTCGCCTCATAAAGATCGGCCACCTTGCGCAGGATCTCGGCGCGTTCGGCCACCGGGGTGGTGGACCAGCTCTCATATGCCTTTTCGGCATTGTCGAGGGCGGTCGCGACCTCCTCTAGCGTGGCCTCGTGGACCTGGCCGACGATGCGGTCGTGATCAGCCGGGGAACGGGCATCGCGCGCTTTGCCCTTGGGCTTGGGGGCGCCCATCAGCATCGGCGCGGCGCTCCATGTCTTGTCGGCAAATGCCTCACGGGCCGCCAGCAGTGGCAGGATCGACGCAGGCTCGTTGATGCGAAAACCCTTGGAGTTGGGCCGATGCGGCGCGAAAAGCTCGCCGGGCAGGCGGATCGTGGGGTTCGCGATCTGATTGCCAAGGCGTTCGACCTCTGTGACGGGGTCACGCGAAATGTCCTCGGACGGGATATTTTCATCGACGATCTGGTTCACAAAGGACGAGTTCGCGCCGTTTTCCAGCAGACGCCGCACCAGATAGGCCAGCAGATCCCGGTGCGCCCCTACGGGCGCATAGATCCGGCAGCGGGTGCCCTCGGCGTCCTTGACGATGCCGTGCAGCGACTCGCCCATGCCATGCAGGCGCTGAAACTCAAAGCTTTCCTTGTCATTGCCCGCCATGGCGATCACGGCGGCGCAGGTATGCGCGTTATGCGTGGCGAATTGCGGATAGATCCTGTCGCGCCGGTCCATCAGCATCCGTGCGCAGGCCATATAGCTGACATCGGTGTTGACCTTGCGGGTAAAGACGGGGAACCGCTCGACGCCCATTTCCTGCGCGAGCTTGATTTCGGTGTCCCAATAGGCGCCTTTCACAAGGCGGACCATGATCTTGCGGTCCAGCCGCTCTGCCAGATCGTAGAGATATTCGATCACCGGCCCGGCGCGGCGGCCATAGGCCTGCACGACAACGCCGAACCCGTCCCAACCCGCAAGCTCTGGGTCTTTGAGCAACTCTTCGATGATGTCCAACGACAGGTCCAGCCGGTCCTGTTCCTCGGCGTCGATATTAAAGCCGATATTGGCCTTGGCCGCTTGCCGGACCAACTCTTTTGCGCGTGGCAGCAGCTCTGCCATCACGGTGTCCTTGTGGGTGTATTCATAGCGCGGATGCAGCGCCGACAGCTTGACCGAGATACCGGGGCTGGAGCGCACATCGCCCTTGGCCTGCTTGGCGATGGCGGTGATTGCTTTTGCATAGGCCTCTTGATAGCGGACCGCGTCGGCATCGGTGCGCGCGGCCTCGCCCAGCATGTCGTAGGAATAGGTGTAGCCCTTCTTTTCCAGATCGCGGGCGTTTTTCATGCCTTCGTCAATGGTCTGGCCCAGCACGAACTGACGACCCAGAATGCGCATTGATTGACCCACCGCGGTGCGCACCACCGGCTCGCCCATGCGGCGGATAAGGCCGCGCAGGGCGGCGGCGGGGCGTTTGGGATCGTCATCCAGCACCCGGCCCGTCAGCATCAGCGCCCACGTAGACGCGTTGACCAGCGAGGACGAGGAATGCCCCAAGTGAGAGCCCCAGTCAGACGGCTCGATCTTGTCATGGATGAGGTCGTCGATCGTCTCGGCATCTGGCACGCGCAACAGCGCCTCGGCCAGACACATCAGGCCAACGCCCTCTTCTGTCGACAGGCCGTACTCGGCCAGAAACGCCTCCATCATGGTGGGCGATGTTTCCTTGCGCACACGGTCCACATATTGCGCGCCGACATCCGCGATTTTCTTGCGGGCCTCGTCCGACAGGTTGATTTCGGCGACCAGCGCCTCGATCACGTCCTTTTCGTCGGCAAAGTAACCGTCACGAACCTGCTCGCGCGCCTGAAGAAGGCTTCCATCTTGGTCAGCTATGAGCTCGTTCATGATCGTCTCCCTGAATACTCTCTTGCGGCGATTGCCCGGTCCTATTGCCGTCTGCGCGTCGCTTTTCCCGGCATTTAATTCCGTGGTCGTGCGTAAACCCTCGCGTCCCAGCGAGCGGCACGAAACCGATTCACACCAGCAAGGTCAAGCCGAAACCCGGAAACCGCAGTCTGCGCGGCCAGCGTTGTGAATTCGTCCATCATCTCTTGATCACAAAGCGCTGTCAAATCACGTCTGGGTTGCATTTTTGTCTTTTGCTTGGGCTGCTATCGCATTGTTTTCCCCTCAAGGCTTGCGTATTTGTTGACCTAATCCCGCGCGTCGGCGTGAGGAGGCGTCGGGCGAGGGAGAACAGCATGTCAGATGATCTCAAAGAGCCAGAGACCGAGACCGCGCCGGAAGACGAGCGCGAAGAGGACGCCTATCTGCTTGATTCGAGGGTCGTGGGCCGGATCATCTATGCCGTGGATGTCGGGGATCAGTCGTTGCTGCTGCAAGAGCTGGCCCCCTATCACGCTGCCGACATCGCCGACCTTCTGGAACAGGTCAATGCGTTTGACCGCCGCCGCCTGATCGAACTTTACGGCAAGGAATTCGACGGCGACATTCTGTCCGAGCTGGACGAGTCGATCCGCGAAGAGGTGATGAGCACGCTGCACCCCGAGGTGTTGGCCGACGCGGTGCGCGATCTTGATTCCGACGACGTGGTGGATCTTGTCGAGGATCTGGAGGACGCGCAGCAGGCGGCGATTCTGGACGTTCTCGAAGACAGCGACCGGATCGCGGTCCAACAATCGCTGACCTATCCCGAATATTCCGCCGGTCGTCTGATGCAGCGCGAGGTGGTGATGGCGCCCGAGCATTGGAATGTGGGCGAGGCCATCGATTTCCTGCGCAACCAAGAGGATCTGCCCGACCAGTTCTATCACATCGTTCTGGTCGATCCGCGGCTGCGCCCGATGGGCAACGTGACCCTTGGCAAGCTCATGGCGTCGCGCCGCGAAGTGATGCTGACCTCGCTGGTGGAAGAGACGTTTCACGTCATTCCCGTCACGCAGGATGAGGGCGATGTCGCCTACGCCTTCAATCAGTATCACCTGATCTCGGCCCCGGTGGTGGATGCCGATGAGAGGCTGGTTGGCATAATCACGATCGACGATGCCATGATCGTGCTTGAACAGGAAAACGAAGAGGACATTCTGCGCCTTGCCGGTGTGAGCGAGGAAGGCAGTCTGTCTGATCGCGTGATCGACACCACCAAGCGGCGCTTTCCATGGCTTGCTGTCAATCTTGTGACGGCGATTCTGGCCAGTCTCGTTATCGCGCAATTCGAGGTGGCCATCTCTCAGATCGTGGCGCTGGCCGTGCTGATGCCCATTGTGGCGTCGATGGGCGGCAATGCTGGCACACAGAGCCTGACAGTGGCCGTGCGCGCGATTGCGACCAAAGACCTTACCGGGTCCAACGTGTGGCGGTTCATCCGGCGCGAGGTGCTGGTGGGTCTGGTGAACGGCGTCATTTTCGCGGTGCTCATGGGGATCGTCGGCATGGTGTGGTTCGGCGGACCGGAACTTGGCTATGTGATCGGCGCGGCTATGATCATCAACCTTGTGATGGCGGGGCTGGCGGGCACGGTCATCCCGGTTGTGCTGGACCGCGTCGGGGTCGACCCGGCGCTGGCCTCTGGCGCTTTCGTGACGACGGTGACGGATGTTGTGGGCTTTTTCGCCTTTCTCGGGCTGGCCGCAATGGTGCTGCTATGACCGATCTGACAGCGATCAAGGCAGAGGCGCGCAAAGCGGCCTTCGCCCGGCGCAAGGCGGCGCATGCACAGGCTAGCGACGCCTGCTGGTCGCTGCTGTCCGAGTGCCTTGGAGAGTGTCGTGGCGTGCCGATGGCGGGCTACATGCCCATCCGCACAGAGATCGACCCGCTGCCTGCCATGGCCGAGGCGGCGTCCTACGGCCCGGTGGGCGTGCCGGTGATCGAGGCCGCTGCGCATCCGCTGAAATTCTCGCGCTGGGCGCCGGGCATCGCGCTAAAGGACGGGCCATTCGGGGCGCGCATTCCCGAGGTCGACGACTTTTTTGAGCCTGAGATCCTGATCGTGCCGCTGGTGGCGTTCGACCGCTCTGGTGGGCGGCTTGGCTATGGCGGCGGCTTTTACGATCGCACGCTAGAGCTTTTGCGCGCCAAGCGCCCGACGCTGGCCATCGGTTTTGCCTATGGCGCGCAAGAGGCTGTCGCCCTGCCGCTGGAGCCGACGGACCAGCCGCTGGACATGATCGTGACAGAGGCGGAGATCCTGAACTTTACCTCGGGCTGAGGCGCGGCGCTTGCGCGCGGTGACACGCGCGGTCGTGATGGCGTCTTGCCCTTTGGCCTCTCGCGCCCTACCACCCTCACATGAGAATAATGTTCCTTGGCGATGTTATGGGCCGGGCCGGGCGACAAGCCGTGGCTGAGGTTTTGCCGAAGCTGCGCACCGCGTGGAAGCTTGATTTTGTCGTGGTCAACGGCGAAAACGCGTCTGGCGGGATGGGCCTGACCGGCGCGCATGCAAAGCTTTTTCTGGATGCGGGCGCCGATTGCGTGACGCTGGGCGATCACGCCTTTGACCAGCGCGACATGCTGCAATTCATCGAAAGCGAGCCGCGCGTCATTCGCCCGCTCAATTTTGCCAAGGACGCGCCGGGGCGCGGCAGCCGCGTGTTTCAGGACGGGCGCGGGCGCAAGGTGCTGGTGGCACAGGTGCTGGGCCAGGTGTTCATGAAACGGGCCTTTGACGATCCGTTCTCGGCCATCGACGGTGTTTTGCGCAACCATACCCGCGGGGGCGGTGTGCAGGCGTCCTTGGTGGACATGCATTGCGAGGCCACGAGCGAAAAGATGGCGATGGGCCATTTTTGCGATGGGCGCGCGAGCGTGGTCGTCGGCACGCACACCCATGTGCCCACAGGCGACGCGCAGATTCTGCCCGGTGGCACCGCATTTCAGACCGATGCGGGCATGTGCGGCGATTACCTGAGCGTAATCGGCATGGACAAGGCAGAGCCGATGCGCCGCTTTGTGACTGGCATGGGCAAAGAGCGGTTCACCCCCGCGATGGGCGCTGTGACACTGTCGGGGCTTTATGTAGAGACCGATGATGCGACGGGCCGCGCAACCCGCGTCGAGATGGTGCGTCAGGGTGGGCGGCTTGCGCCTGCGGGGCCGGAGCTTGGGTGATCGGGCGTTTCTGACCGGGGTTTTGATGGTCATGGGCGCGGGCTGGGGCCTGTGCATCCCGCTGGCCAAAATCTCTGTCTCGACCGGGTATGGCCCGCTTGGCCTGATCTTTTGGCAGGTGACCATCGTGGCGGCGCTGATGCTGACGCTCAATGCGCTGCGCGGCAAACGATTTGCCATGCTGCGCCCGGCATGGGGCCTGCTGGTGGCGGTGGCGCTGTTGGGCGCTGTCATCCCGGATGTGGCCTATTATACGGCGGCCCAGCATTTGCCCGGTGGGGTCCTGTCCATCCTGATTTCCAGCGTGCCGATCTTTGCCTTTCCGCTGGCGCTGATGCTGGGCAATGACCGCTTTCGCGCGGTGCGGATACTTGGGCTGCTCTTTGGCTTTGCCGGGATCCTGTTGCTGATGGCACCGCAGGCGGATCTGCCGACGGGGCTTGCGCTGCTCTTTGTGCCGATCGCCCTGATTGCGCCCTTTTGCTATGCGAGCGAGGTCAATGTGGTGGCCCGATTTGGCACCTATGGGCTGGACCCAATTCAGGTATTGGGCGCGGCATCTTTGCTGGCGATGGCGATCACGCTGCCGCTGGCGCTGTTGTCTGGCCAGTGGATCAGCCCCTTGCCGCCCTATGGCATCGCCGATGCGGCCCTTTTGGGCAATTCCGTGGTCCATGCGGGCGTCTACGCCACCTATGTCTGGCTGACCGGGCGGGCAGGGTCCGTGTTTACCGCGCAGGTCGCCTATATGGTGACGGGGTTTGGCGTGATCTGGTCCATGGCGCTGCTACAGGAAAGCTATTCGGGCTATCTTTGGGCATCTCTGGCGCTGATGGTTGTCGGGATCTTTCTTGTGCAGCCCAAGCCGGTCATCCCTCTTGCCCCGTTGCGCGCCATGAAGGAAGATGCACCGACCGTGACCGGGGACAGGCAGGGCAGATGAGTATTTTTGCGTTTTCGCAGACCGGCGAGGCCGTGTTGGCGCTGATCGTTGTGATCGGTATGTTCGTGTTTTTCATCAAGGAGATCTACCCGACAGAGGTGGTCGCCATTGCGGGCGCCGCATTGTTGCTGGGGCTTGGTATCCTGCCCTATGACGCGGCGCTGACCGTGCTGGCCAACCCAGCGCCGTGGACCATTGCGGCGATGTTCATCGTGATGGGCGCGCTGGTGCGTACCGGTGCGCTGGATGCGTTCACCTCTATCGCGGACAAACAGGCCAAGACACGGCCCGCCTTGGCTGTGGTGATGCTGCTGATCTTTGTCGTGGTCGCCTCGGCCTTTATGAACAACACGCCTGTCGTTGTGGTGATGATCCCGATTTTTGTGCAACTGTCGCGCACGCTTGGCACCAGTGCCTCAAAACTGCTCATGCCGCTGAGCTATGCCGCTATTTTGGGCGGTACGCTGACGCTGATCGGGACCTCGACCAACCTGCTGGTCGATGGGGTGTCGCGCGCGCAGGGGCTGGAACCCTTTACCATCTTTGAGGTGACACCGCTGGCCATCTGTCTCGTGGCGTGGGGCGCGATCTATTTTTACTTTATCGGGCAGCGGCTCTTGCCCGACCGCGAAAGCATGGCGGACATGCTGTCCGACCGGTCCAAGATGAAATTCTTTACAGAGGCGGTCATCCCTCCCGAAAGCAATCTTATCGGGCGCGAGGTGACGGGTGTGCAACTGTTCAAGCGCGAGGGTGTGCGCCTGATCGACGTGGTGCGCGGCGACGTGTCGTTGCGCCGCAACCTAAAGGGCGTCGAGCTTCGGGTCGGGGACCGGGTCGTGTTGCGCACGCAGATGACCGAACTTCTGAGCCTGCAAAGCAACAAGAGCCTCAAGCGGGTCGATCAGGTGTCGGCGGTGGAGACGACAACAGTCGAAGTGCTGATCACGCCGGGCTGCAAGATGGTGGGGCGGTCGCTTGGATCGCTCCGGCTGCGGCGGCGCTACGGGGTCTATCCGCTGGCGGTGCATCGTCGGAACCAGAATATCGGCCGTCAGCTTGACGAACTGATCGTGCGTGTGGGCGATACGCTTTTGCTGGAAGGCGCGCCCGAGGATATCAAACGGCTGGCCACAGAGATGGAACTGGTCGACGTCTCGCACCCCTCGGCAAGGGCGTTCCGGCGTGGTCATGCGCCTGTCGCGGTCGTCGCCCTGTCGGCTATCGTGATCCTTGCCGCGCGGGGTGTGGCGCCGCTCCTTGCGCTGGCGGTGGTGGCGGTGGCCGTTGTCCTGTTGGCCAGATGTATCGACGCGGACGAGGCGTTTTCGTTTATTGAGGGGCGGCTTTTGGCGCTGATCTTTGCGATGCTGGCGGTCGGTGCCGCGCTTGAGGCGTCGGGTGCTGTGCGCCTGATCGTCGAGGCCCTGTCGCCCGTGCTCTCGAACTTGCCGCCCGCGATGATCATCTGGACGATTTAC
>CBFHML010000045.1:0-31359 GCA_965656855.1 Roseovarius sp.
TCCGCACCCGTGTCTGGGGCATGGACCAGATCAAGGAAGAAGTCGCCAAGTGGACCCCCGAAGAGGTCGAGCGTGTCACCGGCGCCCCCGGTAGCCAGATCGAGCGCGTCGCGCGTACCCTGGCCAACAACCGTCCCGGCACCGTGATCTGGTGTATGGGTGGGACCCAGCACACGAACGGCAACAACAACACGCGCGCCTACTGCATCCTGCAGCTTGCTCTTGGCAACATGGGCACGTCGGGTGGCGGCACCAACATCTTCCGCGGCCACGACAACGTGCAGGGCGCGACCGACCTTGGTGTTCTGAGCCACACATTGCCGGGCTATTACGGCCTGTCGAATGGCGCGTGGGCACATTGGGCCCGCGTCTGGGAAGAAGATCCCGAATGGCTTGCTGGTCAGTTCCAGAAGGTCACAGGCGCCGACGGCAAGGAAAAGTCGCTGCAGAACCTCACCGGTATCCCGGTGTCGCGCTGGATCGACGGTGTCCTCGAAGACGCCGAGAACATGGACCAGCCCAACAAGGTCCGTGGCATGGTTCTGTGGGGCCACGCGCCCAACTCGCAGACCCGCATGACCGAGATGAAGACGGCGATGGAAAAGCTCGACATGCTTGTCGTGATCGACCCATACCCGACTGTTTCGGCAGTGCTGCATGACCGGACCGACGGCGTTTATCTGCTGCCGGCCTGTACGCAGTTCGAAACCTATGGGTCTGTGACAGCGTCCAACCGCTCGATCCAGTGGCGGGAAAAGGTTGTCGAGCCGCTCTTTGAGTCGAAGACCGATCACGAGATCATCGGCCTCTTCTCCAAGAAATTCGGCTTCCATGACCGCATGTTCCGCAACATCGCGCTTGAGGACGATGGCGTGACGCCGAATATCGAGGACACGACCCGCGAGTTCAACCGCGGCATGTGGACCATTGGCTATACCGCACAGAGCCCCGAGCGTCTGCGCCTGCACATGCAGAACCAGCACACGTTCGACCGCACCACGCTTCAGGCGATCGGCGGTCCGGCAGATGGCGACTATTACGGCATGCCATGGCCGGCATGGGGGACGCCCGAGATGGGCCATCCCGGCACACCCAACCTCTATGACATGTCCAAGCCGGTGGCCGAAGGTGGCCTGACATTCCGCGCCCGTTTCGGGGTGGAGCGTGACGGTGAGAACCTGCTCGCAGAGGGTGTCTATTCCGCCGGGTCGGAAATTCAGGACGGCTATCCTGAATTCACCATGCAGATGCTGATGGATCTTGGCTGGGATGGTGATCTGACGGACGACGAACGGGCCACGATCGATGCGATCGCCGGGGCCAAGACCAACTGGAAAACCGACCTTTCGGGTGGTATCCAGCGGGTTGCGATCAAGCATGGCTGTGCGCCCTTCGGCAATGCCAAGGCACGTGCAGTGGTGTGGACTTTCCCCGACCCGGTGCCTGTGCACCGCGAGCCGCTCTATACGAACCGGCGCGATCTGGTCGCGGATTATCCGACCTACGAGGACCGCAAGTTCTATCGTCTGCCGACCATGTATGCGTCGATCCAGAAGAACGACTTCTCCAAGGATTTCCCGATCATCCTGACATCAGGACGGCTTGTGGAATACGAGGGTGGTGGCGACGAAACACGGTCGAACCCGTGGCTTGCCGAACTTCAGCAGGACATGTTCGTGGAAATCAACCCGCGTGACGCCAACAACCTTGGTGTGCGGGATGGCGAGCAGGTCTGGGTCGAAGGACCCGAAGGCGGCAAGGTCAAGGTCATGGCGATGGTCACCAACCGGGTGGGCGAGGGCGTTGCCTTCATGCCGTTCCACTTTGGCGGCCACTATCAGGGCGAGGACCAGCGGAGCAAGTATCCCGATGGCGCCGACCCCTATGTGCTGGGTGAATCCACGAACACCGCCCAGACATATGGCTACGACTCGGTAACCCAGATGCAGGAGACGAAGGCGACTCTCTGCAAAATCACAGCAGCTTAAGGAGATATAGGATATGGCTAGAGCTAAATTCCTCTGTGACGCCGAACGCTGCATCGAATGCAACGCCTGCGTGACTGCCTGTAAAAACGAGCACGAGGTGCCTTGGGGCATCAACCGTCGCCGTGTGGTGACCATCGAAGATGGGAACCCCGGTGAGCGCTCGATCTCGGTGGCTTGTATGCATTGTTCCGATGCACCCTGCATGGCGGTTTGCCCTGTGGACTGTTTCTACCAGAACGAGGAAGGCGTGGTTCTCCACTCCAAGGACCTCTGCATCGGCTGCGGCTATTGCTTCTACGCGTGCCCGTTCGGCGCGCCGCAATTCCCGCAGGCTGGCAACTTCGGCTCGCGCGGCAAGATGGACAAATGTACCTTCTGCGCCGGCGGTCCCGAAGAGAACAACAGCCAGGCAGAGTTCCAGAAGTACGGGCGCAACCGGATCGCCGAGGGCAAGCTGCCCATCTGCGCCGAGATGTGTTCGACCAAGGCGCTTCTGGCCGGAGACGGGGACATCGTCGCGAATATCTATCGCGAGCGTGTTGTGTCCCGTGGCTTCGGCTCGGGCGCCTGGGGTTGGGGCACGGCCTACGACCAAAAAGGCGGCTGACGGGCTGGTGGGCAAATTGCCCAGCTACGCCTGACGCATGATCGTCAAGGACGGGCGGCCTGATTTGGCCGCCCGTTACGTCCAATGTCCATTGGCATTCAGGAAAAGAGACCCATGTCACGCATTCTGTTTACGCTCGCCTTTTTGTTCAGCTTTGCTCTTCCCGGGCTGGCGCAGGACGCAGGTACGTCCGCGCCCGAGGCGGAAAGCTCTCGTGCCGAGACCGGTGGGGCGCAGACCCTCGAAGATATTCTCGCCCGCCAGCGCGGCGAAGAGGTCCCCAGCCGCGAACGCGGCGAGGACCCCGACAGCGCCGGCGCCATGGCGGGTCAGCTTGGCTCACTTGGTGGGTCATCCGACTCTGAGGTTTGGAGCGCGCTGCGCTTTGGCACTGCCGATGTCACCGTGTCCGCAGGCGGCGCGCCCGCCCGCGTCCTGATCCAGGACCGAGGCATGTGGTGGTTACAATTCCGCGAAGGTCCGCTGACCACCTATGGTGGCTGGCTGCTTGTTGGGACCATCATTTTGCTGGCTGTGTTCTACGTCATCCGTGGCCGCATCACCATTGACGGTCAAAAGACCGGCCGCACCGTGACACGGTTCGCCGCCGCCGAGCGATTTACCCACTGGCTCATGGCCGGGTCGTTTATCTTGCTGGGCATCACCGGACTTTTGGTCCTGATGGGGCGGCAATTCATCATTCCGGCGTTCGGACATGAGGCGTTTTCCACTGTCGCGATCGGGTCGAAGTGGATCCATAACAATGTCTCATGGGCCTTCATGTTGAGCCTCGTGCTCGCTTTTGTCTTCTGGGTGCGTCACAACATTCCCAACAAGACGGATCTGAAATGGATCGCAGTCGGCGGCGGCATTTTCAAGAAGGGCGTGCACCCGCCCGCCAAGAAGTTCAACGCGGGCCAGAAAGTGATCTTCTGGTCGGTGATTATCCTTGGGGCGTCAATCTCGGCCTCGGGCCTGTCGCTTTTGTTCCCGTTCGAACTGCCGATGTTCGCCAAGACATTCGCCATCCTCAACGACACCGGCCTGCCGCAGACATTGGGCTTTGGCCCGCTGCCTGCACAGCTCGCCCCACATGAGGAAATGCAGTTTTCCACCCTTTGGCACTCTACGGTCAGCTTTGTTCTGATGGCCATCATCATCGCCCACATCTATATCGGCTCTGTCGGGATGGAAGGCGCCTATGATGCCATGGGCTCGGGCGAGGTCGAAGAGCAATGGGCGCGTGAGCACCATTCGCTCTGGCTCGAAGAGCTTGAGGAAAAGGGCAAGCTGCCGGATGGGTCCAAGGCGGCGACACCTGCCGAATAGCATGTGCGTGCGGGTCGCCGGTCTTGTCGGAGTTCTGAGCGTGGCAGCGGTGACGCTGCCCGCCACAGCACAGGACTTTACCACGCTCAAAGGGCATGGCGGCCCGATAATGGGGCTCGACGTGGATGACACGACGGGCCGCGTGGCGACCGCCAGCTTTGATAATTCCGTGGGACTGTGGGAGGCGCGCGCGCCTCGCTGGCTAGAGGCGCATGAGGCGGCGGTGACGACGGTCCGGTTCCTGGATGCGGACACCGCCATGTCAGGCGGAGACGATTTTGACGTCATCATCTGGTCGCTCGACAGTGGTGAGGCGACGCGACTTCAGGGACATCAGGGCAAGGTGGCTGAACTGGCTCTCTCCCCGGACGGTCAGACCATTGCCTCGGCAAGCTGGGATGGGTCCATCGGGCTCTGGCCACGGGCCGGCGGCGCGCCAAAGTTTCTGACCGGCCATGCCGCGGGCGTCAGTGATCTGGCGTTCTCAGATGATGGCGCGCGGCTATATTCCACCTCCGCCGATGGGACGATCCGACTGTGGGACATGGCCCGGCCGGACGCGAACGCGCGGGTGATCGTGGATCAGGGCTTTGGCGTGAACCAGATGGTTCTCGCACCGGATGAAACATGGCTGGCCTATGGCGCGGTCGATGGGGTGACGCGTGTGGTTGATCCGATGACGGGCGACACGCTGCGCGATTTTTCGCTCGATCGCCGTCCGATTCTGTCCATGGTGCATCACCCGCAAACAGGGCAATTAGCCGTGGGCGACGGGCATGGCTATATCATGATGATCGACACCCAAAACTGGCAGATCACCCGCGATTTTCGCGCCATGCGTCAGGGTCCGGTCTGGGCGCTGGATTTCTCTCCCGATGGCACGCAGATCTACGCGGGCGGGATCGAGGACGTCGCCTATGGCTGGCCCGTGGCACTGCTGGATACGGTCGAGCCTGCGGGGGGCGCTAAGCGCTCTTTCCTGCGCGATCCTGAGACTATGCCCAATGGCGAGCGGCAATTCATGCGCAAATGCTCGATTTGCCATGCCCTCACACCGCCGCCCTCGCGCAAGGCGGGTCCGACACTTTATGCGGTGTTCGGGCGCAAGGCCGGGGCTGTGCCGGGCTATCCCTATTCGGACACGCTTGCCGGGTCCGATATCGTCTGGTCTGACGACACGATCGACGCCCTTTTCGATCTTGGCCCCGACCACTATATCCCCGGATCGAAGATGCCTATGCAGCGCATCACCGCCGCGGCAGACCGCCAAGACCTCGTAGATTTCCTGCGCCGCGCTGCGGACCCCAACAAGGAGACGGATCAATGAAAGTAATGATGCTGGCCATCGTAGCGATGGGCGTGATTTCGGTAGGGGCGTGGTACACGCTGTCCGAACTGGGGTTTGACGCAGGCGAGGCGAATGCGGGACCGGCCGTGCGTCTGGGTGACGCCGACGAATGATCCCGCAAAGGGCCGCATCCGAGAGCCGGGCCACAACGCCCGACGCGCGCCGGGACGAGTATGGTGAGAACTTGCAATTCGCCTCGGTGCTGGTGATCGACGATGAACCGGGTATGCGCAACTTTCTGACCAAGATCCTGGAGCCGCGCGTAAAGCGTGTCGAACAGGCGCGGTCAGCGAGCCAAGCCGCCGAGATCCTCGATCAGGCGCATTTCGATCTGATCGTGCTCGACAATATCATGCCGGGCAAGACCGGACTTGAATGGTTGGCAGAGCAGCGGCGCGTCGGGCTGTTCGCAGATGCGATCATGATTACGGCCTATGCGGATCTTGATACCGCGATCCAAGCGCTGCGCGCCGGGGTTGCGGATTTCGTGCTCAAACCGTTTCGGGCCAACCAGATCCTGAACGCAGTGGGCCGCGCGCTGGATCGTAAATACCTTGCGCGAGAGAACTACCTGCTCAAACACGCGCTGTCGGATGGTGGCACCGCGGCGCAGGGGCGGCTTTTGGGGAATTCGCCCGCCATCACCCGCGTGCGCGACATGCTGACCAAGCTGGCGCCAACGCCCAGCACGGTGCTCTTTACCGGGGCAAGCGGCACGGGCAAAGAGATCGCGGCGCGCACATTGCATGGACTGTCGGACCGGGCCGAAAGCCCGTTTGTCGCGGTCAATTGCGCGGCCATTTCGCCAGATAGGATCGCCGAGGAACTATTCGGCGTGGTCGAGGCCGGGGCACGTCGCAAAGACGGGCTTTTCCTGCATGCCGATGGCGGTGTTCTGTTTCTCGACGAGGTCGCGCAATTGCCTGAACAGGTGCAGGCGGGGCTGCTGCGGGTGCTGGAGGACCGGCGCATCCGCCCCCTTGGCGCGGAACGCGAAATACCACTGAACCTGCGGTTCTTTTTCGCCACTAATGCCAATCTGGAGGCCGCAGTCGCGGACGGTCGGTTCCGGGCGGACCTTTATCACCGGATCAACGTGGTCAATGTCGAGATGCCGCCCCTGTGCGAACGCCGAGAGGATATCGTGGAGCTGGCGGCGCTTTTCATGAGTGAGCTGTCGCGGGCGCTTGGCCTGCCAGCGCTGGAGCTCAATGACGAGGTTCTGCTGAAGCTGGCGCGCTATGGCTGGCCCGGAAATGTGCGCGAGCTGCGCAACATGATCGAACGCTCGGTCATTCTGGGGCAGTTCCCGGAGGATTTCGCGGGGCAGGGCAGGCTGACAGGCGAGGCCGCGATCGAGACGCTGGATCAGGTGGAAAAGCGCCATATCCTGAGTGTTCTTGACCGCTGCGGCGGCAACCGGGCCGAGGCCGCGCGCCGTCTGAGCGTGTCGCGCAAGACCATAGACCGCAAATGCGCCGCTTGGGGGATGTGACAGCGGGATCATGATGTGCGGCTGCGCCGCGCTGGTCCTTTTGCAAGGGGCTCCGCCCCTCACGTTGAAATTCAAGGGAAATTTCAACGCTCACCCCGAGGTATTTTTCGCCAGATGAAGCCTGTCAGGCGGCGGTCTCATCCGTCATATGCGCGTCAGAGCGGGCGCTGGGCAGCCAGATGGTGAATTGAGCGCCGCCAACCTGTCGATTGCGCACGGTGATGAGCCCGCCCGCCTGCCGGATCAGGGTCTGGCTGACCGAGAGGCCGAGCCCCGTGCCCTCGCCCTGTTTGGTGGTGAAGAACGGATCGAAGACGGCGGCGAGCTTGTCCGCAGCGATGCCGGGGCCGTCATCCGAGATTGTCAGCGCCGCACCCGGCTGGCCATCCCGGTGGCTGGCTGCGATGTGGATGTCGAGCGTGCCCCGCGCCTGCATGGCCTGAGCGGCATTTATCACGAGGTTGATAATGACCTGTTGCAGCTCGCCGGGATTGACCCGGACAGGCGGGGCGCCATCATCGGTGATCGCGATATGCAGGTCACCGCGCGCCAGAACGTGATCAACCAGCACGAGGCACTCGTCGAGCACGCTGCCGATGTCCACGCTTTCGTCGAAGGTGCCGAAATCGGTGGGCCGGGCGAATTGCAGAAGCTTGCCGACGATGGCGTTGATCCGGCTGACTTGCTGGTCGATCAGGGCCAGTTCGGTGGCGACGGGTGCTGCCGCCGGGCCGAGGTTCTCGCGGATCACATCGAGATTGCCCTGGATCACTGCGACGGGATTATTGATCTCATGCGCGACGCCTGCCGTGATTTCGCCGATCGCGGCGAGCTTTTCGCTCATCATCAGTTGCTGATAGGTGGCTTCGAGCTTTTCATTGGCCTCGCTCAGTTCCGCGGTGCGGTTCTCTACCCTTGTGTTGAGCTCGTCCGCCCAGGAGCGCAGCGCGCGGTCACGTTCCTGCACCTGATCGAGAAGCGCGTCGAGATGGGCAGCGACCTGTCCGATTTCATCGCGATCCGCCACCGCGCCGATCCGTGCATCAAGCTGGCCTGCTTCGACGCGCTGCATTGTCCGGGTCATCCGTTCGAGTGGGGAAAAAATGCCGCCAGCGAGCCGCAGGAAGATCGGCACCGTCAGGGCCAGCACCGCCGTGAAGGCCCCAAAGATCAGCCAATAGGCGGAATGCTTGGCCGCAACGAGCGGTGCCTCAAGAAACCCCACATAGAGCATACCGACGCGTTTGCCGAAACTGTCGGTCAGGGGCAGGTAGCCCGATATATACCAGTCGTTGACCACGAAGGCCCGGTTGAGCCAGGTGCGCCCCTCGTCCAGCACCGCGTTGCGCACCGCCGCGGAGACCTGTGTGCCGAGCGCGCGTGCGCCCTCGAAGAGGCGCACATTGGTCGAGACGCGCACGTCCTCGAGAAAGAGGGTTGCGGTGCCCTGACGGTCGCCGCCGCTATTGGGGGCCGCGTCGGATTGATAGACAAGCGCGTTGATCGTGTCGATAAAGTCAAGATTGCGATTGAGAAGTATCCCGCCCACCAGCACGCCGCCCACACTGCTCTCAGGCATGTTGGTGGCGGTGTGCACGACCATGCCACGGTCCTCGACCAGCCGGTCGGTTGGCAGGGCGGCACGTGTTTCGATCAGGGGCAGACGCGCACGGGCGGCGAGGCGGGCGTCGATCTCGTGCAGATGGCCGGGATGAAAGATGTCGATTTCAGTGGCGTTGCCGCCGGTCTGGGCTGCGGCGATGACGGGCCAGTCGCGCGCGGCCTGCGGGACGCGGTCGGCAGGCAGGTGATACAAAAAGTCCAGACCCAGCCGCGCGCGCTCGGAGGTCAGGAAGGCCTGAAATGCCGTCTCGCTGCCCCCTGAGGCCTGTTCCAGTTGGGCTGACCGCGCAAGAGCGGCCACGTCACGCCCGGTGGTGACCAAAATCTGCTGCAGATATTGCTTGGCGATCCGCAGGTCGCTTTCGACATTGCGGATCAGCAGATCGTCGTAATTCGCCGCCCAACGCCCGACGGCGAGCGTAAGGAGCAAAGGCAGCAGCACCACGAGCGGCAGCAGCGCCAGTATCAGCAGCCGCAGCCGCACCGAAGTCATGACATGCCCTTTGTTCCACCGCATATGCCCCACGAGCGTATGCGATATCGTGGTGCAGGTCCATTGGTGCCCGGCGTGCAAACTTCCCCCTAGCAAGCTGGCACACCTTCGCCTAAGTTATCCGGGCATCGACGGGACCGAGGGGCCACATGTCTGATACCGGATTGCAAAAGCTGGCGTTTTTCCTGCTGGTGCTTCTGATCCTTTTCGTCTCTGTCGCCGGGGGCGTGTGATGGCTCGGCGGTTTGGTGGAAAGTTCAGCCCAGATGGCGCCCAAAACGCGGCCAGCCCGGCCGCGCGTGGTGAATTTGTCGGCGCCCGCCGAAGCCGCGCTGGCGGGCGCGTCAATCTGCTGTTTCTGGCCCCGCTGCCACTTATATGGCAGGCGTTCACCTCCGGTCCCTTTGGGCTGGCGCTGAACCTTGTGGCGCTGGGGACATTGCTATTGGCGGCGTGGCTGACGCGTGAGGGCATTTTGGCCCAAGAGGCGTATGAGGCGCGCAAGGTGGCACGCGCGCCGGGTATCCCGCGCAAGCTGTTTGCGTCCGTTCTGACCGGTCTGGGGCTGGCGATTGCCGGATTTGCCGCGACGGGCGGCATCATTGCCCCGGCGATCTATGCCGTGGTGGGCGCCGTTTTACACAGTTTCGCCTTTGGTCTGGACCCGATGAAGGACAAGGGCATGGAGGGCATCGACAAGATGCAGACCGACCGTGTCGCGCGGGTGGTCGATCAGGCCGAATCCTATCTTGCCGCGATGACCGACGCGATCAAGCGTGCGGGCGATCGGCAGGCAGAGACCCGGCTGGAGCGGTTTCAGCTGTCGGTGCGCGATATGTTGCGCACGGTCGAGGACGACCCACGCGATCTGACTGCGGCGCGTAAATATCTGGGCGTGTACCTGATGGGGGCACGTGACGCGACGGTGAAGTTTGCCGATATCTATGGCCGCTCACGGGATGCGGGCGCGCGTTCTGATTACATGATGCTGCTGACCGATCTGGAAGAGAATTTCGTGGCCAAGACCCGAAGACTGCTGGATGACAACAATTCCGATCTGGAAATCGAGATCGGCGTTTTGCGAGACCGGCTGGAGCGCGAGGGCGTCCGGCTTACCGATAACGATTAACACCCCGAGAGGATATTTTCATGTCTGATGAAATTCGCAACAAGGCCGAGGCGGCGCTTGCCGAAGTCGAGGAAGTGAGCCGGGCGGTCCTGCCCGAGCCTAAGCCTGCGACCGAGATCGCAGTTCTGGACAAGGCCGCGCCAGAGGAAAGCGCCGAGATACGCCAGCGGATGGGCGAGATCGACATGGCCGATACGAATTCCATCGTCTCCTTTGGATCGGCCGCGCAGGCGGAATTGCAGGAAATCTCACAATCCATGTTGCAGGGTGTGCGCAACAAGGATGTGGGCCCGGCGGGCAACAGCCTGCGCGGGATCGTAACGACGATCCGGGGCTTTTCGGTGTCGGAGCTGGATGTGCGGCGCGAGCGGACGTTCTGGGAAAAGCTGCTTGGGCGCGCGGCCCCTTTTGCCAAGTTCACCGCACAGTTCGAAACGGTACAATCGCAGATCGACAAGATCACCGATGATCTGCTTCGGCATGAGCATGTTCTGCTGAAAGACATCAAGTCGCTTGATCTGCTCTATGAAAAGACGCTGCAATTCTATGATGAACTGGCGCTTTATATCTCGGCAGGCGAGGAAAAGCTGAAGGAACTCGACAGCAAGGACATCCCTGCCAAGGAAGCGGAAATGAACGCCGCGCCCGAGGGCGAGCAGGTGATGAAAGCACAGGAACTGCGCGATCTGCGCGCCGCGCGTGACGATCTGGAACGTCGGGTGCATGACCTCAAACTGACCCGGCAGGTCACGATGCAGTCGCTGCCGTCGATCCGGCTGGTGCAGGAAAACGACAAGAGCCTTGTGACCAAGATCAACTCTACCCTCGTGAACACCGTGCCGCTGTGGGAAACGCAGCTGGCGCAGGCGGTTACGATCCAGCGTTCTGCCGATGCGGCCGCGGCTGTGCGCGATGCCAATGATCTGACCAACGAGTTGCTGACCTCGAATGCCAAGAACCTGCGCGATGCCAACAAGGTCATCCGCGAGGAAATGGAACGCGGCGTCTTTGACATCGAAGCGGTCAAACAGGCGAATGCCGACCTGATCGGCACGATCGAGGAAAGCCTCCAGATCGCGGATGAGGGCAAGGCGCGCCGCTCTGCCGCCGAGGAAGAGCTCAAGACCATGGAAAAAGAGCTGCGCAACACGCTGGCCGCCGCCAAGGCCCGCAAGGACGGGGTCGGCGATACGGCGGGCACCGCCGTGCCGCAGGGCTGAGAAAGGCGCAAAGGGGCATGGGAAACCGGAGCAAGGCAGGGCGATTTGTCGCCGCGACGCTGGGCCTTTTGGCGCTGGCGGGATGCCTTGCTGCACCGCCCCCCATGCCCCCTTCACAACCACCGGCCGGGTCTGACAGGCCAGAGCCCACGACGCAGATCCGCCCCGAGCCATCCGCCAACAGCCAATCGCTCAGCCGGTATTACAGGCGGCTAGAGGCCGATCTGGTCGCACAGGATCTGATGCGCACCGGCGGTGGCGGAATTGATACGCCCTATACCAACACGCAGCTTTTGCGCAATTTTGAGCGCATCGCATTTTACGACGAATATCAGCGCAATGGCGGTCTGCGCCCCTCTGACGGGCAGGCTGGACAGCTTAAAAAATGGCGGGTGCCGATCCGGATTGCTGTGGAATTTGGTGCCTCGGTCCCACCAGAGGACCGCGCGCGCGACCGCCAGAACGTAGCAAGCTATGCCGCCCGCCTGTCGCGCATCACGGGTCACCCGATTTCGGTCAGTCGCCGGGATCCGAATTTCACGGTCATGATCATGGGTGCCGATGACGGGGCACAGGCCCGCGCCCGCGCCGCGCGGATCATGCCCAATCTGAAGGCGCCGAACCTGCGCTTATTTTCCAATCTGCCGCGTCCGATCCAGTGTTTCGTGATTGCGGCGGGGTATGAGAACGAACACGAATACCGTGTGGCCCTGTCCTATATCCGGTCTGAAAACACAGCCCTGCAACGTCTGGCCTGCATTCACGAGGAACTGGCACAGGGGCTGGGTCTTGCCAATGACAGCCCGCGTGCGCGGCCTTCGGTCTTTAACGATGACGAGGAATTCGCGCTGTTGACGACCCATGATGAAGAGCTGCTGCGCATCCTTTACAATCCCGCGCTCAAACCCGGCATGAGCCTTGATGAAGCGCGTCCTATCCTTACCCGTATCCTTGCTGGCCGGTTGGGGCCAAGCTGATCCTTTCAGGAGAGAACCCACATGGGCATTTTCGATTTCCTTTCCGGTGAATTCATCGACGTCATCCATTGGATGGACGACACCCGCGACACGATGGTCTGGCGGTTCGAGCGGGAGAGCCACGAGATCAAATACGGCGCCAAGCTGACCGTGCGCGAAGGGCAGTCTGCGGTATTCGTGCATGAGGGGCAGCTGGCAGATGTGTTTACCCCCGGCCTGTACATGCTGGAAACCAACAACATGCCGGTGATGACCACGTTGCAGCACTGGGATCACGGATTTCGCAGCCCATTCAAGTCCGAGATTTATTTCGTCAACACGACCCGGTTCAACAACCTCAAATGGGGTACCAAGAACCCTATCATGCTGCGCGACCCGGAATTCGGCCCGACCCGCATCCGTGCCTTTGGCAGCTATTCGGTGCGGGTGACGGACCCTGCAAAGTTCCTCACAGAGATCGTCGGCACCGATGGCGAATTCACAATGGACGAGATTTCGTTCCAGATCCGCAACGTGATCGTGCAGGCGTTTTCGCGCATCATCGCAGGCAGCGGTATCCCGGTGCTGGACATGGCCGCGAACACCGCCGATCTGGGCAAGCTGGTGGCGACGGAAATTTCCGTCGTGGTTGCCGAATACGGGCTGACCATCCCCGAGTTTTATATCGAGAACATCTCCTTGCCGCCCGCGGTGGAAAAGGCGCTGGATAAACGCACCTCGATGGGGATCGCCGGTGATCTGGGCAAGTATACGCAATACTCCGCCGCCGAGGCGATGACGCAGGCCGCCTCCAACCCCGGTGGGGATGGTGGCATGGGCGCGGGTCTGGGTATGGGAATGGGCATGGCGATGGCCAACCAGATGGGGCAGGCGGGACCATGGGGTGCGGCACCGCAGCCCGCGGCGGCCCCCGCGCCGCCCCCGCCCCCGGTGGAGCATGTCTGGCATATCGCCGAAAGCGGCAAGACACATGGTCCCTATTCCAAGGCCGCGCTTGGCCGGATGGCGGGCGAGGGCAAGCTGACCCGTGAAACCCATGTCTGGACCGCCGGTCAGGATGGCTGGCTGTTGGCGGGCGATGTGCAGGAACTTGCACAGCTTTTCACCGTGCTGCCGCCGCCCCCACCGGGCACCTGACGAGGGTCCGGGGATGTCGCGCCGACAGATCACATGGGTCCTGCATTGGACGGCGGCGCTGTCGCTGTTGTTCCTGTTATCGGTGGATGACCGGATTTATGGCGGGTTGGCGTGGGTCTTTATCGTGGCGGGTGGCGCTATGGTGCTGCTCTGGCTGGGTCTGGGCGTGCAGAACGGCCCCGGCCCGGTGCTCACCGGGCCTTTGAGGGTTGCGCATCCGTGGCTGAGCCGGGCGATGTATGTGCTGCTGGGCTGGGCCGCTTTGTCGCTGGGAATGGCGAGCCTTGGGCATATGCTGCCCGGTCCGCACCCGCGCACTCTGCTTTTGGCGCTAGGCGGGGCATCGATGGGGCATGCGATCTTTCACCTCTGGCGTCACACGGCGCTGCGCGATGGCGCATTGCGCCGGATCACACCGCGTCCCCTGCATAGGTATCTATGATGAGTGACTCCGCCACTTTGCCGCCCGAGCCGGGCGCGCCTGCCGAGCATCGCTTTCCCTGCGATCAATGTGGGGCCAATCTGCGGTTTGATCCGGGCGGTCGGGCGCTGAACTGTGATCATTGCGGCAATTCGCAGATCGTGGCCGCTGCTGCACCGCAGGTCAGCACGATCCAAGAGCTGGATTTCGCCAAGGCCACCTCGGGGCAACTTGCGCGCGAAGAGATCGAGGAAACCCGCGTGATGTCCTGCACCGGCTGCGGCGCGCAGGTAGAGTTTGAGCCGGATATCCATGCCTCTGAATGCCCGTTCTGCGCCACCCCCGTGGTCACAGGAACCGGCACGCATCGCCATATCAAGCCGCGCGGCGTGCTGCCCTTCGTGCTGAACGAGGCCGCGGCGCGTGACGCGATGAGCACGTGGCTGGGCGGGTTGTGGTTCGCGCCGTCCAAGTTGCAGCAATACGCGCGTAAAGGGCGCAGGATGCAGGGCATCTACGTGCCATACTGGACCTTTGATGCCGACACGCGGTCGCAATACACCGGTGAGCGCGGCACGATTTATTATGAGACAGTCAGCGTTCACATCAACGGCAAACGACAGTCCAAGCGCGTTGCACGGATCCGCTGGTCGCCCGCCTCTGGCAGGGTGGCGCGGGCGTTCGACGATGTGCTGGTGCTGGCGTCGAAATCCCTGCCCAAGACTTTTACCGATGCGCTGGAGCCTTGGGATCTGGGCAGTCTGCAACCCTACAGCCCGCAATTTCTGGCCGGGTTCCGCGCCGAGGGCTATCAGGTGTTGCTGGAGGATGGGTTCGTCGAGGCGCGTGACAAGATGGATCAGATCATCGCCCGCGATGTGCGTTTCGATATCGGCGGGGATCAACAGCGCATCCACCGGGTCGATACCGATGTGAGTGATGTGACGTTCAAGCATGTGCTGCTGCCCGTATGGATGGCGGCCTACAAGTATCGCGGCAAGACCTATCGCTGCGTCGTCAATGGCCGCAGTGGCCGGGTCGAGGGAGAGCGCCCCTATTCAGCGATAAAGATCGCCTTTGCGGTGTTGCTGGCGCTGCTTGTGGGCGCCGTGATCGCCTATCTGGAATTCTTTGGCTAAGGAGAGGCGCATGACGGATCAAGCCGAGGTTCTGCGCGGCCTGATGCAGGCACGCTGGTCGTGCCGGGCCTACCGCACGGATGCGGTGGCAGACATGGTGATCACGGATATTGTGGACAGCGCACGCCACACAGCAAGCTGGAACAATGTGCAGCCTTGGGACCTGATCGTGACCCGCCCGGCAGAGACCGCGCGGTTTCGCACAGCTCTTTTGGCAGAGCATGACAGCGGCACGCCGGGCGCAGACCTGCCATGGCCCGAGGGCTATCCCGGAGAATTGGGCGAACGCCGCCGTGCCTGTGGCTATGCGCTATACGAGGCGGCGGGCATCGCGCGAGAGGACAAACCCGCCCGCGCGCGCCAGTCGCGGCGCAACTTTGAGCTTTTCGACGCGCCGCATGTGGCGATCCTGCATGTGCCACGCGTCCTTGGCCCCTATGGGGCGCTGGATGCTGGCGGGTTTCTGACGGCGTTCATGCTGGCGGCCACGGCGCGTGGTGTGGCCAGCATCGCGCAGGCCGCCGTCGCCGCCTACCCGGGTCTTATCCGGCGGCATTTCGATCTGGCCGAGGACCGGATGATCCTTTGCGCCATCACGTTCGGCTACCCGGACGAGGACGCGCCGGTGAACCGCTACCGCACAGAGCGGCGCGCGGCTGGCGAGATCCTCGATTTCCGGGGGGCGCCCGATTAGTCGGTCTGCCACTCCCACGGTCGGGTGAATTCGCCCAGAACCTTCCCCACCGCCGCATCATCGGCGCTGTCGCCGGTTTTGCCCATGCGGGCCACCAGACCACGTTTCTTGTCGTCGATGACCTCAACGACGCGCGCGCTCACGCCCGCCTTGTCCAGCGCGTCGTTGTAGATGCGCGTGATGGCGCGCTTGCGCAGGTCGGGCTTGAAGACCTTGCCAACCGCTGTTTTGGGCAGTTCGGGCAGCACCTCGACATGGCGCGGGATGGCGGCGCGTTCGTGGACATGCACCTTGCAATGCTCGCGCAGTTCCTCGCCCGTCACCTCGCCGCCCTCGACCAGTTCGACATAGGCGCAGGGGATTTCGCCGGAATGTGCGTCTGGCTGCCCGATGGCCCCGGCCCCCGCGACCGCAGAATGGGCCATCAGCGCCTCTTCGATATCGGCGGGGTCGATATTGTGCCCGCCGCGAATGATGAG
Source organism: Roseovarius sp. (assembly GCA_965656855.1). GTDB lineage: Bacteria > Pseudomonadota > Alphaproteobacteria > Rhodobacterales > Rhodobacteraceae > Roseovarius. Next base: position 16,080 of record CBFHML010000045.1, read on the forward strand.
ATCTTTGGCGCGACCAGTGATCCACAGATAGCCATCGGCGTCGATCCGGCCCAGATCGCCGGTGCGCAGATAGCTGTCGCGGTGGTAAAGATCCGTGTTCTTGGTGGCCTCGGTATAGGTGTTGCCCGCATAAACACCGGGATTGGCGATGCAGATTTCACCCACCGTGTCGGTTTCACATTCGACCGTTTTGCCATCCTGAACGGTGAAGATTTTTACATCCGTATGCGGCAAGGGGACACCGACAGAGCCGACTTTCTTTTCGCCCGAGGGCGGGTTGCAGGACACAAGGCATGTTGCCTCGGTTAGGCCGTAGCCCTCGATGACGGTCATGCCGGTGGCGGCTTCGAACCGGTTGAACAGTTCCATCGGCATGGGGGCAGAGCCTGAAAACGCGTTTTTGACAGAGGATACATCGGCATCGACCTTGCGCTGCATCAGGGCGGCCACGGCGGTGGGGACGGTGATGATAAAGGTGGTCTGCCAACGCTCGCACAGCTTCCAGAAATTGTCGAACACGCCTTCGCCGCGATAGCCGGCAGGGGTGGGGAAAACCACATGCGCGCCTGATTTCATCATCGCCATCAGGATCACATGGCAGGCGAACACATGGAACAGAGGCAGTGGGCACATCACGCTGTCTTCTTCGGTGAAGAGCAGGCGATGCCCTAGCCAGCCATTATAGACCATGCCGGAATATTTATGCTGCGCGACCTTGGGCATGCCGGTGGTGCCGCCCGTGTGGAAATAGGCGGCGACGCGGTCGGCCTCGTCAGGGGTAAAGCTCAACTTGGCGGGATGTTTGGCCACCTCGGCGTTAAAGCTTTTGACGTCGGCGTGGTGGTTGCCGGGGGTCTTGGGCCGGATCAGCGGCACGATCCAGCTTTTGGGCGGGGTGAGATAGCGGTTGAGGTCCACCTCAAGCACCGTATGCACATGCGGCGCGTGGCGCACGGCCTCGGCCAGTTTCTGCGCGATATCGGTTTTCGGAAACGCCCTGAGCGTGATCACCACCTTGGCATCCGTCTCGCGCAGGATCGCACCGATCTGTTCAGGCTCCAGCAGCGGATTTATGGGATTGGCGATGCCCGCAACCATGGCGCCGACCGTGGCGATGGCGGTTTCCAGCGTGTTGGGCATGACAAGTGCCACCACATCCGTCGGCCCGATCTTGAGGCTGCGAAAGAGGTTGGCCGCGCGGCCGACCTGTTCGTGAAACTCGCGCCAGCTCAGCGTGACGGCCTTGTCCGCCGGGCCGGATTGAAGCTGATAGCTGATCGCGGGGCGGTCGGGAAAGGCCGCCGCCGTTTCGGACAGCATGTGATAGACCGTCGGCGGCACGTCGCGCGCGTCCCACGGCATTTCGTTCTGGATATCTATCGCATCCTGACGCGTGGCGAATGTCATTCCCTGTCCTCCCAAAACGCGGCCCGTGGCGGGCGCTTTTTTCTCCCTGACACTCAGAATGGTCGGGATGCGCTGGCTGCGCAAGTTTAACGCAGCGTTTGTTTTTGTCCGGTTGAAGTCTCTGTCGAGAAAGTCACTTGACTCTTTTTGTCAGAATAGCCAGTAATTCCCTAGCAATTCACTCGGAAATGAAAGGACGCTTCCGATATGCCCAAATCCTACACACGCCCCCTCACGGCAGCCGCAGCACTTTTCGCGTTTGCCGCGCCTGCCTTTGCGCAGGACGTGAACCTGTATTCCAGCCGTCACTATGAATCGGATGATGCGCTTTATGCCAAGTTCACCGAAGAGACTGGCATCACGGTCAACCGGATTGAGGCAAAGGCCGATGAGCTGATCGCCCGTCTTGACGCGGAAGGCGAAAACAGCCCCGCCGACGTTCTGATGACCGTCGATGTGGGCGTCATGGCGCGCGCCGAAAGCGCGGGCGTGCTGCAGCCGTTCGACTCTGAGACGATCGAAAATCGCATCCCAGAGCGCTTCCAATCGCCTGAAAACCTGTGGTTTGGCCTTGCACAGCGTGCGCGGATCATTTTCTACCACAAGGACCGCGTCGAGAACCCGCCGCAGACCTATGCCGAACTGGCTGATCCCAAGTGGGACGATAGCATCTGCATTCGCTCCTCCTCGAATATCTACAACCAGTCGCTGCTGGCCTCCATCATCGAGGTCGAAGGCGAAGAGGCCGCCAAGGCATGGGCCGCCGGTGTGCTGGAAAACATGGCACGCGAGCCGCAGGGCGGCGACACCGACCAGCTGCGCGGCCTCGTGTCGGGCGAGTGCGACATCGCTGTCTCCAACCACTATTACTATGTGCGCGGCTATGCCGGGCAGGTCGATGGTCTGAGCGACAATGTCGACGATCTTGGGTGGGTCTGGCCCAATCAGGACGGACGCGGCACCCATGTGAACCTCACCACGGCGGCTCTGACGGCAAACGCGCCGAACGAAGAGAACGCGATGAAGTTCCTAGAATTCCTCGTCAGCGACACGGCACAAAACATGTTTGCCTCGGGCAACCACGAATACCCGGCGGTCGAAGGTCTCGAAGGGGCTGAAACCACCGAGCGTCTGGGCGAGTACAAGGCCGACGACACCACGCCGACCGACGCCTTCAGCCGCAACGCCGCCAAGGCGCAGGCGATCTTCAACCAGGTCGGCTGGGACTGATCCCACCCTCTTGGCCAGGTTGCGAAACGGCGCCCCTCGGGGCGCCGTTTTTTATATGCCAGAGTGGCGGGCCGTTTGTCAGGAAACGTCTTTGTAGCTGATTTCCTTTTGGTCCTCGCCCGTCCGTCCGCGCCGGATAAGCAACCGGTTGAGCGCGTTGACATAGGCCTTGGCGCTGGCCAGCACGGTATCGGTATCCGCAGACTGCCCGGTCGCGATATTGCCCGCCTCTTCCAGCCGCACAGAGACGGTCGCCTGCGCATCGGTGCCTTCGGTCACGGCGTGCACCTGATACAGCTGAAGCCGGGCCTCGTTGGGGTGCAGTTCGCGCACCGCTTTGAACGTGGCATCCACAGGGCCGTCGCCCGTCATCTGTGCTGTCTTTTCGACGCCGTCGATAGACATGGTCAGTTCGGCCTCAGCCGGGTTGCCGGTGCCGCAGACCACGCGCAAAGACGTGATGACAAGCCGGTCGCTCGCCCCGTCCTCACCGGCCTGCACCAGCGCGATGAGGTCTTCGTCATAGACCTCTTTCTTGCGGTCGGCGAGTTCCTTGAACCGCACGAACACATCGCCCAACTGGTTCTCGGCCAGTTCGATCCCGAGATTGGTAAGCTTGGAACGAAGCGCCGCGCGGCCCGAATGCTTGCCCAGAACGATGTTTGTCTCGGTCAGGCCCACATCCTCGGGGCGCATGATCTCGAACGTTTCGGCGTTCTTGAGCATGCCATCCTGATGGATGCCGGATTCGTGGGCAAAGGCGTTCTTGCCGACAATGGCCTTGTTATACTGCACATTAAAGCCGGACACCGTGGCGACACGGCGGCTGATATGCATCAGCTTTGTGCTGTCCACGCGGGTCTCGAACGGCAGGATGTCGCCGCGCACCTTCATCGCCATCACCACCTCTTCGAGCGCGGTGTTGCCAGCGCGTTCGCCAAGGCCGTTGATGGTGCATTCGATCTGGCGCGCACCGCCCTCGACGGCGGCCAGCGCGTTGGCCGTGGCCATGCCAAGGTCATTGTGGCAATGCGTGGCAAAGACGATCTCGTCCGCGCCCGGCACCTCGGCGATGAGCCGCCGGATCAGGTCTGCGGATTCGACCGGCGCGGTATAGCCGACAGTATCGGGGATATTGATCGTGGTGGCGCCCGCCTTGATTGCGATTTCCACCACGCGGGCAAGGTAATCCCACTCGGTCCGGGTGGCATCCATCGGCGACCATTGCACGTTGTCACACAGATTGCGGGCGTGGGTCACGGTGTCGTGGATCCGCTCGGCCATCTCTTCCTTGGACAGGTTGGGGATGGCGCGGTGCAGCGGCGAGGTGCCGATAAACGTGTGGATACGCGGCTGCGGGGCGTGTTTCACCGCCTCCCAGCAGCGGTCGATATCCTTGAAATGCGCGCGTGCCAGCCCGCAGATCACCGCGTCGCGTGACTGCTTGGCAATCTCGCTCACCGCGCGGAAATCGCCCTCTGAGGCGATGGGAAACCCGGCCTCGATAATATCGACGCCCATATCGTCCAGCAGCCCGGCGATTTCGAGCTTTTCTTCATGGGTCATCGTCGCACCGGGCGATTGTTCGCCGTCGCGCAGGGTGGTGTCGAAAATCATCACCCTGTCTTTGTCATGGTTGGTCATGTCTGATCTCGCAAAATTGTCCTAAGCCTGCGGCGCGAAAAGGCACTCCTCTGAGCGGTCGCGCCGTGTCAGGGCACGCTCAGAGGCGGCTTAGGAGTAGCAGGACGCGAACGCAACCCATCGTGCGGGGCGTTTTAATCGCGGTGATATGGTCCTGAATGCTCATGTGAGAACGATACTTGCGGGAAGCCTATTTGAAAACCCCCGAAAATGCGCGGCAATGCGGTGGCTTTCTCAGAAATACCTGCCCAACAGTTCTGGCTTGTCTGCGGTCAGATCACCTTTAGCCAAGGTGCCACCAAAACGCCGCACCATACGTTCCGCGTCGCGTTTCACGTCGCGCCAGCGTGGCACCTCCAGCACGACGTCCAAATCAATAAAGCCATGCTCCACCAGTTTCGCATAGACAGAAGCCAGATCAAGTTCGGCATAATGGCCCCAGTTTGCAGGTCGCCGTCCTGTATGAACGAGCACCTGTTTTATCGCATCAATCACCAGAGGTTCATGTTGCATCGCCACCGATAACTGCGGAAAGAGATCCACCGCCCCGTGCTTGCGTCGCAGCACGATGGCGATCTTTTGGTCGGGCCGCGCCACGAATCCGGCTACATGCAGTGCCGAGTTGTCCGGTGACACGATTTTGCTGGCTGCCAGATAGGTGCCGATTTGCACGCCGAGCGGCTCTCGCTGAGGATGAAAGACATGGTATCCCGCCTGTTCGAGACTGCGTTCGAAATAGGCCTCTCCCAGCATCCCGCCGCGTTTGAGACCATAGGCCCGGCGCGAGATGTAGATCTTGTCATGTCCTGCGACCGGTAGGGCCATCGCGGTAAAGTGGCGGCGCAGGAAATCGCGCTGTTCGACCAGCCCGGTCGCTGTGGGCCCCATGCCCAGACCCTGTTCGGGTACATACAACCGTTCGAACTGCGTCGGGCTTGTGATGACATGGATTGAGCAATTCACGCCAAGTGCTTTGAATATATTTGCATATTTGGCTGAGTTCGGTGGATTGCGCCCAGCGTTCAGAAACACGATCCCGTCCAGCGGCTCTGTCAGCCTTTCCACCGCCCAGAGGCGTGACAGGCTTTCTAGCACGAAATGCCCAAAATGCGGCAGGTACATCCCGGCAAAAAGGTAAACCCCCTGACGACGCTCTACGTTTTGGCGCAGGGCCTGCGGTATGTAGCGGGGCATGATGATGCTATGCTTGACCGTGGTCTGAGCCTCGGGCACCGGGGCGCCATGGACATCACAGACGGCAAAAGGCCGCGTACCGTCGCTTCTGGCGGGAAAGACGTAACCGCCCTCCACGACTGCTAGTCTGCTCATTTTGTGACTCTGTCCCAGCTCCGTGAAACGTTTTCACGTTTAAGAAAAAGATAGCACGGTTCATTTCTCGGACATGGGTATATTTTCACGTCTGTCGTGACCTGTGGCAGGATCGCACTACACTACCGCCCATGATAAAAAATGCATTGATTATAGGCGGCTCTGGCGGGATCGGCGGGGCGGTCAAGACCGCGCTGGAAACGCGCGGGGTTGCGGTTACTGGGCTGTCGCGGTCGGGCGACGGGCTGGATGTGACCGATGAGGCGTCAGTCGAGCAAAAGCTGGGCGCGCTGGAGGGGCCGTTTGACCTTGTTTTCGTCGCCACTGGCGCGCTCAAGCTAGATGGCATGGGCCCGGAAAAGGCGCTCAAACACCTGACGCCAGAGGCGATGATCGCACAATTCAAGCTCAATTGCATGGGGCCGTCGCTTGTGCTGAAACATGCCATGCGCCTTATGCCGCGTGACGGGCGCTGCGTGTTCGCGGCGCTGTCGGCGCGGGTCGGGTCCATCGGGGATAACGGGATGGGTGGCTGGTACAGCTACAGAACTTCCAAGGCGGCGCTCAACCAGATGATCCACGGCGGCGCGATAGAACTGTCGCGCACGCATCGAGAATCGATTTGTGTGGCGCTGCATCCCGGCACGGTGGAAACGTCGTTGACGGATAAATTTGCGGACGGCCATCCGACAGTGACGCCGCAAGAGGCCGCGCAGAACCTGCTGAGCGTGATCGAGGGGCTGACGCCCAAGGAAACCGGCCTGTTCTTTGACTGGCAGGGAGAGCGAGTGGAATGGTAAAGCGTCTAATTCTGGTTCTTGGCGACCAGTTGAGCGAAAGCGTGTCGGCGCTGCGCGAGGCCGATAAGGACACGGACCTCATTGTCATGGCAGAGGTCAATGACGAGGCCTCTTACGTCAAACACCATCCGCGCAAGATCGCGCTGGTGTTTTCCGCGATGCGCCATTTTGCGCAAAAGCTGCGGGATGAGGGCTGGCAGGTCGCCTATGGGCGGCTGGATGATGAGGACACATCGCGATCCATCGTCGGAGAGCTGATGCGCCGGGGGCAGGCGCATGACACCTCCACGGTCATCGCCACCCGGCCCGGCGAATGGCGGCTGATCGAGGCGCTGGAAAACGCGCCGCTGTCGGTGACGCTATTGCCCGATGACAGGTTCGTCTGTTCGCTGGATGAGTTTGACGCGTGGGCCGAGGGGCGCAAGGCGCTGAGGATGGAGTATTTTTATCGCGAGATGCGCCGCAAGACCGGCCTCTTGATGGAGGGCGATGACCCGGCGGGGGGCAAGTGGAACTATGACCACGACAACCGCAAACCTGCCTCTGACGATATGCTGCGTGCCAAGCCGATGGACTTTACCCCGGATGAGATCACCGAAGAGGTGCTGACACTGGTGGAAGAGAGGTTTCCCAGCAATTTCGGAAAGCTGCGCCCCTTCAACTATGCGGTCACCCAAGGTGAGGCGCGCCGCGCGCTGGATCATTTCGCCAATCACCTGCTGGCGGAGTTCGGCGATTATCAGGATGCGATGCTGCGCGGAGATGAGTACCTCAATCATTCGCTTTTGGCGCAATATCTCAACATTGGCCTGTTGTCGCCGCTGGAGATCTGCCAGCGGATCGAACAGGAGTGGAAGGACGGCAATGCGCCGATCAATGCCGCAGAGGGCTATATCCGGCAGATCATCGGATGGCGCGAATATGTGCGTGGCATCTATTTCCGCGAAGGGCCGGACTATGTGACGCGCAACGCGCTGGGCCATACCCGCGACCTGCCGGCGATGTATTGGGGTGGCGAGACAAAGATGGCCTGCGTTGGCCACGCGGTAGAGCAGACCCGCGATCTGGCTTATGCCCACCATATCCAGCGGCTGATGGTGACGGGCAATTTCGCGCTTCTGGCCGGGATCGACCCGAATCAGGTGCATGAATGGTATCTGGCCGTCTATCATGACGCCTACGAATGGGTAGAGGCACCCAACGTGATCGGCATGAGCCAGTTCGCCGATGACGGCATCATCGCGTCAAAGCCTTATGTCAGCTCAGGCAATTACATCGACAAGATGTCTGATTACTGCAAATCCTGCGCCTATTCGGTCAAGGAAAAGACTGGCGAGGGGGCTTGCCCCTTCAATCTGCTTTACTGGGATTTCATGGAGCGTCACCGCGAGAAGTTTTCCCGCAATCCGCGCATGGGGCAGATGTACGCCACATGGGACCGGATGAAAGAGGACCGCAAAGAGGCCGTGCGCGAGGGCGCCTCCCGCATCCTACAGCGGTTGGATGCGGGTGAGGTCGTCTAGCGCTCACTCTTGCGGCGCGGTCGCGTCGGTCTCATCCGGGGTTTCGGCTGTCTCTGGCGTCGGGGTGGCGGGCTCGGATTCGGCTGCCGCTTGACCGGTCAGCGCGCCATTTTCCCATGCGCCGCTGGCCTCTTCGCCTGTGGCATAGCGCATGGTGCCCTCACCCTGCCGTTTGCCGTTGCGGAATGTGCCCTCATAGATGTCGCCGTTGGTGTAGGTCGCGACACCCTGTCCCGAGATTTCGCCGTTCTGCCAATCGCCCTCATAGACAAAGCCATCGGGCATCACGATCTTACCCTGTCCATGGCGCTGCCCGCTTTCAAAATGGCCCTCATAAATGGTCCCGTCGGGATAGGTGGCGGTGCCTTGGCCCTCACGCTGCCCGTCGCGCCACTCGCCCTCATAGCGATAGCCGTCGGGATAGGTCATCACGCCGTAGCCGTGGTTCTTGGCGTTCTGAAATTCGCCCTCATAGACAAGGCCGTTGGGGTAGGTTGCCACGCCAGTGCCGTCGATCACGCCGCCTGACCAGTCGCCCTCATAGGTCGAGCCGTCAGGATAGGTGACCTTGCCGGTCCCGTTGGCCAGATCATCGCGAAACTCGCCTGTATAAACAGACCCGTCAGGATAGGTGACCTGACCCTCGCCCGAAATCTTGCCAGCAATCCATTCGCCCTCATAGCGATATCCGTCAGAGCCGGTAAACACGCCTTGGCCGTGGCGGCGGTCATCGGCGAAATCGCCGACATAGATATCGCCGTTGTTATAAACGACCCGGCCCTCACCCTCGCGGCGGCCCGCGACAAGCTCGCCTTCATAGACATCGCCGTTGGGCTGCGTGAGCTTGCCGGTGCCGTTGATCTGCCCCTCGGCCCAGGTGCCTTCGTAGATCAGCCCGTCGGGCATGGTCAGCATGCCCTCGCCGTCGCGCGCGCCGCGTGCGACCTCGCCATCATACACAGCGCCATCGGGATAGGTGATCTTTGCCACGCCCTCTTTGACGCCATTGACCCAGTCACCATCATAGACATAGCCGCCCGGGCTTTGCATGCGGCCCCGCCCGTGATGCATCGCGTTGAGGAACCCGCCCTCATAGCGCACCCCGTTTGCGTAGATTGCCACGCCCTGACCGGTGATCTTGCCGTCCTGCCAAGTGCCCTCATAGGTGCCACCATCCGAAAAGACGATCTTGCCCACGCCCTCTGGCTTGCCCTTGGCGAACTCACCCTCATAGACCGATCCGTTGGGAAAGCGCGCCACGCCGCGGCCAAGGATCTCGCCATCGGTCCATTCGCCGGAATATTCATAGCCGTTGGGCAGAGTATAGGTGCCGGTCCCGTGCTGAAGCCCGTTCTTGAACGTGCCTTCGTAGATGCCACCATCCTCGTATTGCTTGGTATGCACTGCGCTGTTCTGGGCCATGGCCAGCCCACCGACTGAGGCCATGCCCGCTGCCAGAAGAAGTCGCTTGAATGTTCCGTGCTGCATATCTGCCCCTGAAGCTCTCGGCTGCTGCCCTTTGCCACGTGGTGCAAAACCTAGTGGACGGGCGCAAGACTGACAACGGCTTTCACCGGGTTTCGGCTTTCCCTCCGGCAAGGTTCTGCTACATCAGGCGTCCAACCGCAGCCTGCAAGGGGTATCGCCGCCATGGCCGACAGTTTCCGCCTGACACTGGCACAATTGAACCCCATCGTGGGCGATCTTGCCGGCAATGCGGCGCTCGCACAAAGGGCATGGGAAGAGGGCCGCGCGGCGGGTGCGAATCTGGTGGCGCTGCCAGAGATGTTCATCACCGGCTACAATACCCAGGATCTGGTGATGAAGCCGGCTTTTCATCAGGCGGCGATTGCCGCGATCCATGCGCTGGCAGAGGCGTGCGCCGATGGTCCGGCGCTTGCGATCGGTGGGCCCGCACTCGAAGGGGCCTCGCTTTATAACGCCTATTATATCCTCAAGGATGGTCAGGTGGCGGCCTGCGTGCACAAGCATCATCTGCCAAATGAGACCGTCTTTGATGAACATCGCCTCTATGCCTCGGGCGATGTGGGCGGGCCATATGCGGTGGACGGCGTGCGCATCGGCTCTCCCATTTGCGAGGACAGCTGGCACGAGGACGTGCCCGAAACGCTGGCTGAAACCGGCGCGGAGTTTCTGCTCATTCCCAACGGCTCGCCCTACTACCGGGGTAAGCGCGACACGCGCGTCACGCTCATGGTCTCGCGCGCGGTCGAGACGGGTTTGCCACTGATCTACCTCAACCTTGTGGGCGCGCAGGACGATCAGGTCTTTGACGGTGGCAGTTTTGCGCTCAACGCGCACGGCCATCTGGCGCTGCAGATGCCGCTGATGCAAGAGGCGATCACGCATCTGGACCTCACACGTGGCGACACAGGCTGGCAAATAGAGCAAGGCCCGCTCGCCCATGTGCCCGACCTGATGGAGCAGGATTACCACGCCATGGTGCTGGCGCTGCGCGATTACCTGCGCAAAACCGGCTTTTCAAAGGTTCTGCTGGGCCTGTCCGGCGGGATCGACAGCGCCATCGTCGCCACCATCGCCGTGGACGCGCTGGGCGCTGATAATGTGCGCTGCGTCATGCTGCCGTCTGAATACACGTCGCAGGCCTCGCTGGATGACGCGCAGGCGCTGGCAGAGACCCTTGGGTGCCGGTATGATTTCGTGCCGATCACCCAAGGCCGCGACGCGATTTCCCAAACGCTGGAAACGCTTTTCGAGGGCACACAGACAGGCATCGCCGAGGAAAATATCCAGTCCCGCCTGCGTGGCCTGCTGCTTATGGCGCTGTCCAACAAGTTTGGCGAAATGCTGCTGACCACTGGCAATAAATCCGAGGTCGCGGTGGGCTATGCCACGATTTATGGCGACATGTCGGGCGGCTACAACCCGATCAAGGATCTCTACAAAACGCGGGTTTTCGATATCTGCCGCTGGCGCAATGACCACCATCGCGACTGGATGAGCGGGCCTGCGGGCGCGACGATCCCTGAGACTATCATCAGCAAGGCCCCCTCGGCAGAGCTGCGCGCGGACCAGAAAGACAGCGACTCGCTGCCCGATTATCCGGTGCTGGACGGCATTCTTGACATCCTCGTCGATCAGGATGGGTCGATCGCTGATTGCGTCGCTGCGGGCTATGCGGCGGAAGATGCGAAACAGGTGCAGCACCTGCTCTACATCTCGGAATACAAACGCTTTCAATCCGCCCCGGGCACGCGCCTGTCAAAAAAGGCGTTCTGGCTCGACCGTCGTTACCCCATCGTCAATCGGTGGCGCGACGAGGGATGACAGGGCCGCGTGGATCGCGCGGTCATTCCCACCAGCGGTCTATCGTGGCGATATCCTCATCCGACCAGCCGAAATGATGCGCGAATTCATGGACCGTGACATGCGCCACCAGATCGCTCAGGGTCACGTCCCCCCTGTCGCGCCATTCTGCAAGGATCGGCTCCCGAAATAGCCAGACCGTGTCGGGCCCCATCGGCTGATCAAACACTGATTTCTCGGTGAGGGGAATGCCCTCATATAGCCCGGTCAGGTCCAGCGCGGTGTCCATTTCTAGGTCGCGCAGCATGTCTGCGTCGGGCCAGTCGGTAATCTGGAGTGCGGCCTCACGCGCCGCCTCGCGAAAGCGTGCCGGGAACGCCTCTACTGTGGCAAAGGCGGTCTCATACATTTCATCAAGGGACAGCGTGCGATCCATGCGCCTGTTCTGCCGCAGGCCAAGTGAAACCACCAGTCCGAAGCTGGGCGGAGCGGAATTTTTCAAAATTCCGCATCGGAAAATTCGAATTTTCCGGTCCGCCCCTCTGCGCTTACAGCATCAACTGATAGCTTGTCGGCAGATAGCGGAAACCGTCGCCCGCCTGCTCGACAAAGCCGGTGCCGGGCCATGGCATGTGATAGCCCACAAAGGGGATACCGTCCGCCGCCAGCATCCCAAGCAGGCGCTTGCGCGTTTCTGCGGCTGCGGTCTTGTCCATGTCAAAGCTGACCTCCCAGTCGGGATGTGCCAGCGAAAAGACGTAGTGATTGGCGAAATCGGCGGCGAGCAGCAGGCTTTTGCCCTCGCTCTCGATCATGTGCACCATATGCCCCGGCGTATGCCCGAACGCGGCCATCGCGGTGTGCCCGGCAAAGCCGTTGGCACCGTCCTCGATCATCGCGGTCTGTTCGGCCAGCGGGCGCATCTTGGCCTCGAACGTGTCGTTGCCCTGTGCGGCCCATGCATCGAATTCCACCGCGCCGGTCACATAGCGGGCGTTGGGGAATGTGGGCGTCTCGCCCTCCATAAGCCCGCCGATATGATCGCCATGCATGTGGGTGATCACCACCACATCGACCTGATCGGGGGTGTATCCCGCCTCTGCCAAGGCGCTGGTGATGCCCTCGGCATTGAGCCCGGTGTCGAACAGCACCAGTTCCGAGCCGGTATTCACCACCGTTGGCGTGAAAAAGAACTGTGCCGTGTCTGCCGGGATCTTGGCTGCCTGCGCCGCAGCGGCAAAGTCCTCATCGCTGGCATTCAGACCAAAGATCGAATGCGGGTCGGGCCGTGTCATCGTGGCCGCCAGAAGGGTCGTCACCTCGAACGCGCCCAATGTGAAGCGGTTGAACCGCGCGGTTGCGGCCCCCAACATCGGCGCCTCGGCCCAAGCGGGCAGGGCGGCGGCGGCGGGAAGGGCCGCGGCGGAGGCAAGAAGAGACCGGCGGGTGATCAGCGTATCGGGCATCTGAAAAGTCCTTTTTGGCTTGTGTCGGACAAGACATAGCACACACCGGCCGATGGCACTGTGACGATCACACCAACGTGAAGCCTGTCTTTGGTCACGACCTGTGGTGGCATCGACCGGCATCGGCAAAGAGGCTGTCTGCTGCCCACGCCAACTGGACAAAGCGACCGGCATGTGACATCTCGCCCATCGACAGGAGACACCCCATGACAATCACCCGTTTCGCGCCTTCTCCCACCGGCTATATCCATGTTGGCAACCTGCGCACCGCGCTGATGAATTTCCTCATCGCGCGCAAGGCGGGGGGCACCTTTATCCTGCGTATCGACGATACCGATCCCGAGCGCTCGAAAGAGGAATATGTCGACGCGATCAAACAGGATCTGGACTGGCTGGGCCTGCATTGGGACCGGGTAGAGCGGCAGTCGCAGCGACTTGACCGCTATGCCGAGGCCGCCGATCAGCTGCGCGAGATGGGCCGTTTTTACGAGGCGTTCGAGACGCCCACGGAACTGGACCTCAAGCGCAAGAAGCAGCTCAATATGGGCAAGCCGCCGGTCTATGACCGCGCCGCGCTGACCCTGAGCGAAGACGACAAAGCCGCCCTGCGCGCAGAGCGCGGCAATGGCGTCTGGCGCTTTAAGCTGGATCAGGAGCGTATCGTCTGGGAAGACGGTATTCTGGGCGAGATTTCCATTGATGCGGCCAGCGTGTCGGACCCGGTGCTGATCCGGGGTGACGGGCAGGTGCTGTATACGCTGGCGTCGGTAGTGGACGACACGGAAATGGGCGTCACGCATGTGGTGCGCGGCTCTGACCATGTGACCAACACCGCGACGCAAATCCAGATTATCGAGGCGTTGGGCGGCACCGTCCCGCAATTTGCGCATCACTCGCTGCTGACCGGCCCGCAGGGAGAGTCGCTGTCGAAACGTCTGGGCACGCTCAGCCTGCGTGATCTGCGCGCCCAAGGCGTACAGCCTGCGGCGCTCTTGTCGCTGATGGCGCGGCTTGGCTCATCCGATCCGATTGAATTGCAGACAGAGATGGCGGGGCTGATCGAGGGGTTCGACATCTCGCGCTTTGGCTCTGCGCCGACGAAATTCGACGCGGCCGATCTCTTTCCGCTGACCGCGCGCTACCTGCAAACGCTCAGCCATGCGGATGTGGCCGACCGGATCGCGGCCCTTGGCGTGCCCGAGGACAAGGCGGATCTTTTCTGGCAGGTCACGCGCGAGAATATCACAACGCTCGACGATCTGGAGAGCTGGTGGGTGATGTTCCGCGACGGGGCAGAGCCTGTGATTGCCCCCGAGGACGCGGATTTCGTGGCCGAGGCGATGGCGCTATTGCCCGAAGGCCCGCATGACACCGAGACATGGGGCACATGGACCAACGCGGTCAAAGAGGCCACAGGGCGCAAGGGCAAGGGCCTTTTCATGCCGCTGCGTCTGGCGCTGACAGGTCAGGCACGCGGCCCTGAAATGGCGCAGGTGCTGCCTTTGCTGCAGGTGATCCGCGCCAAGGGGTAGCGCTTGGGGTGAGGTTGTTGCTTCGTATGCAGTCCGACAGGCGGCGATGCGCGGCGGCCTGACGGCCTTGGACTCGCGCCATCTCAACGACCCTCTCCGCCCCAGCTGTAGGGCGTCCGGGGACTCACCCCCGCATCAGGCGCACGCCCTTGGTACTGATCAGGTCGTCCACCATCTCCTGCTCGGTGACGCTCAGCAACATGTGGCGCGGATATATCGGCTTAGTCCGATCATCCAGCACCGGCGCGTCCCAGCCATCTGTTGTCTCGAAAAAGCGGGTCACTCCGGCCTCTCCGAATTCCTTGAGATAGCCTTGGATCACCACGTCAAGATAGCTCAGCAATACCGGGCTGTCAGGGTCGGGGGCGAAATGGTCTGTCGGCGGGATCGAATAGACCGCGATGCGGGGCGGGCTGGCCTGCATGGCGTCGGGCAAGGCGATTTGATGCGCTGCGTCGAGCCGGGCATACGCGGCCTCGCGCAGATCAAGCGCGGCCCAATCGCCACCGGGCACAGCGGCCAGCAGCCCGTCGATCTCGCAGCCGGGGTCGGGCACCACGGTCAGAAACGCGGCCTCGCGCCGGGCGGTCTTGCGCCACATGCGTTTCCAGCCTGTCAGCCGCGCGGTCTGTGCGCCCTCAAACGCATGTGTGCCGCGATTGACGAGCGAGCCGTATCCGAAGAAAAAATCATGTGACATGGCGCCATTCCTGCCAAGCGTCTGGGTGGATAGCAAGCCGATTGCCGGACCATGCCGCTGCGCCGTTGCCGGGGCCGCCGGGAAATTGGGTTGCGGGGCGATACCGACGAAAGTATCGTTTTCCCATCGGATCGGGAGAATCGGCTTTGCCGGTGCCGAAGGAGCAACCGCCCCGGAAACTCTCAGGCGCAAGGACCGACCGACTAAGAACTCTGGAGAGACCCCTTGGACCACAGGGGCGCCGAAGGGATAGCGATCTCAGGCGAAAGGACAGAGGGGGCATCGACTGCGAAAGGGACACCTTTCGTGACAGGACCGATGCCGGACGCTGCCCGATACCAGACCCGGCCCCAGAGAGACG
>CBFHML010000046.1:0-27085 GCA_965656855.1 Roseovarius sp.
ACCTCATCACCTCTGTCCTGACCGAGCTTATCAGCAACAACGCGGTCGCGGTTGTGGTGACGCCGATTGCCATCGGGCTTGCCGACGCGATGGGCGTCGATGCGCGCCCGCTGGTGGTGGCGGTGATGGTCGCGGCCTCTGCCAGCTTTGCGACGCCGATCGGGTATCAGACCAATACGCTGGTTTATGGCCCCGGCGGCTATCGCTTTACCGATTTCATGAAGGTGGGCATTCCGCTCAACCTGAGTGTCGGTTTGCTGGCAAGCGCGCTGATCCCGCTGATCTGGCCGCTGTAACCCACGCGCGAAAAGCCGCCGCCGGGTAGCTGCGTGACTTGCGCCGAGAGCCGCTTTGTCAAAGAACTGCGGGCGAGGTTGTTGGAGATGGCCATGCGAAAAATCCTGTTGAGTGCCGTGATGGCCGTTGTTCTGGTGGGATGTGGGTCTGCGCCTGCGCCGGATATGGCCCGGGATGTGCCGCTCTACCCCAATGAGACAGCCGACCTTCGCCTGCTGGTCAATCGCTATGCGGATGCCTATGAGGTGCCGCGCCCTCTGGTGCACAAGGTCATCCAGCGCGAAAGCGATTACCGGCCGGCGGCGCGGAACGGGCCATATTACGGGCTGATGCAGATCCTGCCCGCGACCGCACGCGGCATGGGCTTTGCCGGGCAGCCTGCGGAGCTGCTGGATGCGGAAACCAACCTGACATGGGCGGTGAAATATTTGCGCGGCGCATGGCTTGTGTCAGATGGGGATATGGACCGCGCGGTGATGTGGTACGCACGCGGCTATTACTATGAGGCGCGTGACCGGTGCCTGCTGGTAGAGACGGGCCTGCGCGACAGGGAAATCGCCCGCCACTGCCGGTGACGGGCGATAGGGATGCGTACTGACACCACTCCTTACGCTTCTTCTGCGTCGGCTTCGGCCTTGGTCTTATGCTCTGTTCCCGGCGCGTGTTCTGGCGGGGAATAGGTGGTATACAGTTTTAACGGGCCGGGGCCGGTATTGGTGAAATTGTGATAGGCGCCCGCAGGCACGAAGCACAGGTCCCCGGCCTGCATTTCCGTTTCCGTCTCGCCGATCTTGGCCTTGCCATTGCCCTCGACGAAAATCAGGATCTGGTCATGGCCTTCGTGCACCTCGCCGCCGATTTCGCCACCTGCAGGAATGGCCATCAGCACGACCTGTGTCTTCTCGCCGGTATAGACGACCTCGCGGAACTCATCGTTGTCGATTGCCATTTGCACGATGGGCATGGTGGTTTTCTGCGTCTCTGACATGTGCGAACCCCTCTTTTAAATTTGCTGTCACGGTAACGCGGGGCTGTGCGGCGGGTTCCGTCACAGCGGCCAGAAGAGCAGGATCGCGGGCACCGACACCGCGACCACCAGAATTTCCAGCGGAAGGCCCATGCGCCAGTAATCCCCGAACTTGTAGCCGCCCGCGCCCATGATCAGCGTGTTGTTCTTGTGCCCGATGGGGGTCAGAAACGCAGAGGAGGCCGCCACCGCCACAGCCATCAGGAACGGGTCGGGCGACACATCCAAGCTGCGCGCCATTTCGATGCTCACCGGTGCCGCGACGATACTGGTCGCCGTGTTATTGAGGATATCCGACAGCGTCATCGTCAGCACCATCAGCGCCGCCATCACCGCCCATGCTGGCAGGCTCTGTGTCAGGGTTAGCAATTGAGAGGCCAAAAGACCGGTTCCGCCCGTCGTCTTGAGCGCGGTACCAAGCGGGATCAAAGAGCCAAGCAGGACGACGACAGGCCATTCGACCTTTTGATAGAGATCCCTGCCGGGCAACACACCGGTCACCACATAGGCCACGACGACACATCCCAGCCCGATGGGCAAAGACACCAGCCCAAAGGTCGCGGCAAGCACGGCCAAGGCGAAAAAGCCGATCGCCATCCAGACCTTGTCTTGCCGGATCACGAACAGCCCGCGTTCTGCCAGCGGCAGACAGCCCAGCCAGTCGGCCACGTTAAGGGCGTCATCCTTGGGCGTCAGCAGCAGCAGGATGTCACCGGGTTGCACCTTGACCCGGCGCAGTTGATTGCGGATCTGGCGCCCCTCGCGGGAAATGCCGACAACGACAGAACGGTGCCGCCAGTGCAGGCCGATGTTCTGGGCGGTGGTGCCTGCGATGCGGGCATCGCGCGGCACCACCAGTTCCAACAGTTCCAGCCCGTCGGGGTCTTCTTTGGTCACGTCCTGTCGGTCGGCATCGGTATAATCAAGATCATGCTCCGAGCGGAATTCTTCCAGCTCTTCTGCGGTTGCTTCGAGCACAAGGATATCGGCGGCCTCGATCTTTGTCCGGCGGGCGCTGCCAAAGCGGCGTTTGCCGTCGCGCACAAGGCCGAGGATATTGATCTCTTCCGCCTCGGATGTGTCATGCAGGGTGCCGACCGTGTCGCCGATCAGGTCGTTGCCCTCGGGTACGCAAAGCTCTCCGACATAGACGGAGGTGTCGCGCAGCTTGGCGCTGCTGTCGTGTTCGCCGACGCGTGGGGGCATTAACCGCCAGCCGATAAGTGCGACGAAAACCACCCCGGCAAGGGCGGTGGTTGCGCCCACGGGCGTAAAATCGAACATGGAAAAACTTTCGCCCAGTTCTTCTTCGCGGATCGAGGCGATGATGATGTTGGGCGGCGTGCCGATCAGCGTGACCATACCGCCCAGAACGGTGGCGAAAGACAGCGGCATAAGCGTGAGGCCCGGCGCGCGACCAGCCTTGCGGGCGGCCTCTACATCGACGGGCATCAGCAGGGCAAGCGCCGCCACGTTGTTGATAAAGCCGGACAGACCGGCGCCTATCCCGCTCATGATGGAAATATGGCCCTGAATGTGGCGGCCACTGTCGATCAGGGTGCTGGTGATCATCTGCACCGCGCCCGCATGGACAAGCCCGGCAGAGACCACAAGCACCAGTGCCACGATGATCGTGGCGTGATGCCCAAAGCCGGTAAAGGCCTCCTCCACCGGAACAAGCCCGAAAAGCACCGCGCACAGCAGGGCAGAAAACGCCACCAGATCGAACCGCACCCGCCCCCAGATAAGGAAGCCGAAAAGCACTGCGAAAATGGCAAACAGCAAAATCTGATCTTGGGTCAAGAAACCTCCCCTCGCATATCCACGCGGGCGGATAACGCGTGAGGGCGCAAGCGGGTTGCAGCAAACCCCGCCGGTGACATATAGAGTGCCAGATCGTCACCATATTTTCCGGAGGTCACCATGGCCGGCCATTCCAAATGGGCAAATATCCAGCATCGCAAAGGGCGTCAGGACGCCCAGCGCTCGAAGCTTTTCTCGAAGTTCTCCAAGGAGATAACCGTGGCCGCCAAGATGGGCGACCCGGACCCTGACAAGAACCCGCGCCTACGTCTGGCGGTCAAGGTGGCCAAGTCGCAATCCATGCCCAACGACAATATCGACCGGGCCATCAAGAAGGCGTCGGGCGGCGATGCGGAAGATTACGAAGAAATCCGCTATGAGGGCTATGGTCCCAACGGCGTTGCCGTGATCGTCGAAGCGATGACCGACAACCGCAACCGTACCGCCTCTACCGTGCGCTCCACCTTTACCAAGCATGGCGGGAACCTTGGTGAGACGGGGTCTGTCGGCTTTATGTTCGAGCGCAAGGGCGCGGTCAGCTATCCCACCAGCGTGGGCGATGCCGACACGGTGATGATGGCCGCCATCGAGTCCGGCGCAGAGGATGTGGAATCAGGCGAAGAGGCCCATGTGATCTGGTGTGCCGATACCGATCTCAATGACGTGTCCACAGCGCTTGAGGCGGAACTGGGCGAGAGTGACGAGACCAAGCTTGTCTGGCGCCCCACGACCACGACAGAGCTGGATCTTGAGGCGATGCAAAAGCTGATGAAGCTGATCGACGCGCTTGAGGATGATGACGACGTCCAGACCGTGACCACGAATTTCGAGGCCTCTGACGAGGTGATGGCGCAGCTCGCGGCGGAGTGATCCGTGGGCGCTTTCATGCGTTGAACAGGTTTGAGCGGGGTCTTGTGCGGATTGCACAAGACCCCGTTTTACGTAGGGTGGGCAGATTGGTCATCCGACCAATTTGATCGCAGAAGTGAGGTCGGAACATGCAGGCGGTGCTGGCCGGGTTTGGCCTTGGGTTTTCCCTGATCCTCGCCATTGGGGCGCAGAATGCCTTTGTCCTGCGGCAGGGGCTGCGGCGGGCGCATGTGCTGCCCGTGGTCCTGACCTGCGCGATAAGTGACGCGGTGCTGATCGCCGCCGGGGTTGCCGGATTCGGCGCGTTGGCCAAGGCGGTGCCGTGGCTGGAAACGGTGATGCGCTATGGTGGCGCTGCCTTTCTGATCTGGTACGGCGCGCGGGCGCTGCTGGCCGCGTGGCGCGGTGGGGCCGCGCTAGAGGCGGGGGCGGGCGCTGGCAGTTTGCGGGCGGCGTTGCTGACATGTCTCGCGCTCACATGGCTGAACCCGCATGTCTATCTTGATACGGTCGTGCTGCTTGGCTCGATCAGCGCGCAATATGACGACAGGCTTGGTTTCGCGCTGGGCGCGATGACGGCGAGCTTCGTCTTTTTCTTTTCGCTGGGCTATGGCGCGCGGGCGCTGGCGCCACTGTTTGCACGCCCCGCTGCATGGCGCTGGCTGGACGTGCTGGTTGGGCTTGTGATGTGGGCGATTGCGGTGAAGCTGTTGGTGGGCTGAGCGCCATTTATTCCGCGGGCAGAAAGCCGGTGATGAGCTGGCGCAGGCCAAGCGCCGCGCCTGCAAAGATCGCCAAAAAGGTGACCGGCGCGGAGAAGGCCAGTAGCGAGAACGCCGATAGCCCCTGACCGACGGTGCAGCCCATGGCAATCACGGCACCCGCCCCCATAAGTCCGCCACCCATCATCTGGCGGCGCAATTCGCGCGGGTCATCGCAGGCTTCCCAGCGGAACTGACCCTTGAAGAGCGAGCCGAGCAGCGCGCCAAGTGCCACGCCTGCGACAGAGCCCACCGCGAAGGACGGCGCGCGCACCGAGCCTGTCATCGTGTAAAGCAGGGCTTCGCCCACCGGGGCCGAAAAGCTGTGCGATACGACGGGCATCGCGGCAAAGCCATTGGTCGCGACCCAATAGCTGCCTGCCCAGCCCAGAATGATCGCGAGCCCCACCACCAGCGACCAGAAGATCGCGGCCGGGTCCGCCAGCAGGCTGCGCGAGGCGAGCGCGGCAATCGTGACAACCGCGCCTATGGCCATTCCAAGGGCCGGGATGGACAAGCCGATGGGGCCGGACAGCATATGCACAAGGCCGGGTGGTGTGCCGATGACAGCGACCTGCGGAAAGGCCATGTTGCGCAACCCGGCAAGTGGGCCGAACAGCACCGCATAGGCCGCGACGCCCATCACCAACATCACCATAAAGGCGCGCAGATCACCCCCGCCCAGCCGGGCAAGCATGCCGTAGCCACAATTGCCCGCCATCGCCATGCCATAGCCGAACATCAGGCCGCCAAGGATAGAGGCCAGCGGCATCCAGCCAATCGACAGGTAAAAACTGCGCGTGGGGTCGAGCAGTTCGAGGCTGGTCAGCGCAAAGCTCCCCATGATGGCGACGCCGATGGCGAGGATCCACATGCGCATCCGCACGGCTGATCCGCCATAAAGCATGTCCTCTATCGCGCCCAATGTGCAAAAACGCCCAAGCCTGGCCGCCAGCCCCAAGAGAAGGCCGGAACCAAGACCGATCAAGGCCACGAGGGAAGCATCACTGATCCAGGTATACATGTCATCCTCCCTTTGCGCGGTAGGCGGAAAGGTCCCTCAGGTTTCGCGGGGGCCGGAATCCTGAGCGCAGAATAAATCATAGACAACTTCTAGGATCCGCCGGGGCCGCTCGTCTGCGAGGCGGTAATAGATCGTCTTGCCTTCGCGGCGGGGCACGACCAGCCCTTCGAGGCGCAAGCGCGAGAGCTGTTGTGACACGGCCGCCTGTCGGGCGGACAAAAGATCTTCGAGTTCGGTGACGGATTTTTCGCCCGAAACGAGGTGACACAGGATCATGAGCCGCCCCTCGTGGCTGATCGCCTTGAGAAAGTTCGCTGCCGTGGTGGCATTGGTCATCATGCGGTCCATTTCCGCATCGTCCAAGCTCTTGTCAAAAACCGGAAGTCCCATGATCTGTCTCTTTTTCTCGTTTCACGGGGCAAGACCCGTTAACGTCCAAGTTTTTCTTTATACCTAATTCTGTGCCGCGTGCGCGGAAAAGTCAGTGTGACGCGTCAGCATCCGTTCGAGCAACGGCCAGAAGAAATCCTCGCCCGGATACCCTTCGAGGCGGTCGATCTCTTGTCCGTCGTCGAGAAGGATAAAGGTAGGGGTGAAGATGACCGGCCCGTTCAGATCAAGATCCACCGATTTTGTTTGTCGGATATCGATCATGCGCAGCGGTGCGAATGTGCCCTCTGCCGTCTTGGGATAGATCGGCCCGATCGTTTCTTTCCATTCGATGCAGTAGTGACAGCCCGGTTGCTCTACCATCAACAGCTCGGTCGCGCGCGCGGGCAGGGTTGCCAGCGCCCCAAGGGCGAGCGAAAAAAGCAGGGCCGTAATGCGCGGCATGAGGTGGTCACCCGGATTTCAGTTGTCATACAACATAAATTGAATATGTTGGCATTACAACAGAAGGACCGCGCGCATGTTCGATGTGTCGCTTTACGGCGCGTTTTTAGGCGGACTTGTGGTGTTTTTCTCACCATGCATTCTGCCGATCGTGCCATTTTATCTTGGATACATGGCCGGGTCCGGTCTTGGCGCGTTGAACGAAGCGGGAGAGTTGCCGCCCGGTATTCGCCGACGCGCGGTGCTGTCTGCGATCATGTTCTCGCTTGGGATCATCACCGTTTTCGTGCTCTTGGGGGCGGCGGCCTTTTCGCTGAGCCAGATGTTCCGCGCCTATCAGGACGAGTTTCGATGGGGCGCGGCGGCAATCATCTTTGTCATGGGGCTGCATTTTCTGGGTGTTATCCGCATCGGCTTTCTTGATCGGCAGTTTCAGGTGGGCGCGGGTGATACGGCGAACATGTCGGTCATGGGATCGTATGTTGTCGGGCTGGCCTTTGCCGCCGGGTGGACGCCCTGCGTGGGCGGTGTGCTGACAGCGGTGGTGATGACCGCGAGTTTTGAGGAAACGGCATGGCAGGGGCTTGGCCTGCTGCTGATTTTCGGGATCGGGCTGACGCTGCCTTTTGTGGTGGCGGCGCTTTTCATCAAGCCTTTCCTGCGCTTCGCGCAAAAATTCCGGCGGCATTTGGGAAAGGTCGAAAAGATCATGGGGGTCTTGCTGGTTGTTTTCGCGGGGCTTTTGGTGACCAACCGGATCAACGAAATCGCGTTCTGGCTGTTAGAGACTTTTCCAAGCTTCAGCTAGATTTGAAGCCGTCCATAGGGGCAGGGGCGGCGGGCCTAGGCGATCACCGAACAGGTGCGGCATAAAGGTGCCAAGCGCTTTCCGGCACGTGACGCACATCAGACCCTGAAATGGGCGCGGTGCGCGATGACCGGTTCGAGCCCATTGCTACTAATGCTGCGTCACGCTCAAATGTCAGCTATGAACTAGAAATCAGGCGCGTTGCTTTAGCTCTACGGGTTCGTGGGCTGTACGTCTTACACGAAGGGAAATGGAAAAGTGCTTAATCAGGAAATACTTAGTGATTTCATGAATTCATTCTTGGGTTACGGCGATTTTGATGCAGACACTTGGTTCATTGGAATGGAAGAAGGTGGCGGCGATAGTCTGAAAGATGTTGAAACTCGCATCAGCACTTGGGAAAACCGTGGTAAATGTGCCCTTGAGGACTGTGCAGAGTATCATCTCGCAATTGGAGCTGGTCATTTGTTCACCCCGCCGGTGCGCGCAGCGCAAAGAACTTGGGATTGGCTTATGCGGGCGCAGCTTTTGTCCGAGGGCAAACCATATGACAGTGCTGCATCAAAAACTATGCAGGGTGAGCGTTGGTTGCGTCAAGGATCTAAGACATGCGGGCTTGAATTGTTGCCTCTCCCATCACCCAGCATAAACGTTTGGCACTACAATCAATTCTCAAACGATCCAGTCTTACAAGATCGAGCCAGCTATAGCGCGGCAATGCTTCCAACTCGCAAAGCCAAGATCAAAAGTGCTATCGACGAGCACAAGCCCCGCAACGTTGTATTTTACAGCAAAAAGTATCTGGCTCATTGGCAAGACCTAATGGGCGTGGGCTTTGAGCATCAAGACGGTCTAGCTTTTGCGAAGACGGGTGAAACCTCTTTCTTCTGCACTTTGCACCCGACAGCGCAGATAAAGGGTGCGGGTAAAAAGAAAGCATATTGGGAAAACATCGGTGCAAGGTTGGCTGATACCGAGTAGTTATTTGGAGTTCCAAAGCCTTACCCTTAAACAAAGAAGGTTGTCGCACTTTTGACCAAAGCTGCCATAGGTTCAACCGCAGCGAACGACAGCAAAGTCCCGCACAGCCGACATTCACCGCATCCAGACCCCGACGAAATCTTCGTGCGGCATCCTGCATCGCGGAGGTGGGGGATTCTCTTTACGCCGTCGATCCTCGTCTTGCCCAAGGAGCCTTTGACCGAGCGCTGAGGGGCCGTGACGCAGGTCGTTTTGAGGCCCGGTGCCGTTGGTTCGGAGGCTGGACTGGACATTTGCCCGCCGGTGATTAAAGGCGATTAAAGTACTGAAAAAGAATAATTTTACGGCTTTCACATCTGCAAGAAATCCAAGCCGGATCGGTGAATTTGGTCAAAGTGTCGCGAATAAAAATTCAAAAGTGTGAATTTGTTGTTGCGTCATAATGGCGCTGTGAACTACCGTATACACAGCTAACCGCTAGGGACGGATAGCCACGGGAGGACATATGAAGTTTACACTTACAACATTGGCGGCGGCCTTGGTCGCGACGCCCCTTATCGCTGGCGATGTGACGCCTGCGTCTATCACCTACGGCGAATATGGCGAGATCGAGCAATCCCTCACGGGCCAGCCCGGCGACCCTGAAAACGGCGCTCTGGTTATGAAGAGCAAGTCGATCGGCAATTGCATCGCCTGTCATCAGGTGACCGCGCTCAACGATCAGCCGTTCCACGGCGAGGTCGGCCCGGTACTTGACGGTGTCGGCGATCGCTGGGGCGAAGCAGACCTGCGCGGGATCGTGGCGAACGCCAAGAAGATGTTCCCCGGCACGATCATGCCCGCTTATTTCAAGAATGATGGGTATATCCGCCCCGGTGACGCCTACACAGGCAAAGCGCCGGAAGGCCCTCTCGACACGCTGCTGACTGCGCAGCAGATCGAGGACGTGGTGGCCTTTTTGGTGACCCAGAAAGAAGAGTGAGCCGGGTCGCGACCTGACCTGACGCTCAACGAGAAAAGGAGATGACAATGGAATTGACCAGACGCGAAACTCTGGCGGTTGGCGGTGCGGCCCTTTTGGTTGCCGCGCTTCCGATGCCAGCCTCGGCCTCGGCCGTGGATGACCTGATCAACGAATTCACCGGCGGTGCCGATGTAAGCGAGGGTGGCGTTGACCTGATCGCGCCGGAAATCGCAGAGAACGGCAACACCGTGCCGATCGAAGTGTCCGCCGAGGGCGCTGCATCGATCATGGTGCTGGCCGCAGGCAACCCGACGCCCCCGGTGGCGACGTTCAATTTCGGCCCGCTGGCCGGCGAGAGCCGCGCCAAGACGCGCATCCGCCTTGCCGGTACGCAAGACGTGGTGGCCGTGGCGAAGATGGCGGATGGTAGCTTTGTGCGGACATCGAAGAACGTCAAAGTGACAATCGGCGGCTGCGGCGGCTGAGCGAGAGGAGAGACAAGACATGGCAAAAGGTGTACGCCCCCGCGTAAAAGTCCCGAAATCGGCTTCGGCTGGTGATGTGATCACGATCAAGTGCCTGATCAGCCACCAGATGGAATCCGGTCAGCGCAAGGACAAGGAAGGCAACGTCATTCCGCGTTCGATCATCAACAACTTCACCTGCTCGTTCAACGGTGAGACAGTTGTCGACGTGAAGATGGAGCCGGCCATTTCCACCAACCCCTATTTCGAGTTCGACGCGAAAGTGCCCGAAGCGGGTGAGTTCGAATTCGTCTGGAACGACGATGACGGATCGACCTACACGGAAACCAAGGCGATCAGCATCGGCTGAGCCTGCGATGACAGCGCCCCTCGCGCCGGAATATCCGGCGCGGGGCGGTTCCAGGGAGGAAGGACAACACATGAATTGCAAAGCACTGACCGCTATCGCGGCGCTGATGCTCACTCCGGGGCTGGCCATGGCCGAACCCGATGACGACAAGCTGGTGATCAACGGCGAGACGGACATCACGACAAAGGCCGCCGCACCTGCGCATATGGAGGACACCGGGATCGACACAATCATGTCGGGCTGGCATTTCCGCTCGGATGCGACGCAGCAGCTTCAGACCGATGATTTCGATAATCCTGGCATGGTTTTCGTCGATCTTGGCGAAGAGCAGTGGAACTCCGTGGACGGCACCGAGGGTAATTCCTGCGCGTCCTGCCACGAAGGCCCTGAGAGCATGAAGGGCGTCCGCGCGGTTTACCCCAAGTGGAACGAGGAAGCTGGCGAAGTGCGCACGCTGGGCCACCAGATCAATGCGTGCCGGACAGAGAACATGGGCGCTGAACCGTATAAGTATACGGGCGGCCAAATGGCCAACATGGAGGCGCTGATCTCTTTTCAGTCGCGCGGCATGCCGATCAGCGTGGCCACGGATGGTCCGGTTGCCGAGGTCTGGGAGCAGGGCAAAGAGCTCTATTATACGCGCACCGGCCAGCTTGAGCTGAGCTGCGCGAATTGTCACGAGGACAATTACGGCAACATGATCCGCGCCGACCACCTCAGCCAGGGCCAGATCAACGGCTTTCCGGTCTACCGGCTCAAGAACGCCAAGCTGAACACGACTCATGCGCGCTTTAAGGGCTGCGTGCGCGACACCCGCGCCGAGACGTTCAAGCCGGGTGGGCCTGAGTTCATCGCGCTTGAGCTGTATGTCGCCAGCCGCGGTAATGGTCTGTCGGTCGAGGGGCCCTCGGTCCGAAACTAAGCGATAGGAAAACCCCGTGCCCATAATGGGTTACGGGGTTTTCTTTAAGTAAATACATTCAAGTTTCCGCATATAAATGCGGATGATGGAAAGGCTTCTCATGATCTCTCGCCGTGATTTTCTGCAAGTGAGCATGGCCGCGTCGGCATTGGTGGGCGCGAGCGGATTTGGCAATTGGGCGAAACTGGCCGCGCAGCAGGCGCTGACGCAGGACCAGCTCTTGCAGTTCGACACGTTCGGCAATGTGAGCCTGATCCACATCACCGACATTCATGCACAGCTCAAGCCGGTCTATTTCCGCGAGCCGCAGGTCAATATCGGCGTTGGCGACAACAAGGGTAAGGTACCGCATATCACCGGCGCCGAGTTCCGAAAGGCGTATGGGATAGAGGATGGCAGCCCGCTGGATTACGCGCTGACCTACGAGGATTTCGCATCGCTGGCGCAGGAATATGGCCGCGTTGGCGGGCTTGACCGGGTGGCCACCGTGGTCAATGCGATCCGCGCGGACCGGCCCGACGCAATTCTGCTGGATGGCGGGGATACGTGGCATGGCTCGTATACCTGCTATCACACCGAAGGGCAGGACATGGTCAACGTGATGAACGCGCTCAAGCCTGATGCGATGACATTCCATTGGGAATTCACGCTGGGTCAGGACCGGGTGCGCGAACTGGTCGAGGGGCTGCCATTCGCGGCACTGGGTCAGAACATTTTCGATGCCGAATGGGACGAGCCGAGCGAGGAATTCGCCGACTACCAGTTTTTTGAGCGCGGCGGAGCCAAGATCGCCGTGATCGGTCAGGCGTTCCCCTATATGCCCATCGCCAATCCGGGCTGGATGTTTCCTGATTTCAGCTTTGGTATCCGTGACGAGCGGATGCAGGAGGTGGTCAATGAGGTGCGCGGGCAGGGGGCCGATCTTGTGGTCTTGCTGAGCCATAATGGCTTTGACGTGGACAAGCGGATGGCGGGCATCGTCGAGGGGATCGACGTGATCCTGTCGGGCCACACCCATGATGCGGTGCCAGAGCCGGTGCTGGTGGGTGAGACGATCATCGTGGCCTCTGGCTCTAACGGGAAATTCGTGAGCCGGGTTGATCTGGACGTGCGCGACGGGCGGATGATGGGGTTCCGGCACAAGCTGATCCCAATCTTTTCGGACGTGATCGAGCCGGACAAGGACATGACTGCGCTGATCGACGCGCAACGCGCGCCCTATGAGACTGAGATGGCCGAAGTGATCGGGCAGACCGACAGCACGCTCTACCGGCGCGGTAATTTCAATGGCTCTTGGGATGATGTGATCTGCGATGCGCTGATGAGCGAGCGGGACGCACAGATCGCCATGAGCCCGGGTGTCCGCTGGGGGCCCAGTCTGATCCCCGGTCAGGACATCACCCGCGAGGATATCTGGAATGTCACGTCGATGACCTATCCAGAGGTGTATCGCAATGAAATGACCGGCGAATTCCTCAAGGTGATCCTAGAGGACGTGGCCGACAACATCTTTAACCCGAACCCCTATTACCAGCAGGGGGGCGACATGGTGCGGATCGGGGGCATGGGCTATGCGATCGACGTCTCCAAGCCGCAGGGCGAGCGGATTTCCGACATGACGCTGTTGAGCACGGGCGAGCCGATAGACCCCGCGCGCAGCTATGTCGTGGCCGGTTGGGCCAGCGTGAACGAGGGCACCGAAGGCCCGCCCGTCTGGGACGTGCTGGAAAGCCACGTCCGCAAGCTGGGCACGGTGACGGACCCGAAACATGACAACGTGAAAGTGACCGGCGTCTAAGGCGCCGGGCAGGACAAAACGAGCCGGAGGAGGTCAGAAATATGACTGCCGATAACAACAAGAAGGGTGCATCGCGCCGTGCGTTCCTGAGGGGCGCAGTCGCCGCGGGCGGGGCTGTGGCCAGTGGTGCCATGGTGCGGGCTGCCGACGGGCCGGACCCGCTCATCACCGAGGTGCAGGACTGGGCCAGCGGATTTGGTGAGGGTGTCGATGCCACGCCTTATGGCATGCCCATAGAGTTCGAGAGCGATGTGGTGCGCCGCAACGTGGAATGGCTCACTGCCGACACGGTCAGTTCGATCAACTTTACGCCGATCCACGCGCTGGATGGCACGATCACGCCGCAAGGTTGCGCGTTTGAGCGGCACCATTCGGGCGCGATCGAGTTGAAAAAAGAAGATTACCGGCTGATGATCAACGGGCTGGTGGATCAGCCGCTGGTGTTCACCTATGCCGATCTGGAGCGGTTCCCGCGTGAGAACCATGTCTATTTCTGCGAATGCGCGGCCAATACCGGCATGGAATGGGCGGGGGCGCAGCTTAACGGCGCGCAGTTCACCCATGGCATGATCCACAACATGGAATATTCCGGTGTGACCCTGCGGACCTTGCTGGAAGAGGCGGGGCTGGAGGCGGCTGGCGACCTGAGCGACAAATGGATTTATGTCGAGGGCGCGGATGCATCGTCGAACGGGCGGTCCATTCCGATGGACAAGGCGCTGGATGACGTGCTGGTGGCGTTCAAGGCCAATGGCGAGGCGCTGCGCAAGGAACATGGCTATCCCGTGCGGCTTGTCGTGCCGGGCTGGGAAGGCAACATGTGGGTCAAGTGGCTGCGCCGGATCGAGGTCAAGGATGGTCCGACCGAAAGCCGCGAGGAGACCTCTAAATACACTGATGTGCTTGCGGATGGGATCAGCCGCAAATGGACATGGGAAATGGATGCGAAATCTGTGGTGACCTCTCCCTCGCCGCAGTCGCCCATTCCCCACGGCCCCGGCCCGTTGGTCATCACGGGACTGGCCTGGTCGGGCCGGGGTGCGATTACCCGCGTGGACGTGTCCACCGATGGCGGCATGAGCTGGACACAAGCGCGGCTTGCCAAGGAAGGCGAGTCCAAAGCGCTATCGCGGTTCTATCTGGATATCGAATGGGATGGCGGCGAGATGCTGTTGCAGAGCCGGGCACATGACGAGACCGGCTATGTGCAGCCCACCAAGGCGCAACTGCGCGAGGTGCGTGGCGAAAACTCTATCTATCACAACAATTGCATCCAGACATGGTGGGTGAAGGAAAACGGGGAGGCAGAGAATGTCGAAGTCTCTTAATCTTTATGCGGGCGCCATCGTTGGCGTCGGAGTGACCTTGACAGGGGCGGCCAATTTTGCCGACCGCTTTGTGACGCCTTTGCCATCCGAGGTGCGCACGATGACCGACGCGCCCAATTCGGCCTATGGGCTGGTGATCGCGGCGGCCAATGCACAGCCCGGCCCGTCGGAGGGGCCAATGGGGATCGGGCGCAAGGCGCTGCCCCAAGAGGTCGCTGCGTGGGATCTGGAAATCAGCCCCGATGCCAGCGAACTGCCCGAAGGATCGGGATCGGTGATGGATGGCGAGGTGCTGTTTTCCGACAATTGCGCCGTGTGCCACGGTGAGTTCGCCGAAGGTGTGGGCAACTGGCCCAAGCTTTCGGGCGGGGACGGTACGCTGGCGGATGAGGACCCGCTGAAAACGGTGGGCAGCTATTGGCCCTACCTGTCGACGGCGTGGGATTATGTGCACAGGTCGATGCCATACGGGGGCGCACAGACCCTCAGTGCCGACGAGACCTATGCGATCACGGCCTATATCCTTTACTCCAACTATCTGGTGGAGGACGATTTCGTTCTGACCAAGGATAATTTCCTTGAGGTCGACATGCCCAATGCGGACGGTTTCATCGTGGATGACCGCGAAGAGGCCGAGGCGCATTTCTGGAACGACGCGCCTTGCATGGAAAACTGCAAGGACAGCGTTGAGATCACCAAACGTGCCACCGTTCTGGACGTGACCCCGCAGGAAGAGACCGCCGAAGATATCGACATCGCCGTGGCCGAGCCGGCGCAGGCGCCGACAGAGCCCGCGACGCAGGACGCAGCCGTCGAAACGGCAGTGGAAACCGCCGAACTGGACGCCGATCTGGTGGCCGACGGTGAAAAGGTGTTCCGCAAGTGCCAAGCCTGCCACATGGTCGGTGACGGGGCCAAGAACCGCGTCGGGCCGCATCTTAATGGTGTGATGGGCCGCACGATCGGTGGGCTGGACAGCTTTAACTATTCGGGCGCTCTGGCCGATATGGGTGAGGCGGGCAAGATCTGGACCGCGGCGGAGATGGCCATGTTCCTCGAAAATCCGCGGGAGTATGCCAAGGGTACGAAAATGTCCTTTGCCGGTCTCAAGAAAGAGGATGATCAGGCTGCGATCGTTGAGTACCTGAAGTCACATTCACAGTAGATAAAGTTTTCGGGGCCGGGAAACCGGCCCCGCTTTGTAAATCGCGCGCTTCGTGGCACACTCGACACTTATCCATGGGAGGAAAGGTCATGCTCACACGCCGCAACTTTTGCGTATCCGCCGCAGCCGGTGCTGCGATGGCGAAACCGGGCTTTGCCGCGACCATCGGCGATGATGGGCTGCACAAGCAGCCTTGGATGCTGGATACCTTTCTGGAAATGGGGGACGATCTGGAAATCGCCGCCGCCGAGGGGCGGCATCTTTTGGTGCTCTATGAACAGGCTGGCTGCCCCTATTGCCGCGAGTTGCACGAGGTGAATTTCGCGAGATCCGAGATCACCGATTACATCACCCGGCATTTCGACGTGATCCAGCTGGATCTGTGGGGCGCGCGCGAGGTGCTGGATTTTGACGGCGAGCTGCTGGAGGAACGCAAACTGGCGCAGAAATGGGGGGTAAGCTTTACCCCTACGACGCTGGTGTTCGACAAGGATAACGCAGGCGCGACCACCGCCGAGGCGGCAGAGGTGTTTCGCCTGCCGGGATATCTCAAACCGTTTCATTACCTGTCTTCACTGGAATACGTGGTGACGGATGAGCATGAAAAGCAGGGCTTTCAGAGATATTTGCAGGACAAGTTCAAGGTCTTGGAAGAAAAGGGGATCGACCCGGATGTCTGGTAGAAGTCTTGTGGTGGTCCTGTCCATGATATGGGCGGGCGCGGCAGGTGCCGAAGAGATCGGCAACGCAGAGAATGGCGCCGAAATATTCGATTATTGCGCCGCGTGTCATGAGGTTGGCAAAGGCGCTGAAAACGGGATCGGGCCACATCTTAACGGGATATTCGGCCGACGTGCGGGCGCGTTTGGGGATGACTACGCCTATTCCGACAGTCTGGCGCGGGCAGGGGCGGATGGCTTGGAGTGGCATCTGCGCACGCTGGATGCCTATATCGAGAACCCCAAGTCGCTGGTGAGCGGCACGCGGATGAATTTTGACGGGCTGGAGGACGCGCAGGACCGCGCGGATCTGCTGGCCTATCTGAGGCGGTTCTCTGACAATCCGCGCGATATTCCCGAGGCGGACCCCACGGCGCGCGCGCCCGAGGTGGACCTGCCGCCTGAAATTCTCGCCATCGTGGGAGATCCGGCCTATGGTGAATACCTGTCGAGCGAATGTTCGACCTGTCACCAGCGCGATGGCAACGACGATGGAATACCATCCATCACCAACTGGCCGGCAGAGGATTTCGTGGTCGCAATGCATGCCTATAAGCAAAAGTTGCGCCCGCACCCGGTTATGCAGATGATGGCCGGACGGCTGAGCGATGAGGAGATCGCGGCGCTGGCGGCATATTTTGGCAAGATCGACTAAGCCGCACCATAAGCGGCGCAATATGTTCAAAAGGGAGGAGACCTGACATGACACTCAACAGAAGAGCCTTTATCGGGGCGGGCGCCGCCGCGGCGGTGGCCCTGTCAGCGCCGATGGTCCGCGCGGCTGGCCACGGCAAGCCACGCGTTGTGGTGATCGGAGGCGGCGCGGGTGGCGCGACGGCGGCGCGCTATCTGGCCAAGGACAGCGCCGGTGAACTCGACGTGACGCTGGTGGAGCCGACCCGGCAATATTACACCTGCTTTTTCTCGAACCTCTATATCGGTGGGTTCCGTGATATCAGCTCGATCGGGCACAGCTATGGCAATCTGGCCACCGCATACGGCATCAATGTCGTGCATGACTGGGCCGTCGGCGTGGACAACGCCGCCAAGACGGTGACGTTGGCGGGGGGGGCTGTGTTGCCTTATGACCGACTGATCCTGAGCCCCGGTATCGATTTCGTCGAGGATGCCGTGCCGGGCTGGAGCCTTGCTGCGCAAAACAAGATGCCCCATGCCTATAAGGCAGGCAGTCAGACGGAACTGCTCAAGGCGCAGGTCGAGGCGATGCCGCAAGGCGGGCTATACGCGATGGTCGCACCGCCCAATCCCTATCGCTGCCCGCCCGGCCCCTATGAACGCGTGAGCATGGTGGCGCATCTGCTGAAAGAAATTAACCCGACCGCAAAGATCCTGATCGCCGATCCGAAGCCGAAATTCTCGAAGATGGCGCTGTTCCAAGAGGGGTGGCAAAAGCATTACGGCGGCATGATCGACTGGATCGGCCCTGACTTTGGTGGCGGCAATGTGAGTGTGAATCCCGACGAGATGACGCTGGATATCGACGGCATGGTCGAGAAGGTCGATGTCTGCAATGTGATCCCGGCGCAAAAGGCGGGCCGGATCTGTGAGATGGCCGGGGTGATGGAGGGCAACTGGGCGCCTGTAACCGGCCACACGATGCAAAGCCGTCTGGATGAAAACATCCATGTGCTGGGCGATGCCACCAATCAAGGCGACATGCCGAAATCGGGGTATTCGGCCAACAGTCAGGCCAAGGTGGCGGCGATGGCGGTGCGCGGCGCGCTTCTTGATACGAGGGTGTTCCCGGCCAAGTTCTCGAACACCTGCTGGTCACTCATCGAGACCGATGACGGCGTGAAGGTGGGGGCGTCCTACGAGGCGACGGATGAAAAGATCGCCAAGGTGGACGGCTTTATCAGCCAGACCGGCGAGGACAGCGCGCTGCGCAAGGCGACCTATAACGAGAGCCTCGGATGGTACGCGGGTATCACCGAGGACATGTTCGGCTAAGACCGGGCGGGCGCGGTTCTTTTGTGATCGCGCCCAGCTATCCCGCCCCACCCCGCGCACCGGGTGGCGCGGTCGGATGCCTCCGGCAGGGATATTTCAGGCAAGATGAAGGGGCGGGCGCGCCGTCGTTAAGCTGGCCGGGGTGGGGGCGGTGCCGTCAGAGAGTTTGTGCTCTTGCGTGGACGAGGCAAAACCTGCAATCTGAAATTCCGAGGTGCCGATCGTCTGCAAGGGCGATGGGAGAATTGGGAAGCCGGTGCAAATCCGGCGCTGCCCCCGCAACGGTAAAGCCCGGGGGATATCGCGACATGCCACTGGCCGCGCAAGGTTGGGAAGGTGCGGTATCCTAACCCGGCAAGCCCGGAAACCAGCCTCTGGACAATGTCAAACCGCGGGGAGCGGTGGAGGCTGGCGGGCCGTCTGGGTCCTTTCGCTTTCCATCGGCTTTACGCGCCAAACCGGCCCGGGGTGTGGCCTGAGGGAGAAGCGAGTGATGAGTGTGGTGCCAATCGTCGAAGGACTGGAACGCAGCGACGCCACGGGACGCGAGGCGCAGGATGCGGCGCGTCTGGGTTTCCTTGAGTGGCTGTTCATGCATCAGGGCATGGTGACTGCGGGAACAATCCGCGCGGCGCAGGCTGAATTGCGCGCCCGCCATGTATCGAGCGATGCGGCCTGTGCCTTTGCCGAGGTTTTGCAACAGGCGATCCCCGGACTCAGGCAAAGCGCGGGACGACGACGCGGCAGGTCTGCGCGGTCTATGAACTGAGCGGGCACTGCACGGAATTGGGGAAGCGGAAAGAAAAAACGGCGACGCCAGGGAGGAGGAGAGGCGCCGCCGTTTGGTCACGTTGAGCCCCAGGGAGGAGGAGAGGGACCCTTCGCGTTTCGGTGGGCTCAAATGAACCCGGTATTTAAGGCGACATCCTCCAAGGGAGGAGAGAGGAGGTTGCCGCCGTCACAGATGCCAAGGGAGGAGGAGTGGCATCCGATCTGTTGTTCGTTTTGTTAACTTCAACATAAGCGAATGCTGCGCTTGCACAATAGCCCTCTTCGCAATGCTGCCATGCAGAAAATGCATAAGGGAATGTGGCGTTTTATCAGGCGTTTGGGTGTGAGATTGTGCACTGTGTTGACGAAATTTCGGGCTGGTCGCGACGGTCTATTCCTGTTTTGACATAAGACGTGACAAGGAAGCCACAAGACGCGGGGAATCAAGGCGATGAGCAACATTCTTGAGCGGGTACGCGATGAGCTGAACAAGCTGACTTTGCCTGATGGCGGCACGTTGATCAGCCGTGACATGGTGCGCGCCCTGCGAATCGAGGGCGGTGAGGTGTCTTTCGTGATCGAAGCGCCCGATGCGCAAATAGCCCGCATGATGGAGCCCTTGCGCGCCGCGGCAGAGCGCGCAGCGATGTCGGTGGAGGGCGTCGAGATCGCGCGCGTGGCGCTAACCGCGCCCACACCCGAGAAGCCTGCGCCGCAGCTGAAGGTTGGCGGGCATCCAAAGGGCGGGCAAAGCTCTATCAAGCCAGCTGGCATAAAATCCGTGCTGGCTGTGGCCAGTGGCAAGGGCGGCGTTGGCAAATCGACGGTGTCGGCCAATCTGGCCGTGGCGCTGGCGCGGGCGGGGCGGCGCGTTGGGCTGCTGGATGCGGATATTCATGGGCCGAGCCAGCCACGCATGATGGGCGTGGACGCGCGCGTCTCAAGCCCGGATGGCGAGACGATCGAGCCGATGCGCGCGCATGGTGTGACCTTGATGTCCATCGGCCTGATGATGGAGGCCGACAAGGCTGTGGTCTGGCGTGGGCCGATGCTTATGGGGGCGCTTCAGCAGATGATGAGCCAGGTTCGCTGGGGCGAGCTTGACGTGCTGATTGTGGACCTGCCGCCGGGGACGGGCGATGTGCAGCTGACGCTGTGTCAGCGGGCCACGCCCACCGGCGCACTGGTGGTCTCGACGCCGCAAGACGTGGCGCTGCTGGATGCGCGCAAGGCTATGGACATGTTTCGCACCCTCAAGACGCCGATCCTTGGTCTGATCGAGAATATGTCGATGTTTCATTGTCCTGAATGCGGGCATGAGGCGCATATCTTTGGGCATGGTGGCGTGGCCGCGGAGGCCGAAGCGATGGACCTGCCGCTGCTTGCGGCGCTGCCGATTGATCTGGAAACGCGGATCGGTGGAGATGAGGGCCGACCCGTTGCCGCCGGCGAAGGCCCGGTGGCCGACGCCTATGCGCATCTCGCTGAGCGGCTGGTGAAGGGCGGCATGGCCTGAGCGGGCCTTGTCAGTCATCCACATCCAAGCCCTTGCGGTCGAGCCAGACAAGCAGCGCATAGACGCCCCCCAAGGCCACGACCGCGGCGGCAAGGCCGAGCAGAAGCCCGCCTGATACGGCCTCCAGCTCTATCACGATAAGCTTGCGCACGACGGCGAGTATGCCGATCGCAAGCACGACGCGGACCTGTCCAAAGCCGCGCCGACCGGTGGTCATCAGGTGAACGGAATGGGCCAGTTCCAAGGCGATGACCGCGCCTAGCAGTGAATCAAAAATGCCTTGTAGCCTGGCATAAGGGACGCCAGGACCGGCCTGCAGAAAGACCTCTACCGTCACACGCAGAAATGAGAACGTGGCGATCAGGATCACAAGCCCCATCCCGATCAAAAGCAGCGTGTAGACCAGATGCGAAAAGCGATGATATGCCGTGTCCAGAATTCGTTTCATGTCTTTGAACGCCTGGTGTTGCAAAGCGTTCCGACCTTGAGACGTGGCCTGTCATCGCTTTGAAACATGTGTGCCGACCGGCCAGTGCGGAGCAGTTTGTGGCAGGCTGTTGCGGCAGAGCATCTTGCACATGCGTAAAGCTTTCGTCTTTTCAGGATAAATTGCCAGCCGGGTCTGGGTTGAGCGTGGCAACGACCATCGTCACGGTGCTCTTGGGCTCTGTTAACATGGTCTGGATATTTCCCTTGGCCATCGGGCGTGGCGCCGTGTTCTGCGCCTGTCGGATGGCAAATCATGGTGCCAGGGCGGCAGCGTCCGGCGTGGAAAGGGAAATGCATGAACAAGGCAATCACCGATGGCATCGTCTTTCAGCCGCCTGCCTTTGCGCAGGGGCTTGGCATGTGGTCGAGCGGCGATGGCACGCCGGGATCGGATACATATCAAAACGCGCTGAACGCCGCCTTTGTGCCGGCGGACCAGGATTTTGGTGGGGCGCTTGAACTGCTGAAAACCGACAGCGTGCAAAAGCTGCGCTTTATGGGCGAGACGCCGATCCTGCCCGGATGTTACCTGCGGGTAAGGGCCCGGATAAAGGCGATTTCGGGCAATCTGCCATCGGTGCGAATCGCAGGCTGGGCCGGTGGCGCAGGCGGTGCCGCGGTGACGGGTGTCACGGTGCAGGGGCCGCAGGTGGCGCTGGGTGCGTATGGTGAGGTGGTCGAGGTGAGCGCGATCGTGGGCACCGGCAACCGCACGGGTGTGGATATGGTCTGGGGGGCGTCCGCGCTGTACGGGCATTTCGGTTTGGACCTGACAGGTGCGAATGGCGGTGTGGTACGGATCGACGATATCGAGATCGAGGATATCACCAGCGTGTTTCTGCGTGACTACGTCAGTGCGGTCGATGTGCGTGACTACGGCGCAGTGGGCGACGGGGTGACGGATGACCACGCGGCCTTTGAGGCAGCCGATGCCGCCGCCGACGGGCGTGAGGTGCTGGTGCCGCGGGGCATGTATTTTCTGGGCGACAGCGTCACATTCCAGTCGCGTGTCAGGTTCGAGGGCAGTGTGACCCTTCCTACCGACAAAATTCTGTCGCTGACCAAAAACTATGACCTGCCGACGTATTCGGATGCATTCGATGGCGATACAGAGATGGCCTTTAAGAAGGCCTATCAGGCGCTCTTGAACAATCCCGACCATGTCGAACTGGATATGATGGGCCGCAAAGTGGAGTTGCGCGCACCCATCGACATGCAGGCGGCAGTGCCGAACCGGTCATTCTATGCCTCGCGGCATGTCATCAAAAACGGACAGATTTCCGTGGTGCCCGGCGCCGCCTTTGATGTTGATATGGCGACCTCTCAGGCGACGTATGACCCCACCGATTCCAAGCGGCTGACCGGCGTGGCCAATGTGGCCAATATCCAGATCGGCTCTTTGGTCGAGGGCAATGGCGTGGGCCGCGAGATCTATGTACGTGACACGAATGTGAGTGCGCAAACGATCACGCTCAGCCACCCCCTTTATGATGCGGCCGGCACCCAGACATATACGTTCCGCCGCTTTAAATACATTTGGGATTTCAGTGGCTTCGATCAGATTTCGCGCTGTCTGGTCCAAAATGTGGAATTCCAGTGCGGCGGCGATTGCAGCGGGATCCTGTTGCCGCCCACGGGCAAGGGCTTCATGTTTCAGGACTGCTTTTTCACCCGTGCGCGGGAACGTTGCATCACCAGCCATGGCGAGGGCGATCAGGGCATGATGATCGACCGCTGTCAGTTTATCTCGAACGAGTCGAGCAAGCTGGTGACCGAGCGCAGTACCATCGGCCTCAACACCAACGGCAACGACCTCAAGATCCGCAACTGCCGTATCACGTTCTTTCGGCATTTTGCGATTATCGGCGGGTCCAGCTCGATCATTTCCGGCAATCACATGTTTCAGGGCGACAGCGCCAATCCCGGCCCGCGCGTGGCGGGGATTGTGCTGACCCGCACGAATAACCGCGCAACGATCACCGGCAATTACATCGACAATTGCTCAATCGAGTGGTCGAACGAGTATGACAGTGAACCCGACTTTGCGAGCGAGTTTTCATTTTCATCGCTGTCGATCACCGGCAACATCTTTTTGTGCAGTAGTGCCGCGCCGTGGTTTACCTTTTTCTCGATCAAGCCGCATGGACCGGGCCATTTCATTAATGGTCTGGCGGTGACTGGCAACACGATCCGGGTGATCGACGGCGAACTGGACCGGTTCGAGGGCATCGACACCACCTTTGCGACGATGAATTTCGAGCGGTTCCGGAATATCCGCATCGGCGACAATATCTTTCACAATGTTCGCGATCGGGTTGAGAACCCGTTGGTCTATGAACATACCGAGGCCAGTGTCCAGCGCGCCTGGACAATCGCCCCCCGTCCAAAGCTGCCGTTCAATGCGTGGCTGCAACATGTGGAATCGTTGATACCATCCGGGCCGATCCGCGATGGCAACGGCAACCCGCATTACGGCATGCCCTATTACGACAGCAAACAGGGCCCGAACAACGACGAGGTGGTTTTCCGCTGGGAGCAGCCGGTGCAAGGGTCGGTGATGGTGCGGTTGCGGATCGACGATTTGATCTGATCAGAACCGGTGCCAGAGGCCAAGCTTGACCTTGATCTCAGAGGCGCTCTCGACCCCGGTTGCCATCCCGATTTCGAGGTGGCGACCGGGCGATACAGGCAACACATAAGCCGGCGCGAAGGTGGCATGCGTGCCATGCTCTGCTGAGGCGCCGGTTTGCAACTGCAAGATCAGCATATGGTCTGTCCACGGTTTGAAACCCAAGGTCATGTCGGCTTCCAGTGTGCTGTGTTCTGCGTCGATCAGCAGAGCGCGGCCGTCAACGGAAAGCCAGCCTTGCAGGGACCCGAGGCTGAATCCGCGCCCATAGGACAGGCCGGGGCGCAGCGCGAATTCCTCGTTGGCCATGCCAAGCCCGAATTCCACCGCCAAGACCGCGCTTTTGCCCGGTAGGGCGATGGGCCAGCGCATAAAACTGATGGCCTTGGTCAGCTCCGTTTGTTTGCCAGTGGCATCCAGACCAAGGGTGGTATCATTTGGCAGGCCACGCTCGACGTATAACATCGCATAACCGTCGATGGCTTGGATGAGTTGGGTTTGCATGTCGGCGTTCACAGAAAAAGGTCCCGTTTCGACAGCAAGGCTCACAAATGTCTCGCCCTCTGCGCGTGGCCATGCACCCGCCTGCGCCTGCACGGCGATCAGAATGAAAATCGGGATCAGTCGGAACACGGGCGCACCTCCGCCCGCAATCTTTCGGTAATCACGGTTAAGAAAGGCTTAAGCGCTACGTGACATGGTGCGGCAGCTTTTCAAAATCCGGTGCATGCTACATGGTAGACCATGCTTTTTGCTTGGATA
Organism: Roseovarius sp.; assembly: GCA_965656855.1. GTDB lineage: Bacteria > Pseudomonadota > Alphaproteobacteria > Rhodobacterales > Rhodobacteraceae > Roseovarius. The sequence goes on from CBFHML010000046.1 coordinate 24,274, forward strand.
GGTATCTTCGTCACATCCTGGGCCTGTGCCTATGCCTCGGTCCATCTTCTGTCAGGGCGGGTAGGGTTCTGGATGTTTTATGTCATCGCGGTCCTTGGCGGACCTGCGGTGTTTGGCAGCTTTGCGTTTCTTCTCTATCGCAGCACGGATCGGATGGGCGCGCTGGATCTGGCGCAGTTTGTCATGGCGATCGGGGCGGCTGTGGCGGCGCTGTCCTATCCGATCCAGCAATGGCGGTGCCGACGCGAGGCAAAACGCTAAGCGGGGCAGGTGGCGCGTGGTCTCAGTTCATGCTGTCGCGGGGAATGGCGACCAGCCCTAGCTGGCGGGCGGCGGCCACCGACAGAATGCCCGAATCGAGTCCCTGCGCCTTTTGATAGGCCCGGATCGCGGCACGCGTGCGCGCATCCAGCATTCCGTTCACCGGCCCACCATATTGCCCGCGCGCCTTGAGGGCGCGCTGTACCGAAGCGTTGAATTCCGGTGTCAGATCCGCAGCGCAAGGGGTCTCGAACCAGGTTTCCTGACGCTCCTTGACGATGCGCTGGCTGGTTTCGGTCTTGTAGATGGCCGGCTCTGCGATGGTGCCATCGGTCAGGATCTCGGCAGGTTGCAGCACGACCTGCTCTGTCACGGTCTCGACGGTGGCGGGGCTGACATGCTTGCCCCAGCATTGGCCGGGGGCGGCGCCGGGCGGCGCGGTATCCAGCCGCTGCACCACATCAGGCTCTGACGACATCGACAATGGCGCTCCACATCCCGACAGCAGCACGAGCGCGACGGCAAGGCCGGTCACGGAGACGGGAAAGGAAAATCTGCGCATCTGCTCTGGCCTCTATAGGGCATGACCTTGTGGCCTTGGTGTGGATGTTACCCTGTTTTCACTGTTTGCGAAAGACTTGTCTTGGGCGTCAGCAGCCGATCAAGAAGCGGTGATATATCCTCGATCCGCTCGGCCACCACATGCACCACGCCCGTATCACGCTGAATCCGGCCCGTGACGCGTAACAATCGCCCGGCGATGACTGCGCGGCGAAACGTCTCGTAAAGGGTGCGCCAGACCACGACGTTCACCACGCCGGTCTCATCCTCCAGCGTGAGAAAGATCACACCCTTGGCCGTGCCGGGCCGCTGACGCAGAATGACCAGCCCCGCCACGGTGACCCGCGCACCCTCTGGCGGCTCATCCAGTCGCGCAGCCACCAGCGCCGAGGGCGGGCGCGGCCAAGGGCCAGAGTGCGAGGAGGTGATGACTTTCATAAGAACAAAAATAGAACAAAACACGTCGCGTGCAACTCTTTTCCCCCTGCGTCGGAATTCGCACTGGCGCCGGGCAGGCCGCTTCGCTAAACGCACGTGGAAGTTTCGAGGCGAGAGGACGCAGAATATGGCGAAAATCACCTATATCGAACACAACGGCACCCAACACGAGGTCGAGGTACCAAATGGCCTGACCGTGATGGAAGGGGCCCGCGACAATAACATTCCGGGTATCGAGGCGGATTGCGGCGGGGCCTGTGCCTGCTCCACCTGTCACGTCTATGTCGATCCGGCGTGGCTCGAAAAGCTGCCGGCGAAAGAGGACATGGAAGAAGACATGCTCGACTTCGCCTATCAGCCCGATCCCGCACGCTCGCGCCTGACCTGCCAGCTCAAGGTGAGCGATGCGCTGGACGGGCTTGTGGTGCATATGCCCGAAAAGCAAATCTGAAAATGCCGCGGGCGCGGCGTCGGGCCATGCGCTCTTGGCCCGCGCGTGTCCGCCGCGCCGGTCTGACGGTGTGCCTGTGGCTGGCGGCGCCGGTCGCAGGGCTTGCGCAAGATATCATCGTGTCCGCCAGCTATACGACCCCCACCACACGCTACGCCCACGGGGTGCTTGGCGATGCGGTGGAATGGGGCGCGCTGCGCATCAGGCTCTCTGATGGCCGCCACCGCAGCTTCACCCTGCCAGACAGCCTTGTCTACGAAGATACAGCGCCACGGCTTGCCGATCTGGATGCTGACGGCGCCCCCGAGGTGATCGTGGTAGAGGCCAGCCAGAGCCTTGGCGCCCGACTCGCGGTGTACGGGCTAGAGGGGCGGATCACGGCGACGCCGCATATCGGCCAGCGCAATCGCTGGCTCGCGCCGGTGGGGGCTGCTGATCTCGATGGCGATGGCCATGTGGAAATCGCCTATATTGACCGGCCCCACTTGGCCAAGACCCTGCGCATCTGGCGTTACCGCGAGGGCGCGTTGTCACAGGTCACCAGCCAGCCGGGTCATACCAACCACCGGATCGGATGGGATTTCATCGCAGGTGGCCTGCGCGATTGCGGCACCGGGCCAGAGATCGTGACAGCAAGCGGCGACTGGACTCGCATCTTGTCGAGCCGCCTAAAGGATGACCGCCTGAACACCCGCGACCTTGGCCCTTACCAAGACCCTGCCAGCCTCGACACAGCTCTCATCTGTCCCTGACCCTTCATCTGGCCGAAAATACCTCGGGGAGAGCGTTGAAAGTCTGAAAGGATTTCAACGTGAGGGGCAGCGCCCCTCGCTCCGGTCGGATCGCTCTTCGCGATCCGATCCGGATCCGGTCACAGCGCCCGCCAGCCGATATCGCGCCGGCAGAACCCTTCGGGCCAGTCGATCCTGTCGACCATCGCATAACAGCGCTCAACCGTCTCGGCCAGACTATCGCCCCGCGCGGTCACGTTCAGCACGCGTCCCCCGCTGGCAAGGATCCGGCCCTTGTCTTCGCGTGTGCCCGCATGAAACACCATGTGAAAACTGTCCTCGGGGCATGTTTCCAGCCCCTTGATCTCGC
>CBFHML010000047.1:0-9132 GCA_965656855.1 Roseovarius sp.
CGACCTTTTGGGGATCGAGGACAACCCGACTCTTCAGGTCGCCAAAGCCCTCGAAAAGGCCGCGCTGGAAGATCCCTATTTCTCGGAGAAAAAGCTATTCCCGAACGTGGATTTCTACTCCGGCATCATCCTTGAGGCGATGGGCTTTCCCACCTCGATGTTCACACCGATCTTTGCCGTCAGCCGCACGGTCGGCTGGATTTCCCAGTGGAAGGAAATGATCGGCGATCCACAGCTGAAAATCGGGCGCCCACGTCAGCTTTATACCGGGTCCACGGCGCGTGATTACGTGGATATGGAAAACCGCTAATCCCGGCACATACCTAGAGTTTTACCTAAACGGCGCCCGGGAAACCGCGGCGCCGTTTACCGTATCTTGAGCCCTGTCGCACAGTCTGTCCCTTAGATACAGACATGAGGGGCGTCATGGGAATTCTGACGATATTGTTGCTGATCGGCGGCGCGCTAAGCGGTCTGACCGGGCTGGCCGGTGGTGAGGCGGAGGATCAGCCACAGGCGGCGCCGCCCCCTGATAACGGGCAAGAGCCCGGCGATCTGGTGGTCGGGACCGATGACGCGGATCTGCTGGCCGGTGGCGATGGCGCAGACTGGCTATTGGGGCTGAATGGCGCCGATATCCTGACCAGTGGCGGCGGCGATGACGTTGTCATTGGGGGCACCGGACCAGATGAGATTCTGGCCGGTACCGGAAATGACTTTGTGGAAAGCGCGAATATCATCTCTGAGACGGCGCTGCGCAGTTCGGCAGAGACAGGCGATATCGACGACGTCATATTCGACTACGACCTGCCCCGCGCCTCTGACGAGGGTGATCTTGTCGAACTTGGCGATGGCAATGACACGGTCGTGGCAGGCAGTGATGATGTCGTGACCGGCGGCGCGGGGGCGGATGAATTTTCCTTGGGTGACTGGATCACGGGCGGCCGCCCGGTCGAGATCACCGATTTCGACGAGGCCGAGGATGTGGTGTCTTTCGTCTATGACCGCGACGGGGATGTGCCGGAACTGGACATTCTGCGCGACAGCCAGACCGGCGTAACGACGATCCGTGCCGACGGTCAGAACATCGCCGTGCTGCGCGGGGCCAGCCCGGATTTTTCCCTGCTCAACGTGGTGGTCGGGCGCTATGCCGCGTGACGCGTGATGCTCTTTTCAGCGGCCCTCATAGCTGGGTGGTCGCTTTTCCAGAAAGGCAAGCACGCCTTCCTTGAAATCGCGAGAGCCGCCGCAAGCGCCTTGCAACTGCGCTTCAAGGTCGAGCTGAGTGGCAAGATCATTGTCCCACGTCCCACGGATCGCCTGCTTGAGGTTGGCATAGGCCACGCTTGGCCCGTTCGCCAGATGCGTCGCCCGCTTGTGCCACTGCGCGTCAAAGCTGTCGTCGTCGACAGCCTCCCAGATCATGCCCCAATCATCCGCCTGTTGCGCGCTGATCGGCTCGGCAAAAAGGGCGGCCCCCATCGCCTTGGCCGCGCCCATCTGCCGGGGCAGCCAAAACGTGCCGCCAGCATCGGGCATGAGGCCAATACGGGTAAACGCCTGAAGGAAATATGCGCTCTGCGTGGCGATCACCACATCGGCCATGAGCGCAAGATTGGCACCGGCCCCTGCTGCGGGACCGTTCACCGCAGAAATTGTGGGGATGGGGCAATCGCCAATGGCGCGCAACATCGGCTCGTATTCATCGCGCAGCACTCGTTCCAGATCCAACGCCGACAGATCGCCACTATCCGACAGATCCTGCCCCGAGCAAAACGCCTTGCCATTTCCGGTCATCACCAGCACGCGCGCCTTTTGTGCGGCGACACCCACCCCGTCCGTGATTTCGGCGCGCATCTGGGCCGAGAGCGCATTCATCTTGTCGGGCCTGTTCAGGCGCAGCACCGCAATGCCATCGTCAAGGTCGAGCGTGATTGTCTGATACTCTTTCACTGTAACCAAAGCCTCCATGCCGGTTTGGGCACACTCAACCGGTCACAGCAAGGAATTGCAATGCAGAACGGCGCGTCAGTCTTCCATGATCCGGCGCAGGCGCTCTTGCTCTTCGGTCGACAGGCTGTCGATCTGCGGTTCCGGCGTGGCGGATCGACGGCGGATATAGGCCGCACCAAGCCCCGCGCCGACCAACAACATGCCCGGTCCAGCCAGCCACAGTATCAGGTTGGACCCGCCCGTCAGGGGGGTCAGCAACACGTACTCCCCATAGCGGTCCACCACATAATCAACGACCTCTTCGTTGCTGTCGCCCTCCAAGAGACGCTCACGCACCAAAAGACGCAGATCACGCGCCAGTTCCGCATCGGACTCGTCGATGCTCTCATTTCGGCACACAAGACAGCGCAGCCCGCCCGATATATCCCGCGCCCGCTCTTCGAGCGCGGGATCTTCGAGGATCTCATCGGGCTGCACCGCAAACGCAGGCGCCGCCATCAGGCACAGGCAGATCAAAAGCCGCTTCATTCCGCTGGCACCCCCGCTGCCGTGGTGTCCCGGCGGCGATTGCCCGCCGCGACCCGGTACCGCCGATCCGTCAGCGACAGCAAACCGCCGATAGCCATAAGGATGGAGCCACCCCAGATCCAGTTGGCAAGCGGCTTGTAATAGGTGCGCACAGCCCACCCGCCAGTTGCCTGAGGGTCACCGATAACCACGTAAACATCCCGCCAGAACCCGATATCGAGCGCCGCCTCGGTCGTGGGCATCGCCGCAACCGGATAGACCCGCTTTTCCGGGAAGAGCGTGCCGATTTCACGGCCGTTTCGCGCCAGAGTGACCTCTGCCATGGTCGAGCGATAGTTCGGACCCGGCGCTTGGCGCACATCCTCCAGCGTCAGCGTGAATCCCGACACCTCAAAGCTTTCGCCGATCTGCGCGACACGGATGTCCTCTTTCTCCCACGCCATCATGCCAGCGACACCAGCCATGGTCACCCCAAGGCCCGCATGGGCAACCGCTTTGCCCCAATCGGCGCGCGGCAGGCGCGTCAGACGCCCAAGACGGTTTGGTCCCCGTCCTGTACGGCTCCAGATATCAACGGCAGAGCCGGAAACAAGCCACGCCGCCAGAAAAAGCCCAATCGGCCCCAGCAGGCTGCGCTCTGTCTGCATCGCCCAGGCCAGGCCACCCACCGCAACCGCCAGAATAAAGGCGAGACGCAAGGGGCGGATCGTGCGCGAAAGATTGGCGCGTTTCCACGGCATCATCGCACCCAAGGGCACAATCAGGCCAAGCACCAGCATAAAGGGCGAAAAGGCAAGATTGAAGAACGGCGCCCCGACAGACAGCTTGCGATCAAAGAAGATCTCAGCCACGAGCGGCCAGATCGTGCCGACAAAGACCACAAAGGCCGAAACGGCGAGGATCACGTTGTTGGCCACCAGCCCCGACTCGCGGCTGACCAATGAGAACACGCCCTTGGCCTGCATCGCCTGCGCGCGCGCCGCAAACAGCGTCAGGCCCACCAACATGAAGAACGCTGTGATCATCAGCAGGAACATGCCCCGATCAGGGTCTGTTGCGAACGCATGCACAGAGGTCAGCACGCCCGACCGTGTGATAAAGGCGCCGATCATGGAAAAGCCGAACGCGATGATGGCCAACAGGATTGTCCAGCTTTTGAGCGCCTCGCGCTTTTCCACCACGATAGCCGAGTGCAAGAGCGCGACCGCAATAAGCCACGGCATGAACGAGGCATTTTCCACCGGATCCCAGAACCAGAAGCCGCCCCAGCCAAGCTCGTAATAGGCCCACCAAGAGCCAAGTGCGATACCAATGGTCAGAAAAACCCAAGCCGCCAACGTGTAGGGGCGAACCCAGCGTCCCCATGCGGCATCAACGCGCCCCTCGATCAATGCGGCAACCGCAAAGGAAAAGGTCATCGAGAGCCCGACATAGCCGAGGTACAGAAATGGCGGATGAAAGGCGAGACCGGGGTCCTGCAACAGCGGGTTCAGGTCCTGCCCGTCAAAGGGCGGCACCTGCATGCGCAAAAACGGATTTGAGGTGAAGATTATGAAGGCGAAGAACGCCACCGCAATAGAGGCCTGCACCGCCAGAACGCGCGCCTTGAGCGTGGGGGGCAGATTGCCACCGAACCACGCGGCAAAGGCGCCGAACAGCGTGAGAATCAGCACCCAGAGAAGCATGGACCCCTCATGGTTGCCCCATGTTCCGGTGATCTTGTAGAGCATCGGCTTGTCGGAATGACTGTTGTTCACAACCAACTGAACCGAGAAATCGGAAATGATGAAGGCCCACATCAAGGCCATGAACGACCCCGCCGTCAGCAGGAATTGCAGCGTTGCCGCCGGTTCCGCAGCTGCCATCCAGCCCGGCCATCGTTTATGGGCGCCGACAAGCGGGACAACGGTTTGAAAGCACGCGATGAGGAACGCGAGGATGAGGGCGAAGTGACCGAGTTCTGTAATCATGCACAAAGTATACGCTGCCATGCCGCGTCCTCCAACGGGATTCGGATGCGGCATGGGATCACATTGTCGCGGGGGGTCAGGCCTTTTGGCGCTGCCACTCCGTCAGGGCCGGGTTGTCGACCTCGGGATTGGGCAAGGCCGGTTGCGGCCCCTTTTGACCACCGGCATCAAACGCACGCAGCGCGTCGATATTGCTCACCACCTGTGATGTGCGCGCCATGGTGCTCGCGATAGAGCGCTGAAATTCCTGCCCCTTGGCCTGATGCCGCGCACCGAAATAAAAGCTGACAATCGCCCCCAGCAACCACCAAAGCGGCTCTGGCACCAATGAAATGCCCTGCATCCGCTCGGAAAACCAGATCGGATCCACCATCGCGGCAATGAAAAGCGCCAGCGTACCAAGCGCCATCGCCGGACGCGGCACGCGGTTCAGACCGTCGATGAACCGGTCGTACCAACCTTTGCGCTCCCGCGCGAATTCCGCCGCCAACTGGCTGAGCGCCGCACCCTGCAACTCGGCGGCGCGGGCATCGGCACTGTCTGCATTGATGCGAAAGACTTCGGCCGTCTCGGCGATGGCATTACGCTCACCACCAAAAACCAGCGACAGCGCGCGCTCGATCAGACCCATGCACGCACCCGGTCGTCAAAGGCCGCCGCATCGAGATGAAAGCGGGGCGAGATGAACTCTTCGGCGCGGGTGATCCAGCCGCCTTTGCCACCTGCCCGGCTGCGGGCGTATTTGCGCATCGTGGGGCGGCGGTCGGCAAGACGGAAATAGAAATTGCGCCGGGCAATCCCATAGGCGTCGGCGAAATGCTCTGGCGCCTGATCAAAGGCCGCGCGCGCCGCGGCGATGGTCTGCGGGCCGATGATGCCATCGGCCTCGACGCTATGACCAAAGCTGGCGATGACCTGTTGCAACAGAATGACCGCGCGCGCGCCCGCATTGACATACATGTCAAACACGCTGGCCTGCACCGGCTGCGGCAATGCGGCTATACCGGGCTTGGCAAAGTAATGCTCGACAAAAATCGCCTCGGCCTGATCCCGGCTCAGCGCCTTTACATCGCGGACGCCGACGCGCCCATCCCCGTCAAGATCAAGTCCGAGGCGCCGCATCGTATGTATCGTCACGCCGAATTTCGTGGCCCCACCGGGATCGTCGGGATCGTTCACATAGCCGCCCTCACGGGCGATAATGTCTTTGGCAATCTGGGAAACGCTGTGCATCTGGCCCACCTTTCGCGCCGTTTCGGTGCGAAAAGACTGGGCGGGAGAAGGTTAACAGGCGGATTAGCTACCGCTCGGCTCTTTGTAGATGCCCTGCTCTTTGAGCGCGTCGACCACCTCCTTGGGCATGTAATCCTCGTCATGCTTGGCGAGGATCTCTGTCGCGCGAAAGGTCATGCCGTCAAACGTGCCGGTGCCGACCATGCCCTGATTTTCTTCGAAAAGATCCGGCAAAACCCCGGTATAGGTGACCGGAACAGACGCGCCACCATCCGTGACCTTGAAGTTGATCGTCGCCCCTTCTCCGCGCTTCAGAGAGCCCTCTTCGACGAGCCCGCCGATCCGGAACATTTCCGTGGGTTCCGGCGGTTCGGCCATGATCTGACTGGGTGAGCGGAAGAAATTGATGCCGTCGCGCATGGCGTAACCGATCAGCGCGGTAGATATCACCAGCGCCACACATGCCATGGCAACGATCTGTATGCGGCGCTTTTTCTTAAGCGATTTCATTGGCCTGCACCCCTTGCAATCCTGTTTTCACGGGAAGACAGGGGCCAGCATCAGGCCCTCGGTCTCTGGAATATTTAACATCAGATTCGCGTTTTGCAAGGCTTGGCCGCTCGATCCCTTGGTCAGGTTATCAAGCGCCGCAACGACGATGCTGCGCCCGGGGATACGGTCGGCCACCACACCGATATGGCAAAAATTGCTGCCGCGCACATGCCGCGTGCTGGGCACCTCACCCAGTGGCAGGACATGCAGAAAAGGCTCATTCATATAGGCTGTGGCAAAGGCCGCATGGATCGCCTCTGCGTCACCCAGCACATAGCCGGTGGCGAGAATGCCGCGATTGGCCGGCAGCAGATGCGGCGTGAACTGGATCCGCACATCCCGCCCCGCAACCGCGCTGAATTCCTGATCGAACTCGCCCAGATGCCGGTGCGTGCCGCCCACCGCATAGGGGTGATACCCCTCAGAGAGTTCCGCATGCAGCAGATTTTCCTTAAGACTGCGCCCCGCGCCGGACACGCCGCATTTGAGATCAAGAATGATGTGGTCAAGATCGATCAGGCGGCTCTCGATCAGCGGGCGCAACAGATATTGACCGGTCGCGGCGTTACACCCCGTGCCCGCCACCAGTCGCGCTTCGCGGATGTCGTCGCGGTAAAATTCGGTCAGGCCGTAGACCGCCTCTTTCTGTAACTCGGGCGCGGCGTGGGGATTGCCGTACCATGTCTCATAGGCCGCCGGATCGCGCAGACGAAAATCAGCAGACAGATCCACAATCCGCAGGTCGCGCGGCAGGTTCGAAATCACCTCTTGGCTGGTCTTGTGCGGCAGCGCGCAAAAGCACAGGTCGATCCCGGCAAAATCGATCTGGTCGATGGTCACCAGATCCGGCAGGTCCAGATGGCGCAGATGCGCAAACACCTGTGCCATGCTTTGCCCGGCCTTGGAATTGGCCGACAGCGCCGCAATCTCTAGCCCCGGATGGGTGGCGATGAGCCGGACAAGTTCCGCGCCGGTATAGCCCGACGCGCCGAGAATGGCGATCTTCTGGGTCATGGGACCTCTTTTCTGTGCTCAGACGGAAATAGGAAAAAACGCGCGGTGCCGCAACTGCAACCGCCCTAAGCGGCCGAAAAGTCGATCTGACGGCGTAGAAATTGTGTGGCGCGATCCGACACGCGCTTGGGCTCGCCGGTGGTGAGAAAGCGTGTGCCCGTCCCCTCGCCCACCATATCGGGCCGACGGGCCAGATAATCGGCAAGACTGTCCGCAACAAGACGTGGCTGTGAAAACACCTGCACATCCGGGCCCAACGCCTGCTGAAAGACATGTTCCATCAGCGGGTAATGCGTACAGCCCAGAACCGCGGCTTCGGGGGTGGGCATCTTGCGTTTGAGCGCGTCCACATGGCTGCGCACAAGCGCCTCCGCAAGGATCATGTCGCCATCCTCGATGGCATCGACAACCCCGCCACAGGCTTGCGCCTCTACGTCCACGCCGATGGCGCGAAACGCCAGTTCGCGCTGAAACGCGCGGCTCGATACGGTCGCGGGTGTGGCAAAAAGGGCGGCATGTTTCAACGCCACCTCACGCGGCGGGGAATTATCCCCCCATTGGCGTTCGGTCAGCGCCTCGATCAACGGCACAAAGACCCCCAGCACGCGCTTGCCCTCGGGCACGCCGGCCTCTTGCATCCGGCGCAGGGCCGCAGCAGAGGCCGTGTTGCAGGCCAGAACGACAAGATTGCACCCCTCTTCATGCCACAGGCGGTGCACATGGGCAGAGGTCAGCGCGTTGATATCCTCGGCATCGCGCACGCCATACGGCGCATTGGCATTGTCGCCCAGATACACGACCGGCAGATCAGGAAGCCGCTTTTCCACCGCATCCAGCACCGTCAGGCCGCCAAGCCCGCTGTCGAAAAGTCCCACCGCCATGTTATTGTCGCGCGGCGCGCGTCCCTACTCGTAGTCGAAGCCAACCGCGTCCGGGTTGACCGGGCGCGTGCTCAGCTCATACGTCTTGTGACGCAGAAACGCCATGAGGGATTTCGTGTCGCCTGCGCGCGCCAAGAGTTCGTCGCGGTCGATAGGCTTGCCGATCACGGCGCGCACCGGCGTATCCACCCGCTTGCCGAATTCCTTAATCAACAGACCCATCCGCAGGGTCACATGCAGATGGCTGGCCACCTGAAACACCCGGCTGTTATGGCCTTCGTAAAAGATCGGCACCACCGTCGCCCCGGATTTGGCGATCATGCGGGCGGTAAACCCGCGCCAGTTTGGGTCCATCGGCTGTGCAAAGGGCTTGGCGGCCGTACTGACCATACCGCCGGGGAAAATGCCGATAGCCCCCCCGCCCGCAAGATAGCTGAGTGCGGTCTTGCGCGTTTTGAGATTGAGCGCGAGCGCCTCTTTCGTCTCGTCGAAACTGACTGGCAGGACAACCTCATTGAGGTCAGGCGACTTGGTAAAGACGGAATTCGCCAGAATGCGAAAATCGCCGCGTGTCTCGTCAAGGATACGCCCCATCATCATCCCGTCGAGAATGCCATAGGGATGGTTCGCAATCAGGATCAGCGGCCCCTCTCGCGGGATGTTGTCAAGGCTGCCACCGACGATATCGAGCGAAAGGCCATAGCGCTCGGTTATGACCTGCCAGAAATTCCGGCCTGCCGCGACCTCCGCCTCGTAGCCCGACGCGCGCTTGATCAGGCGTATACGGCCCGTCAAATTTTCCATCGTACGGATCAGGGCGCGTCCACTGCGGGTCTGAGCAGAATGGGAATAACTTATGTCTCGGGCAATGTGCCTGTCTTGGCGCATCTGTCTTTTCCGTCCTTGATTCGCGTACTCGCATCTTATCTACGACAAAAATGACCGGATCGCGTGAAATTTCGATGACAGCTATTCGGCGGCCTGCGCGACGCGTGGTCCCC
>CBFHML010000048.1:0-5004 GCA_965656855.1 Roseovarius sp.
TTCGATGAAAGCGGGTGCCTGTATGAAACCTGACTTGGGATGTCTCTGTCGGGGTCTTGTTTGGTGCCCCTGTTTGTCGTCCCGTCCTCATCGTGGGTTCATGGATGACATGGGAATTCATGGGAAGCAATGGTTTTTTACTGGACCCGCATCCAAAACCTTGCCAACAAGCCGTCTTTAAAACAAGGCGATGTCAGGATTACACCAGTTCCGCCGCACTACCTAGACGTTAGGTCAACTTTGAACACAACATATAGTGATGCAGAAATGCTGATGGATTTTCCCAAGCTTTCCCAATTTTTTTCCTGAACTGGATCAAAAACCAGTCTGAAAAGGCATATCACAGACGTTTTCCCATGTGAATCATGGAAGTTTCATCAAGTGATTCGCACAAAGCACCCTATGCGGGGCCTGTGCCGCAGGGATTGTTCCATGATTTCCCGAAAACTGCCCTCAGTCGGGCGCGCCCAGCCATTTATAGAGCACAAAGGCGTCCACATAGCCCGCGACGGGGTGGTGAAACGCCGATGGCAGGCGCCCCACCGTCTCAAATCCCATAGAGGCCCAGAGCCGCAGCGCGGTCTCGTTCGTGGATACGACGAAATTGAACTGCATCGCCAGATAGCCCAGATCGCGCGCGACGGTCTGGCTATGGGTGCACATCGCCCGCGCCACGCCCCTACCTTGGGCATGTGACGCGGTGATATAGCCGCAATTGCACACATGCGCGCCGCCACCGGCCTGATTGGTCTTGATGTAATAGGTGCCAAGGATCTCGCCATCGGCCTCGGCCACGTAGGTCGCGCGCGGCGTTTCGCACCAATAGCGCATCAGCATCCCCTGCGAGAGGGCTGGCTCGATCGCATAGGTATCGCCTGCGCGCACCACGTCGCGCAGGACCGGCCAGAGCGCGCTAAAATCACTGTCGCGCACCAGCCGGATATTAAGAGTGTCAGGCGTTGACATCTACGACAACACGCCCCTTCACCTGACCCTTGAGGATGTCACGGCCCAGTTGCGGCAGGTCCGACAGGGTCGCGGGCTGCACCATCGCTTCCAGCTTGTCCATCGGCAGGTCGCTTGCGATCCGCTCCCATGCGCGCAGACGGTTGGCATAAGGCTGCATCACGCTGTCGATCCCCAAGAGGTTCACACCGCGCAGGATAAAGGGGGTGATCAGCGCGCCATCAATGGCCGCCCCGCCCGCCAGACCGATGGCCGCGACCGAGGTGCCGTATTCCATCTGCTTGAGCACACGGCCCAGCATCGCACCCGCAACCGCGTCAATGCAGCCTGACCAGTTCTCGCTTTCCAGCGGTTTGCGGGTCACCTCGGTCAGATCTTCGCGCGGCACAATCTGCGTGGCCCCCAGAGCCTTGAGATACTCCGCCTGCTCGGGCCGGCCTGTCACGGCGGCCACATCATAGCCCAACTTGGCAAGGATCGCCGTGGCGACAGAGCCGACACCGCCCGCCGCCCCCGTGACCAGCACAGGCTTGCCACCGGGTGTCAGACCATGATCCTCAAGCGCCATCACGGCCAGCATCGCGGTGAAACCGGCGGTGCCCACGGCCATTGCCTGACGGGTATCCAGACCCTCGGGCAGCGGCACCAGCCAGTCGGCCTTGACCCGCGCCTTTTGCGAATAGCCGCCCCAATGCGCCTCACCCACGCGCCAGCCGGTCAGAACGACCTTGTCGCCGGGCTTGTAGCGGTCATCCGAGCTTGCCTCGACGGTGCCTGCGAAATCTATCCCCGGCACATGCGGGTAATTGCGCACAAGACCACCGCCCGGCCCGATGCACAGCCCGTCCTTGTAGTTCACGGTGGAGTAGTCGACCGCCACCGTCACCTCTGCGTCGGGCAGGTCCGCGTCGGAAATCTGCTGTACCGCTGCTGCGGTTTTGCCGGTTTCCTCGTCCTTTTCCACGATCAGCGCGTTGAACATGATCCGTCTCCTTTATTCTGTCGCAGGCCTGCGGCCCGCTTTCATTGGTCTTAAAATACGCAAATGGCCGACAGTTCAACCGGGCGTGCGCCTCAGCTGTTCCAGAACTTGTCCTGCACCACCGCCTCGCGTTTCCCGTCGGGGGTATAGACCTGCAGCACGGTGTCCTCGTCCCAGTGGGTCATCTTGACCATCCCGATGGCCACATTGGTGTTGAAATCCGGGCTCCATGCGGCGGAACTCACCCGGCCCACCTCTTTTTTGCCGGACCACAGCGGCCACCACCGGTCACAGCCCGGCACGGGCGGGCCGTCGATGGCGATGGGGCGGACCTGTTGAATCGGCCCTTCCTTGGCGACCCGCAGCAGGGCATCGCGACCGATACAGCCGATGGCCGATTGCGTGTTACAGAACCGGCCCAGCCCACATTCATGGGGCGTGTTGTCATCGGTCATGTCGTTGCCATAGCTAAGCAGCCCGCTTTCGACCCGCTCGATCAGGTTGGGGCAGCCCGCATGCACGTCCAGATCCTGCCCCGCCTCCATCAGCGCGTTCCACAGCGGCATGCCGATATCATGGCCGTTCACGTAAATCTCGAACCCGCCCTGCTTGGAATAGCCAGAGCGCGCGATCACCAGATCACGCCCCATGAACTGATACTCATTAAAGCGGAAAAACTTGATGTCGCGCACGCTATCGCCAAACACACGCGCCAGCAGGTCATCCGCCTTTGGCCCCTGCACCGCGAGCGGCGAGATATCAGGCTCATCCACCAGCACGTCCAGCCGCCAGCCATGCACCGTGGCCTTGACCCAATACAGCAGATCACTGTCGGCAATCGAAATCCACCAGCGTTCTTCGGACAGTTTCACCGCCACCGGATCGTTGAGCATGCCACCCGTTTCGTCGACGATGGGCACATAGTAACATTGCCCCGGCGACATGCCGCGCAGATCGCGCGGGGTCAGCATTTGCATCAGCCGCCCGGCATCGGGGCCGCGCAATTCCACCTGACGCTCGCAGGACACATCCCAGATCTGCACCGCCTCCTTGAGGTGGCGGTAATCCTCTTGGACAGAGCGGAACACGGTCGGCAAAAGCATGTGGTTGTAGATCGTATAGGCTTTGACGCCCGCTGCTTCGACGCCGTCGGAAAAGGGCGTGCGGCGCAGGCGGCGCGAGGGGGACAGGAAAGGAAGCGTCATGCGCGTCACTCCGGCAGGAGAAAAAGATCCGATACCGGCGCGGAAAGCCCCGCGGCGGTCATCATCGCGTGGATCTGGCCACGATGATGTGTCTGGTGATTGAACATATGCGCAATGCAGTCCGCGAGCGGTTTGCACGTCTCAGCTTGGAGGCTGGCAGAGTAAAAGCGCAGATCGCCGGTCAGGTCCACTGCGCGCAGGCAGGTGGCCCAATGGCCGATCTTGCCGTCCAGATGATACCGCTCAGCATGCCACACCCCCAAATTGGGGCACAATTGCACGCTCTCGGCGATGCCCCCTTCTGGCGGCTCGACCGAGGGGTCGATGCGGCTCATCCAGATCCGGTCCGCCCAAAGAAGATGATTGAGCGTGCCAAGGATCGAGCAGAAAAACGCGCCCCGGTCCTGCGTCAACCCGGCCAGAGGCAGGGGTTTGAGCAACTCGGCGTATTGGCCCGTCTGCCAAGCGTTGTAGCGTGCCATCCTGCGGCAGTATTCAGGCGTGATCATCGCCCGGCCTTTCGCTCTCAGGGGCCTTTCCAGTCGATCTGGCAGATTTCGGCAGAGCGCCCCTCCAGATCCCATACCCTGCCATAGGCGCGCACGCGGCCCTGTTCGGCGCGGGCGACGGTGATGTCGGGGCCCATCCAATACTTTGTGTTATGCACGACGATATCGCCGCCATCGCCCCCCGCAACCGGTGTGACAGAGCCGTTGATCGCCCGCCCCACCATAAGCCGCCGGGTTTTGCCTTCTGTCTCAAAGGTGATGGGCGCACGTTCAGCGCCAAGGAATTCGCTTACCAGCATTTTGAACAGGCCCGTCGTGCCCCGCGCCTTGCCGCTCATGATGTCCATCAAACCCTGATAGGCCTCGTCAGACGCGCGCTCATCTATATAGGCCGCCGCCTTCCAGTTGCCGCGCGCCATCTTGCCGGGGATTTCAAGCAAAAGCCCGACGTTCAGCCCCGACAGATTCTCATCGCCGAAATGCCCCTCGTCGATGCGGATACCCGCCCAACCCATGCAATAGCCTTCGGTTGGCGGATGATCGCCCAGCGAGATAACACAGGGGCAAAAGACGGTGCAGTTGCAATTCAGGATCAATTCACCCTTGATGGCCCATGGTGTTGTGCCGGGGGCCGCTTGCGGCGTTGCCGTGTCTGCCCGTGTCGCCATATCCGTGTTGTCAGTTGCCATTGCCGGTCTCCTTTGTGTCAGATGCCCACGCCAAGCGCGGTCGCGATGGACGCTGTCAAAAGCAGAACGCCCAGTGGTTTTGTCAGGTAGCTGCCCAAATCGGGCAGTTTTTCGGTAATCATGATCAGCATGGCCAGCCCCATAAAGGCGAGGTTCATCACGCCGCCCACAAAAGCGAGGAGCATCAGAGCCCAGCAACACCCGAGACAGACAGCCCCCAGCCGCAGACCCATGCGCCATGGCCCTTCATCCCAATGCTGAAAGAAAAACATCAGCGGCGCGCGGCATTTCGCAAGACACGCCTCCTTGAGCGCGCTGAACTGATAAAGCCCCGCCACCGCCAGCAGGCCCGCCGACAGCAGTGTCGATCGGCTATCGCCAAAGGCGCTGATCAGGTCGAGCGCAAAAAGCCCCATCTGCAGCGCCGCCGCCAGCAACGAGAACCCGATCCAGACAGCGAGATATCCCGCAATCAACGTCCCAAAGCGCGTGGGCCCGCTTTGTCCAAGGTCGTCATACGTGGCAAAGGCGGGCAGCGCAGTGGGGGCCATCATACCGCCCGCCATTAGCACCCACATCAGCGACACGCGCAGATAGCCCGCAGCATCGGGTGTCACGGCGCACAGGCTCTCCCAGAACTCCGCGCCGTAAAT
>CBFHML010000049.1:0-12185 GCA_965656855.1 Roseovarius sp.
TGCATTACGGGCGTCCGGGCACCGGGCCTGTGCTCGAAGAGGGCATGTTCTTTACCATCGAGCCGATGGTCAATCTGGGTCGGCCAGAGACAAAAGTGCTGTCCGATGACTGGACAGCGGTGACCCGTGACAAGTCCCTGTCGGCGCAGTTCGAGCATTCCATCGGTGTCACGGCGGACGGGTTCGAGATTTTCACACTGTCACCCGCAGGCCGGTTCCACCCTACATGGCAGGACGACAGCCAAGCAGGGTAACCCCTAACGCAGCGACAGACGGATCGGCCCACGGGCCTCAACCGGATCGACCGGCGCACCGCGTTGCGTGGCCTTTAACGGCAGGGTTGCGGCGATGTGCCGGATCATGGGCATAAGAGGGCGCCAGTCTGGGGACAGTCCGCGCGCAACCTCTGACGGACAAAAGCTTTTGTCAGCACCGCGCCGATGGGCAAGATCCATTAACGCGTCGGCGATATCGGCTTCTGTCAGGCCGTCCGGCAGGGTGGGCAAGTTGCCCACCCTACGTTTTTTGCTCAGGACAGCGCGTCATTACAGCGGCTGCATGTGCCCGGATGGGCGTGCTGGCCGACATCTGGCAGGATCTTCCAGCAGCGCTGGCATTTCTCACCGATGGCACGCTCGAACACCACCGAAATACCCGGCGTTTCGGGCAGGCGATAGGCCTCTGCCGGGGCGGGATCACCCGTCAGACGGATATCCGACGTGATGCAGATATCGTCGAAATTCACCGATTTCAGGATATCCAACAAACCCGAATCCTCGACATGCACCACCGGCGCGGCCTCTAGGCTGGCCCCGATGACCTTGTCGGTGCGTTGTACCTCCAGCGCGGCGGTCACAACGCGGCGCGCACGGCGGACTCCTGCCCATTTCTCCGCCAAGGGGGCATTCAGCCAATCCGCAGGCGTTTCGGGAATGTCCACCAGATGCACCGAGTTGTCCTCACCCGGGAACCGCTCCAGCCAGACCTCTTCCATGGTGAAGACCAGCACCGGCGCCAGCCATGTGGTCAACCGGTGAAAGAGCAAATCCATCACCGTGCGCGCGGCACGGCGGCGGGCGGTGTCAGCATCGCAGTACAGCGCATCCTTGCGGATATCGAAGTAGTAGGCCGACAATTCCACCGTGGCAAAGTTGAACAGCGTCTGGAACACACCCTGAAAATCATAGGCCGCGTAGCCTGTGCGCACTTTGTGATCCAGTTCTGCCAGCCGGTGCAGCACCCACTGTTCCAGCTCGGGCATGTCCGCGGGATCGACGCGATCTTCCTCACGGAAATGCGACAGCGCGCCCAGCATAAAGCGCATGGTGTTGCGCAACCGGCGATAGCCGTCTGCCACGCCCTTGAGGATCTCTGGCCCGATCCGCAGATCGCCGGTATAATCCGACTGCGCCACCCAAAGCCGCAGGATATCGGCACCGTATTGCTTGACCACCTCTTCGGGTGCGACGGTGTTGCCAAGCGATTTGGACATCTTGTTGCCCTTCTCGTCCAGCGTGAACCCATGCGTCAGCACACCCCGGTACGGCGCGCGCCCAATGGTCCCACACGCCTGTAGCATCGAGGAATGGAACCACCCGCGATGCTGGTCCGTCCCTTCGAGATAGAGATCGGCCAACCCGTCCTCGGACCCGTCCTCGCGGTCACGCAGCACAAAGGCATGGGTCGAGCCGCTGTCGAACCAGACGTCCAGAATGTCGTCGACCTTCTCCCATTCGTTCGGGTCATAGTCATTGCCAAGGAACCGCTCTGTCGCGCCGGGTTTGTACCACGCGTCTGCGCCTTCGGCCTCGAACGCCTCAAGAATGCGGGCGTTCACAGTCTCGTCCCGCAACAGATAGTCAGCGTCGGTCGGCTTTGCGCCCTTCTTGACAAAGCAGGTGAGCGGCACGCCCCAAGCGCGTTGACGGCTCAGCACCCAGTCAGGCCGCGCCTCGATCATCGAATACAGGCGGTTACGCCCCGTCTTGGGCGTCCACTGCACCAGTTCGTCGATGGATTTCAGCGCGCGGTCGCGGATCGTCTCGCCAAACGCGTCCTGACCGTCACCTACCTTGCGGTCGATGGCGGCGAACCATTGCGGCGTGTTGCGATAGATCACCGGCGCCTTGGACCGCCAGCTATGCGGATAGCTGTGCTTGATCTTGCCCCGCGCGAGTAGCCCGCCAACCTCGACCAGCTTGTCGATGATGGCCTTGTTTGCATCACCCTCACCGCCCTTGCGGTTGAGGATGTATTTGCCACCGAAAAACGGCAGATCGGCCCGGAAAGAGCCATCATCCATCACGTTATAGGTGATGACCTGATCCAGCATGCCAAGATCGCGATAAAGGTCGTATTCCTCCATCCCGTGGGACGGCGCGCAATGGACAAATCCAGTGCCTTCTTCGTCGGTCACGAAATCGGCGGCACGGAAATCGCGCAGGTCATCCCATTCGCCGTTTGCACCTTCGGCGCAGGCAAGCGGGTGCTTGAGCGACAGACCAGACAGCTCTTCGGCCGGCACATCCCGCAGCCGGGTATACATGCCCTCTTCCAGCCGGGCACGGCGCATCACATCACCCGCCAGCTTGTCGGCAAGGATCAGGCGCTCGCCCTTTTCAGCCCAGCATTCCTCGGGCGTGTCGGTGACCTCATAAAGGCCGTAGGCGAAATCCTCGCCATAAACGACGGCCTTGTTGGACGGGATCGTCCAGGGTGTGGTGGTCCAGATAACGACCTTGGCACCGCCCAGATCGCCCTCGTTCGCAACAACGAACTTCACCCAGACGGTAAAGCTTTCCTTGTCGTGATACTCCACCTCCGCCTCGGCCAGAGCGGTCTTTTCGATGGGCGACCACATCACCGGCTTGGAGCCCTGATACAGTGTGCCTGTCATCAGAAATTTCTGGAATTCCTCAGCAATGACGCGCTCGGCGCGGAAATCCATCGTCAGATAAGGCTTTGACCATTTGCCGGTGATGCCAAGCCGCTTGAACTCGTCGCGCTGGATGTCGATCCAGCCTTCTGCGAACTTGCGGCATTCCTGCCGGAAATCGACCACATCGACAGCGTCCTTGTTCAGGCCCTTCTTGCGGTATTGTTCCTCGATCTTCCACTCGATCGGCAGGCCATGACAATCCCAGCCGGGGATGTAGCGCGCATCGCGCCCCATCATTTGCTGAGACCGCACAACCATGTCCTTGAGGATCTTGTTGAGCGCGTGACCGATATGCAGATGCCCGTTGGCATAGGGCGGTCCGTCATGGAGGGTAAAGGGCGTACGATCGCCCTCTGCCTCGGCCTTGTCGCGCAGGCGGGAATAGATCCCCATGTCAGTCCAGCGCTGAAGCCATTCCGGCTCGCGTTTCGGCAGGCCCGCGCGCATCGGGAAATCGGTCTGCGGCAGGTTCAGGGTGTCTTTGTAATCAGGCGTCTCGGCACACATGCCTTGCGTCCTTCGTCCTTGAGGTAAGTCGGGAAATGCGAGTGCGGCGCGGGTTGCCCATGCGCCTTGTCCCGGCGGCTCGTTGTATCAGAGCGCCGGGCATGTAATTCGAATGATGATCCGAAACCATGACATCATGCCGGGGTTATAGGCCGGGCATTCCATGAGGTCCAGAGCCGAGCACGCACGCATATGACCACGCCAGACTAAGAAAATTCGAATATTCTTGGATGGAAAATTGCAATTTTCCAATCCGGAATTTTGCAAAATTCCGGTTCCCCGCGCGGTTCCCTTGCAAGACGGCTGATCATGACGCATCTCTGCTGCATGACAACCGCCCTGCCCCCGCGTTTTGACATCACCCGACCCGAGATCGAGCGGGTCGTCGAGGCTTTCTACGCCGCCTGTCGCAGGCATCCCGGGCTTGGCCCTGTTTTTGCTGCGCATATCACCGATTGGCCCGCACATGAGGCGCGCGCGACCGATTTCTGGGCCAACGCGATCCTGCATGAACGGGGCTATGACGGCAACGCGCAGCGCGCGCATGTGCAGGCGGGCAATGTAAAACCGGGCATGTTCTCGACTTGGCTCGGCCTGTTCGACAGCGTGCTGCGGGCGGAATTGCGACCAGAGCAAGCAGCGGCATGGTCCGCGCTGGCGCATCGCATCGGCACCACCCTGCGCGCCAGCGTGGTAGAGCGAGAGACCCATCCCGGCGGCATCCCCAAGCTACGCTGACCGCTTGAGTCGTGCAGCGCGTCGCCTATCTTTAGAGGTACCGACACAAGGATGCTCCGTATGAGTAGACCCACCCGACGCCAGTTTCTGCACCTGTCCGCCGCGAGCGCCGCAATGGGCCTCACATTGCCCGCAATGGCCCGCGCCTCAATTCCGACACCCGAGGCAATGGAAGGGCCATTCTACCCCACCCGGTCCATGCGTCTGAGCGATGTCGACAACAACCTCGTGCGTATCGCGGACGCCGTGATGCAGGCGGGCGGAGAGATCGCCACCCTGTCTGGCAGGGTTCTGGACCGGAACGGCGCCCCCGTCGCGGGCGCGCGGGTCGAGATTTGGCAGGTCGATTCCCATGCGCGCTACCTGCATCCCGGTGACCGCGGCGGGCAGGATCGTGACGCGGCCTTTCAGGGGTTCGGCCATGACATCACCCGCGCCGACGGGCGCTACAGCTTTCGCACGATAAAGCCAGTGTCCTATCCGGGCCGCACACCGCATATCCACGTCAAGGTGATGACCCGGCGCACTGAGCTGACCACCCAGTTCTACATTGCGGGCCACCCCGAGAATTCACGCGACTTTCTCTTTCGCCGAATGACCCAGGCACAGCAAAAAGCAGTCGAGATGCAGTTCGAGACGACAGACGACGTGCCAAGCGCCACGGTAGATATCCACCTCTGAGCCCACTCAGGCCCGCGCGAACAGCCCTGTCAGCGCGCGCGAGACAATGCCCGAGACCGAAGGTTTCGAGACCGTCTTGAACGGCAGCGGGCGGCAGACCTCCATCGCCGCGACGCCCAC
Organism: Roseovarius sp.; assembly: GCA_965656855.1. Lineage (GTDB taxonomy): Bacteria > Pseudomonadota > Alphaproteobacteria > Rhodobacterales > Rhodobacteraceae > Roseovarius. Next base: position 4,985 of record CBFHML010000049.1, read on the forward strand.
CCGCGCGGTCAGCGCGCCGTTCACAACGCCCTCACCAAATCGGCGAGAGACCTTTGACAAAAGCCCACCGCCCGCAACAGAGCTGATCAGATCATCGCCCACGGCCACGGCCCCCGTCGCCACCAGATGCGTCATCACCGCCCGAGCGAGCCGCCAGCTTCCCAGCACGCCGGAGCGCCCGCCATAGATCTCGGCAATCCGGCGGATCATCCGCATGTTCGCCGTCAGCGCCGCGATCACATCGGCAAAGGCCAACGGCACAAGTGCCGTAACCGTCGCCACCTGACGGGCGGCGGCCTCGATCTCCAGCCGGGCGGCATCATCCAGGGGTTTGAGCAATTCGCGCTCTGCCAGCCCGATCAGATCCGCCGCATCGACCTGTTCGGGGCCATAATCGCGCAGCCTGTCCCGGCCCCAGCTTGTGTCCTGACGTCCGGCATAAAGCTTGGTCAGGTCCGCCGTGACACGGCGGGCAGCCGTCAAATCACCGTCGGCGAGGGCTGCGTCAGCGGCCCGGTGCAGGCTATCGACCCGCGACAGCCGCGAAAACGCCGCCAACTCCCGCAGGGCGATCACCAGACAGATCAGCGCAAACGCGGCCAGCAGGCCAGTGACCGCATAGCCGAGGACAATATTGCGAGAGATCAGCCCAGTGACGAAATCCCATGCCGCAACGGATATGACCGTGCCAAGAATGGCCAGCAACACCCCCCAGAACAGCCGCGCAAGCCGCGACGGGCGGCGCGCAGCAAGCGTGGCCACGGTCTGCATTGCGCGCCCCTCTGGCGGCGGCGGCAGATCCGGATCGGGCACTGGCGCGGCACGTGCCGGGTTGGGCTCTTCGACGGTGTCTTCGAGGTCGATGAGAACGGGGCGTCTGCTCATATTTCGGCCCTTCTTTCGGGTGGCCAGACCATCAGGATGTCCGGCAGGTTTTCGTCATTTCCGCCACCTGTCCGCGTGCGGAATTTCTCTGCAAAGCCGGCACGGGTATAAAACCGCCGCGCATGGCGGTTTTCCTGCATGACCCACAAATCCAGATGGCCTGTAGCCTCTTTTGCATTCGCCAAAAGCGCGCGGCCAACACCGCTTCCCTGCGCACGCGGATGCACATAAAGCGCGTGCAGCGTCGCACCGTCACGAATGACGAACCCCGCTACGCCATGGCGGTCACAAACCACCCGTATCCAACCGAGCCGCGTCGCGCGCAGTATCACGCGCATATCGCTCAGAAATGGGCGCACACATGTCGAAGCCCGCAGGATCGCAACCAGCTGCGGCACATGCCATAGTCTTGCGGCATAGGGCGCAGCGACCCCGATCACAACTTGTCCCCGATCAGGAACTGTGCCGCCCGGTCAAGCCGGATATGCGGCGGCCCTTCATTGGCGCGCAGTGTCAGTGGCGCGGGCGCAAAACGCATGATCTCGTAATCCGCGTCAAGCCACACCTCTGCCCCGACGCGCGCCGGGGTCAAAAGCCGGGCAGGATCTTCCGGCAGATCACCGGGATAAAACGCCGCCTTTTTGCCTGTATCAAGCAAGGTGCCGCGCACACACTCAAGCGGCGCCCCGTGATGCGTGAGCGTCTCTTCCGTGGTGGCACGCAGCGCGGCAATGGCCATGCCCGCCGTTTGCGCGCCGGCAAAATCGGCCCGCGTGCGCGCCTCTTGCATCAGCGCATCGATGATCGCGGTCAGCCGGGCATGTTGCGTGTGGTGCAGGTGATCTGCCTTGGTCGCGGCGAAAAGGATCTTTTCCACCCGTTGCCCCATCAACAAGCGCGACAAGAAGGCGTTGCGACCGGGTCGGAACGCGCCAAGTATCTCTGCCATCGCGCGGCGCATGTCCTCGACCGCTTTGGGGCCATTGTGGATCGCACCAAGTGCATCAACCAGCACGACCTGCCGGTCGATACGCGCGAAATGATCGCGAAAGAACGGCTTGATGACCCGCGCCTTATACGCCTCAAACCGGCGATCCATCTCGCGCCAGAGCGATTTGCGTGGCACGGTCTCAGGCTTTGCCAGCGGTGCAAACGTCAGCACGGGTGACCCCGCAAGATCGCCCGGCAAAACAAATCGCCCTGGTGTGCAATCGGCCAACCCCGCCTCACGCGCAGCATTAAGATAGGCGGTATAGCTGGCAGCCAGCGCTTGTGCCTCGGGCTCTGCCAGCGGCGCGGTGGCATCGGTGTTGCCTGCCAGACGCAGGAATTCCGCCGCTTGCGGTCGTTGATCGATCCGGGCCAGCACCTCTGCGGACCAAGTTGCGTAATCCTTGTCCAGCAGCGCCAGATCCAGCAGCCATTCCCCCGGATAATCGACGATATCCAGATGTACCCGGCGCGGCCCCTGCAAGCCGCCCAATAGACCCGAAGGGCGCACACGCAACGACACACGCAATTCCGACACCGACCGCGTGCCCTGAGGCCAATGCGGATCCGGCCCAGTGAGCGCCGCAAGATGGGATTCGTATTCGAATCGCGGCAGCGTATCGTCAGGCTGCGGTTGCAGATAGGCGGCAGAGATCCGGCCCTCGGCCGCGGCGGCAAGCCCCTGCATGCGCGCACGGTTCATCAAATTGGCCACAAGCGAGGTGATGAACACGGTCTTGCCCGCGCGGCTGAGCCCGGTCACGCCAAGACGGATCGTCGGCTCCAGAAATGTTTCCGACATGGTGTCGGTCACGGTCTCTACGCCACGGGTCAGACCCTCTGCGATATTACTGATGAACAAATACCCGACCCCTTTCGCGGCAAAGATAGCCACTGTGGCCGCGCTCTGCCAGAGGGGAGGCAGGGCGGATCGCTCCCCGCCGTGATCTATTGCCCGTGCTGCAACTGCACGCTAAGGGTCGCGCCATGCCCAGATACGCGATCAAGGTGGAATATCACGGCGCGCCCTTTGTCGGCTGGCAAAGACAGGCCGAGCATGCCTCGGTTCAGGGCGCGATCGAAACCGCGCTCGCACGGCTGGAGCCGGGACCCCATGCCATTGCCGCGGCAGGGCGCACGGATGCCGGGGTGCATGGTCTGGGGCAAGTGGCGCATTGCGACCTCTCAAAAGAATGGAGCGCGTTCCGGCTCTCCGAGGCGCTAAACTATCACCTGAAACCCGCCCCCATCGGCATCGTCGATTGCGCACGCGTCGCCGATGACTGGCACGCAAGGTTTTCGGCGACGCGCCGACATTATTTTTTCCGGCTGCTCACCCGCCGCGCGCCTGCCACCCATGACAAGGGACTTGTCTGGCAGGTCCAGCATCAGCTGGACGTAGAGGCGATGCGCGAGGCAGCGGCACATCTTATCGGGCACCATGATTTCACCACGTTCCGATCCACGATCTGTCAGGCGAAAAGCCCGGTCAAAACGCTCGATGCGCTTGAAGTCAACCGGGTCGATGGACTGAGCGGGCCGGAAATACAGTTCCGGCTTCACGCGCGATCCTTTTTGCACAATCAGGTGCGCAGCTTTGTCGGAACGCTGGAACGGGTCGGCGCAGGCAGCTGGCATCCTGACGATGTGCGCGTCGCATTGCAGGCGCGGGACCGGGCAGCCTGTGGACCTGTCTGTCCGCCACAGGGCTTGTACCTCGCCGCCGTCGATTACCCCGAGGATCCGTTTCAAAAGTAGGACAGTTTCTAGGGAAATACCTTTGATCTTGATCGCGGCACGGGCTAAGGCTTCGCCCCAAGCGGTCCCGTAGCTCAACTGGATAGAGCAGCTGACTTCTAATCAGCAGGTTCGGGGTTCGAGTCCTCGCGGGATCGCCATACAAATCAGTTACTTAGAAGTAAAAATCGAAGTGTGTTCACTAGCTTGGGTGCCATATGGGTGCCAAAATCTGCGTTGTGGGTAAGACGATAAGCGCTACGATATTTTCTGTTCTAATCTGAAGGGTTACTTGACCCCTCAAGCCCCGGCCCGCGCGCTCGGAACCTTACCCCATCCCTTCAAAACGGCCCCCCTGCGTCCTAAGCTTGGCCCTAGTTTGATGGAAGCACAGGAAAAATCGGTTGTAGTTTCGTTTGAGATTTCAGCGTGTAGAACAGTACCACCGATCCAACGACCGCGCTGCGAGAGCCTCGGCCCACAGCACCTGCTTGTAGACTACAGGCAAGCGGCGCAGGTTTAACAGTTACCAGACGGCCGTGGAAGTAACTCCAACACGGCTCGGTCCTGAGCAATTATCTGCCAGCGGGAGTTGTGGACCATCCAATCAAAAACGAATTCACAGCTGCTAAACCTACCGCCTTATCCATGCCATGTATTCGCGGACACTGGATCTTGGATTTTGGTGATTTGCTACTTTTGGTTGAATATTGGACCTTGGAGCTGAGAGGAATACGTTGCTGACCCTATAGCTCCTCAATCCGGTTGAACGATGTTGTGGTGTCTCCGGTTTTTCAATGGCATATTCATCGTATACCTCTGGTTTTTAGGCTGATTTTATCGTTGTTTTACAGTGACTTAACCATGTTTTACTGGTATACTTGTTGGGGTATTCCTTTGGTTTATGAATATGCTTAAATGTTATACTTCGGTACTCCAGTGAAGGTTGTTGGTTTTACCAACGTATACTTTCACATCCGCAGGTTTTGACTTTTTGTCAACTCAAAGTAGTAAAGTACTTACCCAAAAAAAAGACTATAGGGAAGGCAAAAGGGTGAACACTGTAGGAACATTGCCGGAACTCTTGCTGTCTTGAGCTTTGGATCTTGTTGGTCACCGAAGGTATCCGCCGAGTGTTGCAACACATTTTGAACTAGGCGGTGGGTAAAACCTTTGGCTTTGGCGCGCGAATTAAGGCTGGAGCGCCATCTATACGTCCCCAAAAATCAGACAAGCTCCAACATGGGTTACTGCTGCCATTCACTCCTAGCAAAAGCCAAGCAGACAGACCCCCATACCCCCGTTTTACCCCCCCCCCATACCGTTGAGCAAAGCCCTGTATTAGTTTGCTCGCCAGAATTTGCCGTGGGCTTTTTCGTTTGGGCTTGTGTGTTACCCACAACCACGGGCAACGCGGCTCAGCTTTAAGCTAGATCCAAGGTCCGTGGATCAACACGCAAACGCTGGTGACCTATGAGCGTGTGCCCTTGGGCCTTGGCTGGCGGACAAGCCTCGAGCGCCAAGAGCCACGCTGCGAGCCTCAGGCCCCGTGGCCCTAGGATCAACCCTCTACGCAGCCACCAAAAACCAAACCATCCAGCCCATGCCATCGGACCCCAAGGGCCGCGGTCCACGCAGCGCGCTCCTTGGGTCAGAGGCGTAGGGGTTACTGGGGCCTTCGGTCGGTGAGACATGGACCGAGGGCCGATCCCCACCCCCCCTAAAACAGGGCCCTGCGGTCTGAGCTTGGGCCTAGTTTGATGGAAGCGCAGGAAAAATCGTTTGGGGTTTTTATTTGTGGGACAGTGCCCTCAATCCAAGGACCGTGCCGCGGGGGCCTCGGATCATGGAGTAACCACATCGGTTCCTTGGGCGGAGGTGGCCGAGACCGGCCCCCTAGACCAGCGCCACAGGCCCAAAGGACTTTGCGGGGAAGTCATGTTTATTATTATTGATAGCTCAACTTAAGATATAAAACTTGTTAGGCCCTTTACCTGAAAATTGCGCATCAACCTCGGCTCATGTAAAAGCCCTCAATGAGTAAACCCTAACGCCTGAAAGCTTCGACTATTTTAAAAAATTAAGCCTTGCTTCTTGTAGCTTAGAAAGTGACGCTGACGAAAGTGTATGGAGGCAAAAATGAGTACGATGACAACAAGAGGGATTTTGGCCCTAATCTTTTGCAGCGTAAGTCTTGGTTTAACATTTATGGTTCCCGCAACCGTTTCAGCAGAAACCATTCAGGCTTCCGACGACAGGCTAGTAACTGAGGCCGACCTTATTGGAATGTCCGCATCAGAACTACGTATTGCACGTAATGAAATTTTTGCGAGACATGGTTACGCGTTCAATAGCTCAGAGCTGCAGACACATTTTTTCCAGTATCCGTGGTACAGGCCAATCACGAAGAATGTCACGTTAAGTTCAATCGAGAACGCAAACGTAGCGTTTATAAAACGCTACGAAGACTCCTCCGCGCTTCAGGCTAGGCTTCAAGTTGCCCCACCACAACCGGTCATAAGCCGGCAAACAACTATTATCTCCCAAACTGATAGTATTCAGCTTGCTGACGCTCAAGCTGCCGTCGACAACCTCGCTGCACAGATCGCTTCACTTAAAGCGCTACTGCGGCAACAGAGTAGCAAGGTTCAAGAAGGGACGGGGTCCTCAATCCATACATTGGCGGAGATCCAGCTCAAGAAGCAGCTTAGAAACTTAAAATCGCTGATGAATACAACCCAAGAAACAAATTCAAAAAGATATAATACTTCTATACAGCCAAAAGTTGATCATTCAGTAACCAACCCTCGAGATTTAGTCCGGCACTTCCCAAAAATACCTTGGTACGACCCACAATACGCTGACCAAATTGGTGAGTTCTGGCTAGAGTATCGTGTCTCAGATGCCGGGGTACTGCTGTATGATCTTAAATTCCTAGAGCCTGAGCACACTACCCAAAACGTTGCTTCAGAATTTACGTTACCGCCAGCTGACGCTGAGATTGTCTTGGCAGCACTCACCAAAACCTACACTTGGTCTGAAACAGCCAAGGAAAACAACGTTCGTGATCTATTCCGTAAAATGGTTGCTTGCACTCCTGATCCAGAGTGTTCTGAAAAGCGCGCTGGAAATACTTCTACCCAAGTAGACTTTTTGGTACTGGAACAAGGCGCTACTGGTGCAAGGCTGATACGCAATAAAGGGGCTTTTAAGGAAGAATATGGCCTGTCGATTGAGTCCGCAGCTCTTCTTGCATCCTACTTCGAGTTTGTTCTTGAAATTGGTAAAGACAATTTTGAAGCTGGATCCCGAACATCTGAACAACTCGATGGCCTATTCGAATAGCTGGTATCCGTCCAATGAAACTTTCTTTTATCGACCAAAGCTGCTGCCATCCAAGCCTGATCAGCTGACTAACAATGAGGCAATCTGAAATGCTCTAGGCGACGTGGGTACGCAGGATGTAAATCTTTTTTGCCAGTACACAGCGAAAACACGCATAATTCCCAACAACCGCAAAATCAGACAAGCTCCAACATGGGTTACTGCTGCCATTCGCTCCAAGCAAAGGCCAAGCAGACGGACCCCC
>CBFHML010000050.1:0-21164 GCA_965656855.1 Roseovarius sp.
TGCCCGCCGGGAATCGCCTCGGCTGTCATGTCGGTGCATTTTTCGGCCCATGTTGCGGGCACGTCATAGGCCTTGGCCATGGCCCCATCCGCCCCGTAAAGGACGCGCGTGGGGCAGGTGACGCGCAGCGCAAGATCCTCGGCATCCTCGGCAAAATCGTGATCCAGCGCCGCGCGGTAATCGTTGCACATGCCGTGGATCGTGTCGCGGTCGCGCCATGCGGTGCGATAGGCCGCAAGCTGCGCGGGATCGAAATCCTCCAGCTGCGCCCCTCCCCAGCCTAGCAGGCAGGCATGATAGAAACGGTCGGGATCTGCGGCGATCATATCCTCGGGAAAGGGGGCGGGCTGTGCCAGAAAGAACCAGTGATAATAGCTGCGCGCCACACCAGAGGTCAGCGTGGCCAACAGGGTGTGGGTGGGGATGATATCCATCACGCATAGCCCATTGACCGCCTCGGGCGTATCCAGCGCAAGCCGGTGCGCCGTGCGCCCGCCGCGATCATGGCCCGCAAGGCCAAAGCGCGTGTGGCCCAGATTCGCCATGAGGGCCACCATGTCGCGCGCCATCTCGCGAAAGCTGTAGTCAGCGACATGCGCGGGCTTGGACGATTGGCCATAACCGCGCAGATCGGGGCATATGACGCTGTGGGTCTTTGCCAGTTCGGGTGCCACCTGCGCCCACATCGCGCGGGTCTGCGGAAAGCCGTGCAACAACAGCAGGGGCGGGCCGTCGCCGCCCATACTATAGGCGATGGTCACGCCGTTAACGTCGGCGGTGTGATCGGTGAAACCGGGAATCGACATGCGGCCTCCTCCGTGTCTGTAGCAGGGTTAAACCGATGAGAGCTTGTCCAGCACGCGGGCCCAGCTTCGGATGCCTTTGTGAAAGCTTGTGACGTTGTATTTTTCGTTCGGCGAATGGATCGCGTCATCATCTTGGGCAAAGCCGATGAGCATGGAATCAAGGCCCAGTATCTCTTTGAAATACCCTGCTACGGGGATAGACCCACCCATCCCGGAAAAGACCGCCTCGCGCTGCCATTCCTCTGACAGGGCTTGCCGTGCGGCCTCGAACTCGGGACGGTCAAGGTTCATCACCGCCGCAGGAGACCCGTCAAGATCCTGATTCCACGTCACGGTGGCATCCACGGGCAGGCGGTCCTCGACATGTTTGCGGACCTTCTTGCGCAGCGCGTCGGGGTCCATGTCGCCCACCAGACGGCAGGTCAGCTTGCAATGGGCCTCGGCGGGGATGACCGTCTTGGTGCCGGCCCCCTGATAGCCGCCCCAGAGGCCGTTGATTTCCAGCGTCGGGCGCGCCCATTGCTGGACCAGCGCGGAATAGCCCGCCTCGCCATGCGCTTGGGTGAAGCCGACCGAGTTGAGATAGGATGCCTCGTCAAAGCCGCAGGTTTCCCACTGCTTCAACAGGTCGTCCGGCACCTCGTGCACGCCCTCGTAAAAACCATCGACAGCCACGCGGCCCGTCTCGTCATGGAAAGAGGCGATAATACGCGATATTTCCTTGAGCGGGTTCAGGCCGGGCCCGCCATAATGGCCCGAATGCAGGTCGATGCGCGGGCCATGCAGGGTGAATTCATCCTTGAGCATGCCGCGCAGTTGCGACGCGATAGACGGCACGCCCGGTGACACCATCGAGGTGTCGCAGATCAGCGCCAGATCGGCAGACAGCTCGGTGGCGTTGTCCTTTAGAAAGGGGATGAGCGACGGCGAGCCTGATTCTTCTTCGCCTTCAAAGAAGAACGTGATGCGGCAGGGCAGGGCGCCGGTGACATGCTTGTAGGCGCGGCAGGCCTCGATAAAGGTCATCAACTGGCCCTTGTCATCCGAGGCACCGCGCCCGCGAATGACGCGGCCCTGCTCGGTGTCCTGAACTTCGGGCTGAAACGGGTCTGTCGTCCATAGCTCCAGCGGGTCCACGGGCTGCACGTCATAATGACCGTAAAATAGCAGATGCGGCGCGTCTGTGCCGGGGCCGTCGATATGGCCCACGACCATGGGATGCCCGGTGGTGGGGCGCTTTTCCGCTTTTATCCCAAGGCTTTTGAGATCCTCGACCAGCCAGTCGGCGGCCTCTTCGGTCGCGCCGTCATAGGCCGGATCGGTTGAGATGGAGGGGATGCGCAACAGCGCCATCAGGCGGTTCATCGCCTCGGGTATCTGATCGTCGATACGGTTCAGAATGGCGTCGATGGACATGATGCAGGGCTCTCCTGTTTGGGGCAATTGGAAAAGGTAACAGGACACGCGGCACTGTCCAGCAGCTTGACCAAGATCAAAGTCTTAACCCGTGGCAATATGTACCTGTTGCCCGTGGTGCATGGTTTCTATATCCATCTAACAACTTGAATATGTGGCGGTCCATCCGCCATGGAGGAGAAGGGCGGGGACACCCGCCAAGGCCCACCCAGGTCTGACTGCCAAGGAAGGGAATGCCAGTGGATTATTCCGCAAAGATCGACGCGGCGCTGAACCAGCTTCACGAGGAAGGTCGGTATCGGACCTTTATTGATATCGAACGTAAGAATGGCCAATTCCCCCACGCCACATGGCGCAAGGCCGATGGCAGCGAACAGTCTATCACGGTGTGGTGCGGCAATGATTACCTTGGCATGGGACAGCACCCTGCCGTGCTTGAGGCGATGCACGAGGCGCTTGATGCAACGGGCGCGGGGTCCGGCGGTACGCGCAACATTTCCGGCACCACGCTCTTTCACAAGCGGCTGGAGGCAGAGCTTGCCGATCTGCACGGCAAGGAATCAGCCCTGCTGTTTACGTCGGCCTACATCGCCAATGACGCGACGCTGTCGACCCTGCCAAAGCTGTTTCCGGGCCTCATCATCTATTCGGATGAGCTCAATCACGCCTCCATGATCGAGGGCATTCGCCGCAATGGCGGGGCCAAGCGGATTTTCCGTCACAACGATCTGGATCACCTGCGAGAGTTGCTTGAGGCCGATGACAGCGACGTGCCCAAATTGATCGCGTTTGAGAGCGTGTATTCGATGGATGGCGATTTCGGCCCGATCGAGGCGATCTGCGATCTGGCGGACGAATTCGGCGCGCTGACCTATATCGACGAGGTGCACGCGGTGGGCATGTATGGCGCCCGCGGCGCTGGCGTGGCCGAGCGTGACCGCCTGATGCACCGCATCGACATCATCAACGGCACGCTGGCCAAGGCGTTTGGCGTCATGGGGGGCTATATTGCCGCCTCTGCCAAGATGTGTGACGCGATCCGCTCTTATGCGCCGGGGTTCATCTTTACCACGTCGCTGCCACCGGCTGTTGCGGCAGGGGCCGCGGCCAGTGTTGCGCATCTAAAGCGCGACCACGCACGCCGCGACCAGCATCAGACGCAGGCGAAGATTTTGAAAACCCGACTCAAGGGGTTGGGCCTGCCGCTTATCGATCATGGCAGTCACATCGTGCCCGTGATCGTGGGCGATCCGGTGCACACCAAGCAACTCAGCGACATGCTGCTGGATGGCTATGGCATCTACGTGCAGCCGATCAATTTTCCCACCGTGCCACGCGGTACAGAGCGGCTTCGCTTCACACCTTCGCCTGTGCATGGTCCAGATGAAATGGATCAGCTGATACACGCTATGGATGAATTGTGGAGCCATTGCGCGCTGAATCGTGCCGAAATGACCGGCTGATCTTGCCGCAGGTGCATTCACGCTTGCCATATGGTAACATAAATTTAATCAAAAGAGTGTCGCGCGAATCGTATGATCGTGCCGACGCGTAGATAGTTATGTGCAGGACGTGTAAGGGCAGGGCAAATGATCGGATTCCGATCCAAGCAAACAGCTTCATCTGCTGAAGAGGCACGACGCGGGTTTGACGCATTCGAGGTCCGTCTTGGCGACCTCATGCGCGGAGAGCGGGCAACGCTTGGCAAATCCCTGCTGGATGTCGAGCGCGAATTGCGCATCAAGGCGTCTTATGTCGCGGCAATCGAAAATTGTGATCCCGACTCCTTTGACACACCCGGCTTTATACCCGGTTATGTGCGGTCCTATGCCCGGTATCTTGGGATGGACCCCGACCGCGCTTTCCTTACATTCTGTAACGAAAGCGGATTTTCAACCGCACATGGAATGTCCTCTGAGGCCTCTAGCATGCGCCGCCCGGACATGCCGCTGGCCCGGCGCGCGCCGCGCAAGGATGATCCGCTTTCTATCTCGAAAACTCCATTCGTCCCGGCCACCGAGTCGTTTCTCGCCAGAATAGAGCCGGGGGCCATTGGCTCGGCCATGGTTCTGGTGCTGCTTATCGGTGGTATTGGATATGGCGGCTACAGCGTTCTGAACGAAGTGCAGCGCGTGCAATTCGCCCCGGTGGAAAACACGCCAAGCGTCTTGAGCGACCTTGATCCGCTCGACGCCGCAGGTACCGGATCACAAGGCGGTAGCCCAGTGACCGCAGAGAATGAAACGGCCTTCCAAGCGCCGCGTGATGACCGGCTTGATCGCCTGTATCGCCCCGAGGCGCTGGACGTCCCCGTGATGGTCGCGCGCGATGCGCCGATCTCCACGTTGGACCCGTCCGAGGTGGGCACGTTCCGCCCTGACTTGCCGCAAACCGATCGAGAGTCGATTGATTACGCCATCGCGTCTGCGGGTCTTGACGCTGAAACCGGTGACGATGGGGCACTGCCCAGTCCGCAGGTTCTGGCCGATCAGCCCGATGGCGTGCGCATGGTTGCCGTGCGTCCCGCTTGGGTGCGGGTGCGTGCGGCCGATGGCACTGTGATCTTTGAAGGCATCATGAATGCTGGCGACACATGGGATGTGCCCGCGACCCAAGAGGCGCCGACCCTGCGGGTGGGCGAATCCGGTGCGATCTATTTCGCCATGAATGGTCAGCATTACGGGCCTGCCGGTCCGCGCGGGCAGGTGACCTCTGGTCTGCCGCTGGATGCGGAGATGCTGGGCGATGCGTTTCAGGTGGCTGATATCGAGCAAGATCAGGACCTGATGCAATACGTCGCGCAGCTTGGTGGTGGCATCGTCGTATCAGAGTGACCGACAGCGATTGCCACGCGTGGCATCGCCCGGTATTGTCCACCAAAGTTGACACCATTTACGCACGAGGAGCGCAGCGCGATGTCGCTCAATCCCATTCGACCCTGGCGCAATATCTATCGCCGCAAAAGCCGGCAAATCATGGTCGGGGACGTGCCCGTTGGCGGCGATGCCCCCATCACCGTTCAGACCATGACAAACACGCTGACGACCGATGTCGCTGGCACGATCGCACAGGTACAGGCCGCCGCCGAGGCGGGCGCGGATATCGTGCGGGTGTCCGTCCCGGATGAGGCCAGCGCCAAGGCGCTCAAGGAAATCGTGCGCGAAACCACGGTGCCGATCGTCGCAGACATCCATTTTCACTACAAACGCGGCATCGAGGCCGCCGAGGCGGGCGCGGCCTGTTTGCGGATCAATCCTGGCAATATCGGCAGTGAGGATCGCGTGCGCGAGGTCATAAAGGCCGCGCGGGATCATGGCTGTTCCATGCGCATTGGCGTGAATGCCGGCAGTCTGGAAAAGCATCTCTTGGACAAATACGGAGAGCCGACGCCAGAGGCGATGGTCGAATCCGGTCTGGACCATATCAAGGTCCTGCAAGACAACGACTTCCACGAGTTCAAGATCAGCTGCAAGGCGTCTGACGTGTTCATGGCCGCCGCCGCCTATCAATCGCTGGCCGAGGCGACTGACGCGCCAATTCACTTGGGTATCACCGAGGCGGGTGGTCTGACTTCTGGCACGATCAAATCGGCCATCGGGCTGGGAAATCTGCTGTGGATGGGTATCGGCGACACGATCCGTGTCAGCCTGTCCGCCGATCCGGTCGAAGAGGTCAAGGTCGGCTACGAGATCCTCAAATCTCTGGGGCTGCGGCATCGCGGGGTGAACATCATTTCCTGCCCTAGCTGCGCGCGGCAGGGCTTTGACGTGATCAAAACCGTCGAGGCGCTGGAAGAGCGGCTGGAACACATCAAGACTCCGATGAGCCTGAGCATCATCGGCTGCGTGGTGAACGGGCCGGGCGAGGCACTGATGACCGATGTGGGCTTTACCGGCGGCGGTGCCGGCAGCGGCATGGTCTATCTGGCGGGCAAAGCAAGCCACAAGATGTCCAACGCCGAGATGATCGAACATATCGTTGAACAGGTCGAACAACGCGCCGAGGAAATCGAGGCAGGCGAAGCAGAGCGCCCGGCGGCGGAATAGTCATTCCGCGAGGTATCGCTCCAGCACCGGCAGGGGCATCCAGCCCTGAAACATCCGGTCGGCAAAGACATAGGCGGGCATCTGATTCAGCCCCAGATCTCGGACGAGGTCGGGGTGAAGTTCGGCGTCAATCTGCGTGAAGGTCACGCCGTAATCCTTTGATATGTCGTGCAGTTCAGAATTGGCGCGTGCGCAATCAGCACAGTCTGGCGTCACAAACAACGCAAGCTGCGCACCATCCTTGAATAGCTGCCCCGCATGGGCAGCAATACGCGCCAAATCGCTTTCAACATGCGCAGCATAAGGGTCTTGGATCACCACCGGGGGCGCATCGGGCAAAAGCCGTGGCACCCCCAAAAGGGCCGCGCGGATCTCGGCGTGGAAAACCGCGCGCTCTGCCGGGGTCAGGTCGGTGAAATCGGTCTGCGCAAAGGCGGGCGAGGTGAGGGCCAGACAGGCCGACAAACACCCCGCCCGAACCCGGATCATTCGGCGCGCAGCTCTGCCGCGACGCGCTGCATTTCGTCCAACGGCACATAGCCGCGCAGCATCTGGTCCTCCATCACGAAAGACGGCGTGCCCGAAATTCCCAGCTTGCGACCAAGCTCGTGGTTGGCGTCGATCACCTCGGCAACCTCGCTGCTGTCCATATGCGCGATGATATCATCTGTGGACAGGCCCAGATCGCCCGCGATCCGGCGCAGCGCCGGTTCTGTGATGTCGCCACCAAAGGCCATCAGCGCGTCATGCACGCTCTTATAGGCCTCATCGCCCGCCTTTTGCAGGGTCGCCACGGCAAAGCGCGAGGCCATCAGTGATTGCTCGCCCAGAATCGGGAATTCCTTGACGATCAGGCGGATATTGCCGTCAAAGTCGATCAGGTCGGCCACCTCTGGCGCGGCGCGGCGGCAATAGCCACAGCGGTAGTCCATGAATTCCACCAGCGTGATGTCACCGTCCGGATTGCCCCCGGTATAAGAGCCATCATCGTTGAAAAGCGCATCCGCGTTGGACTGCACAAGCGTCTCGTCGGCCTCGGCCTGCTGGTTGGCCTGACGCTCTTCCAGAACGGCGACGGCCTCCATGATGACCTCGGGATTATCAAGAAGGTAATTGCGGATCTCGGCGCGAAACGCGTCTCGCTCTGCGTCGGACATGTTTTCCAGCTCAAACGCCTGCGCGGGCAGGGCGGCCAGCCCGGCGGCGAGTGCCAGCGCGGGGAAAAGGGGACGTGTCATTATGTCTGCTCTCCTTGAGGGATTTTGATACGGTATGTGGGTTTGTCAGTTTTTCTGGTTGGCGGCGCGGCGCGCGGAAATAAGGACATCCTGCGCCCGCTGCCACCCGGCAGAGCCGCGCGGCAAGAGCCCCGAGGCGCGTTCGGCGTGGATGCCCGCGTCCTTGAACCGGCCCTGTAGCGCATAGCGTTCTGCGGTCACGACAGAGGCCATGCCGCGATTGCCGGATTTCGCGTGGGCGGCGGCCAGATCGCGCATCACGCGGGCGTCCCGCCCATCGCGCTGATGCGCGCGTTGCAGATATTGCAGCGCCTGTCCGGTCTGACCCTGCGCCAAGAGCGCACGCCCATACGACCCGAGAATCAGCGCATCGCGCGGCGCGAGCTGTGCGGCCCGCCCATAGGCGTTGGCGGCGGCACCGAACCGGCGGCTTTCCATCAGGATCTGCCCGCGCAGTTCATGGTAAAACGGATCGTTGGGGCGATAGGAAATCGCCTTGTCGATCAGCGGCAGCGCGCGCCCCAGATCAGAGCGGCGATGCCATGCCACGGCTTCGCGCATGGCCTTGATATCTGCATGGCCGGATTCGCCCGCGCGGGTCAGCGTCCATTTCGGAGAGCGCTGAAACGCCGCTAGCTTGCCCTTGGCGCGATAGAACCAGTAGCGCGCGGTGGGGTCCTCCTGAGCGCGGTCGCTATAGCTTTCGGCCAGACGCTGCACCACACGGTACCGGTCGCGCCCCATCGGGTGGGTGCGCGCATAGGGGTCCTGACGCCCGGCAGAGAGCGCTTCTTGCCCGCGAAAGATGTCCAAAACCTGAAGCGCGCCGCGCGTGTCGATCCCGGCCTGAGCCAAATAGCGCAGCCCGGCCTGATCGGCGGCGTTCTCTTCGGCGCGGGTATGCGCGAAAAAGAGCCGTTGCGCGGTGGTCTGCGTGCCCAGCACGGCGGCCCCTGCGGCCTGACCGCCCCCCACAGCGCCTGCCGCGATGCCCGCAAGGATAGAGCCGATATTGGCGGCGGTGCGCGCGTTGCGCGCATTGATCGGTCGGCGCAAGAGGTGGCCATTGGCGATATGCGCGGCCTCGTGGGCGATCACCGATTGCAGCATCGCGGGCGTTTCCATGCGCGCGATCAGCCCGGCATTGACAAAGATGATGTTGCGATCGACCACAAAGGCATTGAGCGAATTGTCGTCGACCACAAGGATCTCGACCCCGGACGAGCCAAGCCCCGCCTGCGCCAGAACCGGCGCGGCCAACTGGCGCAGGGCATATTCGATATCGGGATCGCGCAAGAGACCAATGGCCCGCGCGGGCTGCGCGAAGCTCAGCGCGAGAAGCGCCGCGATTGCCAGAAGCCGTGTCAGATGCATTGACCTGCCCGCCCTTTCCAAGTCACACCGCACAAACAGTGTGCTACAGCTTAGGGGGAAGATGATGAGAAACTCAACCCGGTCCGGGGTCGATCCCTTTATCGTGATGGACGTGATGGAGGCCGCCCGCGCCGCCGAAGAGGCCGGGCGCCGGATCATCCACATGGAGGTGGGACAACCCGGCACGCCCGCGCCACAAGGCGCCCGCGCGGCGCTGGCGGCGGCGATGACGGAGGATCCGATGGGATATACCGTGGCGCTTGGCCTGCCTGCCTTGCGCGCGCGGATCGCCAAGCTTTATGGCGAGTGGTATGATCTGGATCTGGACCCGGGCCGCGTGGTGGTCACCTCGGGCTCGTCGGGGGCGTTCATCCTTGCGTTCACGGCGCTGTTCGACACTGGCGCAAGGGTGGGGATCGGCGCGCCGGGCTATCCCAGCTATCGCCAGATTCTCAAAGCGCTGGACCTGACGCCGGTGGATATCCCCACCCAAAAGGCCGAGAGGTATCAGCCTGTCGCGGAGGATATCGCGCGTCATGATCTGGATGGGCTCTTGGTGGCAAGCCCTGCCAACCCAACCGGGACGATGCTGGACAAGCCCGCGCTGGCTGCGCTGATGGGGGCCGCCCAGGAGGCGGGGGCCGCCTTTGTCAGCGACGAGATCTATCACGGGATCGAATATGAGCGCCGCGCCGTCACTGCGCTGGAAATCTCGGACCGGGCCTATGTGATCAATTCCTTTTCGAAATATTTCTCGATGACCGGCTGGCGCGTGGGCTGGATGGTGGTGCCCGAGGATCATGTGCGGGTGGTCGAGCGGCTGGCGCAGAACATGTTCATCTGTTCGCCCCATGCCAGTCAGGTCGCGGCGCTTGCGGCCATGGACTGCGACGCGGAATTGCAGGCCAACATGGCGGCCTACCGGGTCAACCGCCAAATGATGCTGGACGGGCTGCCAGACGCCGGGTTCGATCGGATCGCACCGCCCGATGGCGCCTTCTATGTCTATGCCGATGTGAGCCACCTCACGGATGACAGCCGTGCCCTTGCCGCCGAGATCCTCGACAAGGCGGGGGTGGCGGTGACACCGGGGCTGGATTTCGACCCCGCCCGCGGCGCGGGCACCTTGCGGTTTTCCTATGCGCGCGCCACGAGCGATATCGCCGAAGGGCTGCGACGGCTTAAGGCGTTCATGGCGGCACGGTGAGGGACGGGGGCGCCGCCCCCGAACCCCCGGGATATTTGTGGCAAGATGAATGCGCTTGGTGGGCAAAAGGCGGCGCGTGGTGTAATCTTGCGCCAACAAGACCGAGGAACGGCGGGCGAGTGGGATGACGCGGGCAATTTTGGCTTTTGTAATGGTGTGTTGGGCTTGTGTCGCGGCGGCGCAGGAGTTTTCCGGGCTGGCGCGGGTCGACCCCGAGGCGACCCGGCTGAGTGATACACGCGATGGCATGCGGCTTGATCTGGGGCTGAGCATGGGTGTGCCGTGGCGGATTTTCACCTTGGATAGTCCGCCGCGTCTGGTGCTTGATTTTCGCGAGGTGGATTGGCGCGGCGCGGACCCGGGGTTGATCGACCGGGCCGAAGGGGCCAAGGCGGTGCGCATGGGGGCGTTTCGCCCCGGCTGGTCGCGGCTGGTGGTGGATCTCGAGGGGCCATATCTGGTTGCGCGGGCCACCATGTCGATTGATGAGGTAAGCGGCGCGGCACGCCTGCAGGTCGATCTGCCCGAGACCACGGCAGAGATTTTTGCCGCGGAGGCCGGCGCGCCGCCGACACCGGGCTGGGACCGCGCCGAGAGCGGCGCAACCGAGGTTGCGCGCCCGCGCCAACGCGGTGACGCGCCTCTGGTGGTGGTGCTTGACCCCGGTCATGGCGGTATCGACCCCGGCGCGGATCAGGATGGCGTGCTGGAAAAGGACCTGATGCTGCAATTCGCGCGCGAGCTCAAAGAGGCGCTGACGCGGGCGGGCGGTTTTGATGTGGTGATGACGCGCGACGCGGATGTGTTCGTGTCGCTGGAGCGGCGGGTGGCCATCGCGCATCAGTCCGGCGCGGATCTCTTTGTGTCGCTGCATGCCGATGCGCTGAGCGAGGGGCGCGCGACGGGGGCTACGGTCTATACGCTCAGCGACAGCGCCTCTGACGAGGCGTCTGCGGCCCTTGCAGAACGGCATAATCGTGCCGATATGCTGGCGGGGATAGACCTGACCGGATCGGATGATGTGGTGGCTGGTGTGCTGATGGATCTGGCGCGTATGGAAACGCAACCCCGCGCCGAATCTCTGGCCCGCGCCATAAAGCTGGGACTGGCCGAGCGGGATTTGCCGCTCAATGCACGTCCGCTGCGGGCGGCGGGGTTCTCGGTGCTGAAAAGTCCCGATATCCCGTCGGTGCTGGTTGAGCTGGGGTTTTTGTCCAGTTCGCGGGATCGTGGCAACCTGCGCGATCCGGCGTGGCGCGCGCGTATGGCGCAGGCCTTGACCGAGGCCATCGCCGCCTGGCGCATCGCGGATGCCGCCAAGGCGGATCTGGTGCGCCAATGACAATGAGCAGGCCTGTGCCGTCTGCGCAGATGTGTTTTGACCGCGCCCGGTGCGCCGCTTATATCAAGCTGGACTGACAAGGACCCTTATCTCTGTGCTACGCCCGATTCTGACCTTCTTCGGCACCATCTTCAGCCTTGTTACGCTGAGTGTCATGGTGGTTTCGCTGTCCTTGGGGGCGGTGTTTCACATCTATGGCAAAGATCTGCCAAGCCATGAGAGCCTTGCGATTTATGCGCCCGAAACCATCAGCCGGATTTATTCGGGTGAGGGGCGGATCATCGACGAATTCAGCCGGGAACGCCGCCTGTTCACGCCGGCCGAGGATATTCCGGACCTTGTCAAACAGGCTTTCATGAGCGCCGAGGACAAGAATTTTTACGCCCATGGCGGCTATGATGCGTTTGGGATCGCCTCGGCGGTCGTGGATGCTGTGGAGTCCCGTGGCAGCAATGTGCGCGGCGCGTCCACGATCACGCAGCAGGTCGCGAAGAACTTTCTTTTGTCCGGGGATCGCCAGCTGGAGCGCAAGGTTAAGGAAATCATCCTTGCCACCCGGATCGAAGAGACGTTGGACAAAGAAGAAATTCTGGAACTTTATCTCAACGAGATATTCCTCGGTCAGAATTCCTACGGTGTGGCCGCCGCCGCGCAGACCTATTTCAACAAACCGTTGCGCGATCTTGCGCCGCATGAGGCCGCATTTCTGGCCGCCTTGCCCAAGGCGCCGTCGAACCGGCATCCCGTGCGCGATTATGAGACAGCCCTTTTTTGGCGCGACAACACGCTGCGCTTGATGTTCGAGAATGGCTATCTTGATGCCACCACCTATGAGACCGAGGTGGCGCAGCCGCTGCGCTCTGTGCAGAACGGCGATTTTGAGCCGTTTGCGGCGCAGCTTCCTCCGCGCGATTATTTCACCGATGAGATCCGCCGCCAGCTGAGTGAGGATTTCGGCGAGGGCGAGTTTCTTTCGGGCGGTCTGACCGTGCGGGCCACCGTCGATCCCGAGTTGCAGGAAGAGGCGGCCGCAGCACTGCGCGATCAGCTGGAGCGCTATGACCGCGCGCAGGGCAATTGGCGCGGCACGGGCGAGACGATCCCCCAAGAGGCGTTGCAGGACGAAGAGGCATGGCGCGCGGCGCTGGCCTCTGTGACCGTGGCGCGTGACATCATCCATGACGGACCGTGGTATCCGGCGGTGATCCTTGGCATCGAGGATCAGCAGATGCGTCTGGGTATCGAGGGGCTTGAGGAAACCGAGACCGAGCCGCATGTCGTGCCGCGGGCCGATATCGCTTGGCTGCCCGGCAATTTTCAAGAGACCTTTGCGCGGGGCGAGGTGGTGCATGTCCGGCGCCTAACCTCGGATGAGGATGGGTCCTTTATCCGCTGGACGCTGCGACAAGTGCCCGAGGCGCAGGGCGGGTTCGTGGCGATGGATGTCAACACCGGCCGCGTGCTGGCCATGCAGGGCGGGTTTTCGTATCAGAACTCTGTCTTCAACCGCGCAACGCAGGCCAAGCGGCAACCGGGCTCCAGCTTCAAACCCTTTGTCTATGCCTCGGCGCTCGACAGTGGCTATACCCCGGCGACCATCGTGGTGGACGCGCCCATCGAGATCGACACGCCGCAGGGTCTGTGGCGGCCGCGCAATTCGTCCAACCAGTTCTACGGGCCGACGCCGCTGCGCACCGGGATCGAGCAGTCGCGGAACCTGATGACCATTCGTCTTGCCGAGGAAATCGGCATGGGCGTTGTGGCCGATTATGCCGAACGCTTTGGTGTCTACGACGACATGGGTCAGTTTCTGGCAAACGCGCTCGGGTCTGAGGAAACCACCCTGTTCAAAATGGTGGCTGCCTATGCGATGTTCGCCAATGGCGGTGAGCGGGTCGAGCCCACGCTGGTCGACCGGGTGCAGGATCGCTATGGCAAAACCGTCTATCGGCATGATCCGCGCATCTGTACCGATTGTGAGGATCCGGGCATCCCGCGCAGCCGGGCGCCACGAATCGTATCGGACCGCGAGCAGGTGATGGATGCGGTCACCGCCTATCAGTTGACCTCAATGATGAAGGGCGTCGTGGACCGCGGCACCGCCGCGGGTGCGATCAATCTGCCGGTGCCGATCGCGGGCAAGACGGGCACCACCAATGATGCGCGCGACGTGTGGTTCGTGGGCTTTTCGTCCACCATCGCGGCGGGCTGCTATATCGGCTACGATCAGCCGCGCGGGCTGGGTCGGGGGGCTTATGGTGCGTCGATGTGCGGGCCGGTGTTCCAATCCTTCATGCAAAAAGCCATCGCAAAATATGGCGGATCTGACTTTGCCGTGCCCGATGGCTGCGAATTCATCAAGATCGACCGCTTTACCGGCGCGCGCCTGCCGGATGACGCCGCGGGCAATCACGTTGTGGCGGAATGTTTCCGCGAAGGCGAAGAGCCGATCTTTGGCATCACCTTTGACGGTGGCTTTGCGATGGGCGGGGATTTCGAGCGGTTCGCGCCGGGGCAGGGTGAGGCTGTGCGCGAAGTCACTACCTCGACCGGAGAAAAAGCGCAGGTGGGCCAGAAATCCAGTTTCGGCAACCTGAGCTCGGGCGGGCTGTACTGAGACGGCCCAAGCGCGTGTGACCTTGCCCGGACACTGCCGTCTTGATATCACCCGGTTCTGAGCAGACCAAGGACACCCAGAATGCGCGCTGAGATACAATCGCTTGTCTCCGAGATCGAAACCTCGCTGGAGCTGCTGCGTCAGCGCATGGGGTGGGAGACCGCCCGCCACCGGCTGGAGGAATTCAACGCACGCGTCGAGGACCCGCAGCTGTGGGATGATCCCGAAAAGGCGCAAAAGCTGATGCGCGACCGTCAGGCGCTGGTTGATGCCATGGAAACGCATGACACCATCAAGGCGCAGATGGAGGATAATCTGGGTCTCATCGAAATGGGCGAGGCCGAAGACGATGCCGAGGTGGTGGACGAGGCCGAGGCAGCCATGCGCACGCTGGCCAAGCTGGCCGCCAGCAAGGAGCTGGAAGCGCTGCTGGATGGCGAAGCGGATGCCAATGACACGTTTCTGGAGATTAACGCGGGCGCGGGTGGCACAGAGAGCTGTGACTGGGCGTCAATGCTGGCACGGATGTATGTTCGCTGGGCCGAGCAGCACGGCTATACCGTTGAACTGCAATCCGAAAGCGCAGGAGATGAGGCTGGGATCAAGTCCGCAGCCTACAAGATTTCCGGGCATAACGCCTATGGCTGGCTGAAATCGGAATCGGGTGTGCACCGGCTTGTGCGGATCTCGCCTTACGATTCCGCGGCCAAGCGGCACACATCGTTCTGTTCTGTCTGGGTCTACCCGGTGGTGGATGACAATATCGAGATCGAGGTGAACCCCAGCGATATCCGGCTGGACACGTTCCGCAGCTCTGGCGCGGGCGGACAGCACGTCAACAAGACGGATTCGGCGGTGCGGATCACCCACCATCCCACGGGTATCGTGGTCACCTCGTCGGAAAAGTCACAGCACCAGAACCGTGATATCGCCATGAAGGCGTTGAAATCGCGGCTGTATCAACTGGAACTGGACAAGCGCAACGCCGAGATCAACGCCGCCCACGAGGCCAAGGGCGACGCGGGTTGGGGCAACCAGATCCGCTCTTATGTGCTGCAACCCTACCAGATGGTTAAGGACCTGCGCACGGGGCACGAGACCTCTGACACCAAGGGTGTGCTGGATGGTGATCTGGATCCGTTCATGGCCGCGACACTGGCGATGGATGTCTCGGGCAAGTCGCGCGCCGAGGCACAGGGCGACGGGATGTAGCCCCCGTCAGGATTTGGATATTTTTAGCAAGATGAAGGCCGAAGGTGCAACTTGCACCTGACCGTTCGGGCTGCGAGATTGCCATGAGAGACGGGAGAGCGGTGATGGACGATATTCTGGCCCTTGATGCGGTCGATCTGGCGGCGATGCTGTCGCGGCGAGAGCTATCCGCCGAAGAGCTGATGCAGGCCACGCTGGCCCGGATCGACGCCGTCAACGCAGAGGTCAACGCGCTGGTCTCGTTGCGCGATCCGGGTGTTTTGCTGGCCGAGGCGCGGGCCATGGACAACGGCACCGCGCAGGGGGCGCTGCATGGTTTGCCGCTGGCGGTAAAGGATCTTTTCGATGCGGCGGGCCTGCCGACGGTGAATGGATCGCCACTTTTCGGTAAGGAACCCGCCCGCGAGGACAGCGCCCATGTGTCGCGCGCCCGCGCCGCCGGCGCGATCATCATCGGAAAGTCGAACACGCCGGAATTTTGTATCGGCAGTCACACCTACAACCCTGTCTTTGGCGCCACGCACAACCCGCACGCACCGGGCCTGTCCTGTGGCGGGTCCTCGGGCGGGGCGGCGGTGGCACTGGCCACGGGCATGGTGCCGCTGGCGGATGGCAGCGACATGATGGGCAGCCTGCGCAACCCCGCGGGCTGGAACAATGTTTACGGTCTGCGCCCCACATGGGGGCGCGTGCCGGGCGCGCGGGCGGGGGATGTTTATATGCATCCGATCTCTTCCAACGGGCCGATGGGGCGCAGCCCGCGTGATATCGCGCTGCATCTGGATGTCATGTCCGGCCCGGCACCTCATCAGCCCTTTGGCCGCGCCGATGCGCCGGTGGGCGACGTGCTGCCGGAGGCGCAGGGGCGGCGGATCGGCTGGCTGGGCGACTGGGGTGCGAGCTGGCCCATGGAGGCGGGCATCAAGGAACTGTGCCTGAGCGCGCTTGACGTGTTGGCGGACCAAGGCGCGCAGGTGGAGCATCTGAGCGCGCCGTTTTCGCGCGACGCCCTGTGGCAAAGCTGGACGACGCTGCGCAGCCTCGGGCTTGCCGCCAATCTGGGCGCGCTTTACGACGCGCCCGAGAGTCGTGACGCGCTCAAGCCCGAAGCGGTGTGGGAAATCGAAAGGGGCCGCGCCCTGACCGGCCCCGAGGTTATCGCGGCAAGCGCATCGCGCTCTGACTGGTTCCGCCGCGCGCTGGAGCTGTTTGAGAGCTATGACGCGCTGGCGCTGCCCACGGCGCAGGTCTGGCCATTTCCGGTGGATCAGACATGGCCGCGCGAGGTGGCAGGGCACAAGATGGACACCTATCACCGCTGGATGGAGGTGGTCATTCCCGCCTCTTTGGCCGGGTTGCCGGGTCTGGCCATGCCTGCCGGGTTCAGCGCGGCGGGCTTGCCGATGGGGGTGCAGCTTATTGGGCCACCGGGCGGCGAGGCGGGCCTTCTGGCGATGGCGCAGGCCTATCACGAGGCCACCCGCTGGCCGCAGACCTGCCCGCCCAAACCGCCTGCGCCCTAGGCGCGGCGCGTCTCTGCGCGCTTGAGCGCGCCTGTCGCGGTCAACGTGAGGGCCAACACCCAGAAGAAAAATACGTGCCGTATGTGGATTTCCCGTCGCTGTTGCGGGATCTGGGAAAACCATGTCTGTCGCCCGCATGTGAGGCTTGTGGCAATTATCCTTTGCGTGGCTTGCTGTTAGCGGTACTCTGCCTATCGAGGGAGGGACCGCCCATGCAAGAAGACAGACCGCTTGGCGTGCCGCCCATGGGGCTGGTGACGCCCATGATGCTGGGACAGGCGCTGCGCCTAGGCTGGCGCGATCTGCGGCGGGCGCCGGGCTATGCGCTGGTGTTTTCCGGGGTCTATGTGGCCATCGGGTGGTTCATGATCTGGATCACATGGGTCACCGGGCACACGTATTGGCTGATTTTTGCCGCTGTCGGCTTTCCGCTGATTGGGCCGTTTGCGGCGGTTGGATTTTACGAGGTGAGCCACAGGATCGAACAGGGGCGTGCGCTGATCCCGTCGCAGGTCTTTGGCGTGGTCGCCCATCAGCGCAAGCGGCAATTGCCGTCGATCTGCGCCGTGATCGTGGTGATGTTCCTGTTCTGGTTTTTCCTTGCGCATATGATTTTCGCGCTGTTTCTGGGCTTTTCGACCATGACCAACGTGTCAAGTTCCTATGACATCTATCTCAGCGCCGAGGGGCTGATGATGCTGGCAGTGGGCACCGGCGTGGGCGCGGGATTTGCGCTCTTGCTCTATATGATCACGGTGGTCGCGCTGCCGTTGCTGCTGGACCGAGAGATTGATTTCGTCACGGCGATGATCACCTCGTTTCAGACAGTGACCGCGTCGCCGGGGCCGATGCTGATCTGGGCGGTGATCGTGGCGGGGCTGACCTTTGTGGCGATGCTGCCGGGGTTTCTGGGGCTGTTTATCGTGCTGCCGCTTTTGGGGCATGGCACATGGCATCTGTACCACCAGATCGTGGAGGCCGGAGAGGAAGAGCACCAGATCGAGGGCGCGCGCGCCTGATCAGTCCTTGGGCGCGCGTTCTTCTGCCTTGGCGAGGTTCCACAGCGCGTCCATCTCTTGGAGGTCGCTGTCCTGAGGCGTTTTGCCGGCCTCGGCCAGATGCGCCTCGATCCGGGTAAAGCGCCGCACGAACTTGGCATTGGCGCGGCGCAGCGCCTGTTCTGGGTCGACCTTGAGATGCCGGGCGAGATTGGCCATCACAAACAGCAGATCGCCCATTTCCTCCTCGATCTTGTCTTGTGGCAGCTCGGCCGCGGCCTCTGTCAGTTCGGCGGCTTCCTCGACGATCTTGTCGAGCACCTGTGTCGTTTCGGGCCAGTCGAACCCCACGCGCGCCGCACGCTTTTGCAGCTTCATCGCGCGCAATAGTGCCGGCAGGCCGACCGCGACACCATCCAGCACGCCGGTCTGGGCCTTGGCCGCGCGTTCGGCGGCCTTGACCGTTTCCCAGTCGCGGGTCTGTTGCTCGGCGGATTTGTCCCGGCTTTCGTCGGCAAAAATATGCGGGTGGCGGTCCACCATCTTGTCGGCGATGGCATTGGCGACGTCGTCAAAATCAAACAGCCCGCGGTCCTCGGCAATCTGGGCGTGAAACACGGATTGAAACAAAAGGTCGCCCAATTCGCCCTGTAAATCTTCCCATGCGTCGCGCTCTATTGCGTCGGCGACCTCATAGGCCTCTTCGATGGTGTAGGGCGCGATGCTGGAGAAAGTTTGCTCGATATCCCACGGGCAACCGGTTTCGGGGTCACGCAAACGGCGCATGATTTCGCGCAGGCGGGGCATACCGCCATTGGGGTCATGAATAAGCGCATCATCAGGCATTGCGGCGGCGTCCTTTCTGGCGTTGGATGGAACTTGCCCAAGCCAGTCTAAGGAGTCCAGAGCTTGCCCGTCATCAACCGCATCGCCGGCTTTGCCGAGGACATGACCGCATGGCGGCAGCACCTGCATCGGCGGCCGGAAATTGGGCTTGAGTGCCACGAGACAGCGGCATTCGTGGTGGAGCGCCTGCGCGAATTCGGCATCGACCAGATCGAAACGGGTGTGGCCCGCTCTGGTGTGGTGGCGGTGATCGACGGCCACGGGCCGGGGCCGGTCACGGGCCTGCGCGCGGATATGGACGCGCTGCCGATCATGGAGGAAACGGGGGCGGATTATGCCTCGGAGATACCCGGCGCGATGCATGCCTGTGGCCATGACGGGCATACCACAATGCTGCTTGGGGCCGCGCGCTATCTGGCGGAGACGCGGAATTTCGCAGGACAGGTCGTGCTGATCTTTCAGCCCGCCGAGGAGGGGCCGGGCGGTGCCCGTATCATGGTCGAGGAGGGCGTGCTGACGCGCTACGGGCTTGACCAGATCTACGCCCTGCACACCCTGCCGGGGCTGGAGGCGGGGCGCATTTCCACCTGCGCGGGGCCGATCATGGCGGCGGTCGACACGTTTGATATCGAGGTGACGGGGCAGGGCGGGCATGCCGCCTTTCCGCATGAGACCCGCGATCCGATTGTCGCGGCCTGTGGCATCGTGCAGGCGATCCAGACGATCAGCAGCCGCAATCTGGAAAGTGGCGCGCGGCTGGTCGTCGGGGTGTCGCAGATCCATACAGGCAGCGCCGAAAACATCGTGCCCGAACGCGTCCATATCAACGGCACCATTCGCAGTTTTGATCCGGGCGTGCAGGACATGGCGCATCGGCGGTTACTTGAGATCACGCAGGGGCAGGCGGCCTCATACGGTGTGACCGCCACGCTGGAGATCGAGCGCGGCTATCCCGCCACGATCAACCACGACACCGAAACGGCGCTGGCCGCACAGACCGCCGCCGAGATCGTGGGTGGCGATCGCGTGGAGACCAGCCGCGCAGCAGAAATGGGCGCAGAGGATTTTGCCTATATGCTCAACGTGATGCCGGGGTCCTATCTTTTCCTCGGGCAAGGCGCGGGACCGGGCTTGCATCAGGCGGGGTTTGATTTCAATGATTGCGTCGCGCCCGTGGGTGCGTCGTTTTTTGCCCGGCTGATAGAGCGTCGTCATGGGGTGGACTGATGGGGCATGCCTCTCCGGCCCGGTCATCCTGATGCTACGAATAACAACGAAAGAGGGTGTGGTATGAAATGGTCGTTGGTTTTTCTGGGGGTTGCGGTGCTGGGTCTGGTCGGGCTTGCGCTGTTGATGCGGCTAGTCCCGTCAGAGCCCGCGCAGTGGCACACCATCCCCGAGGCGGTAGAGCCCGGTGACGGCACGCGGCAGGCCGTGCGGGTGATCGACGGGGATGCACAGACGCTGGCGGCCTTGGCTGACATCGCCCGCGCCCATCCGCGTACCGAGATGCTGGCCGGATCGGTGGACGAGGGGATGATCACATATGTGACGCGCAGCCGGGTGTTCGGCTTTCCGGACTACACCACCGTGGCCTTGCGCGAGGATGGGCAGATCGTCCTTTTTGCCCGCGCGCGGTTCGGCAAGTCAGATCTTGGGGTGAACGCCGCGCGGCTGGATGACTGGCTGGCGCGGCTCGATCCATGAGGAAGACAGGCACCCGTCCGAGATCTTGCGCCACATCGGGTTGTTGAGAGACATCTGGCACTGCGCGAGAAAGCTTTTGCCATCCACCGTCAGGCAGATTGTGTCACCCAGTTCGACGCGGTCGCCCAGCCGATCGGTGCAATAGCAATCGCCCGTGTTGCCCACAGACGTGCTATCCGCAAAAGCCGGCGTGGCCAGCATGAAAAGACATATGAGCCATCTCATGGGATTGAGCCTACCACAGGCTCGGGCCTTGACCAAATCCGATGAATGAGACACGAGACAACGCATGGTGCCTTTGGACAGACTGAATGAGATCGTGCAGCGCTTCGAATATATCGAGGCGCGGATGGGCGAGGGCGGTGGCGATATCGCCAAGCTGGGCCGTGAATATGCCGAACTGCGCCCCGTGGTAGAGGAAATCCGCGCCTATCTGCAGTTGCTGGAGGATATCGCAGGCGCGCAGGCGATGCTCGACGATCCGGAAATGGCCGAGATGGCGGGCGAAGAACTGACCTCGCTGGAGGCAGAGCGCCCGGCGATGGAAGAGCGGCTGCGCCTATCGCTTTTGCCGCGCGACGAGGCTGACGCGCGCCCCGCCATCATCGAAATACGCCCCGGCACAGGCGGCGAAGAGGCGGCCCTGTTCGCCGGGGATCTTTTGCGCATGTATCAGCGCTATGCCGAGGCGAAGGGCTGGAAATTCGACATCGTGGAGCATGCCGAAACCGAGCTTGGCGGCATCAAAGAGGTCATCGCCACGGTCCGGGGCGACAACGTGTTTGCGCAGCTCAAGTTCGAATCGGGTGTGCACCGGGTGCAGCGCGTCCCT
>CBFHML010000051.1:0-12403 GCA_965656855.1 Roseovarius sp.
AGACGCTGGAAAACAACCCGGCCTTTGTGCATGGCGGGCCTTTTGCGAATATCGCGCATGGCTGCAACTCTGTCATCGCGACGACGACGGCGCTGAAACTGGCCGATTACGTGGTGACCGAGGCGGGGTTCGGCGCCGATCTGGGCGCGGAAAAGTTCATGAATATCAAGTGCCGCAAGGCCGGGATCGCGCCGTCGGCGGTGGTGATCGTGGCGACGGTGCGCGCGATGAAGATGAATGGCGGCGTGGCCAAGGCGGATCTGGGCCCGGAAAACGTGGACGCGGTCAAGGCGGGCTGCCCGAACCTTGGCCGTCATATAGAGAATGTTAAGTCTTTCGGCGTACCGGTGGTGGTGGCGATCAACCATTTCGTCACCGATACCGAGGCCGAGGTGCAGGCGGTCAAGGATTACGTGGCCGAGCATGGCTCTGAGGCGGTGCTGAGCCGTCATTGGGAACTGGGCAGCGAGGGATCGGCCCCGCTGGCGGAAAAGGTCGTGGAACTTGCCGAAAGCGGGCAGGCGGAGTTCTCGACGCTTTATCCCGATGAGATGCCCTTGTTCGAGAAGGTGGAGACGATCGCGAAAAAGATCTACCGCGCCGATGATGTCGTGGCGGACAAGAAGATCCGGGATCAGCTCAAGCTCTGGGAAGAGCAGGGATACGGGCATCTGCCTGTGTGCATGGCCAAGACGCAGTATTCGTTCACCACGGACGCGGCCGTGCGCGGCGCGCCAACGGGCCATTCCGTCCCGGTCCGCGAAGTGCGGCTGTCGGCCGGTGCCGGCTTTATCGTGGTGGTCTGCGGCGAGATCATGACAATGCCCGGCCTGCCCTCACGCCCCGCGTCGGAAAACATCCGCCTCAATGATGACGGTCAGATCGAGGGGCTGTTCTGAGATGGCGTGTTCTTTGCAATCCCTGATGCTTCCGGTGCGGGGCGATGGCAAGGGCGACAACGTGTTCGCCCATGCCGCGGCCCTCGCCAAACGGTTCGGCGCGCATGTACAGGTCGTGCATTGCCGCGCCCGAGCCGAAGACATGATGCCTTATGGCGTTGTGGTGCCGCGGTTCTTTCGCAAGCAACTCGAAGAGGCGTCGGATCAGATCGCCGAGGCCGAGGAGGAGGCACTGCGCGCTGAGTTCAAGGAACTGGCCAAGGCGCTTGGCCTTGCCGAGGGTCGCCCCTCTGGCGATACCGCGACGGCCAGCTTTCTGGAATATACAGGCAAGCAGGTTGATGCGGTGAAGCATCATGGCCGGCTTGCTGACCTTGTGTGTGTCCCGCAGCCGGAAAAGGCGACCAGTCTGGGCTACAACACCATGAGATCTGCGCTTTTCACCACGGGTCGTCCGGTGATGATGTGCCCGCAGACCGACACTGTCCGCGAAGATCTGGGCCGGCATATCGCCATCGGCTGGAACGGCTCTTTGGAGGCGACACGCGCGCTTGCCATGGGCATGCATCTGATCGAGGCATCGCAGAACGTGACGATCATGACGACGGGATCGGAACCGCACGCGACCACCGCAGAAGAGCTGCAGGCGTATCTCGCAAATCGCAATGTGACGGCATCCATCAACCGCTTCAAAAGAGACGGAAATATCGGGCGCAATCTGCTGGAGCAGGCGGCCACCGTTGATGCGGACATCCTTTTGATGGGCGCCTATCACGAGAGCTACGAACGAGAGACAATTTTCGGAGGGAACACGCAAGCGGTCGTGGATGAGGCCAAGCTACCTGTTGTTATGGTTCATTAACCATTTCCAACAGTAATTTTCATGCTAGGTTCCGGTCCTGCGGATATGTTTATTTCGCAGACCGAGGTTAATCGGCAAGATAATCACTTAGCGGGCGAAGATCCGCAAGCGGCTGGAAATCCAGCCAAAAACGGCCAAACGGCCACAACCAAGGGAGGAACTCCATGAAGTTCTGGAATCTACTCATCGCGGGTACGTCTGTGCTTGCAATTACGGCCCCCGCAGCAATGGCGGAATGGCAGCCTCGCAAGCCTGTTGACTTTGTCATCATGGCCGGACCCGGCGGTGGCGCCGACCAGATCGCGCGCTTCATTCAGTCGGTTGCTGAAAAGAAAGACATGATGTCGCGTCCGCTTATCCCCAATAACAAGGGTGGCGGCTCTGGTGCAGAAGCACTTATCCTGCTCAACACCACCAACGATCCCGACCATACGATCCTGGTCACGCTGAACTCTTTCTTCAGCACGCCGATCCGTCAGCCCGAACTGGGTATCGACATTCAGACCTTCACGCCGATCGCGATGATGGGCGTCGACCCATTTGCGCTCTGGGTCCACACCAACAGTGGCATCGAGAGCTTTGAGGAGTGGGTCGAGACAGTCGAAGCCGCAGGCGGGGACTATATCACAGGCGGCACCGGCTCGGGCCAGGAAGACAGCATCGTCTTTGCGTATACGAACAATGCGTTCGGCATCGAGTCGAAGTATATTCCGTTTGACGGCGGTGGTGCCGTGGCCGCGGCCCTTGCCGGCGAGCAGATCAACGCGACCGTGAACAACCCGGCAGAGGCCCGTGGCTTCTTCCAGTCGGGCGATGTGCGGCCTTTGCTGGTCTTCTCGGACGAAGAGATGGAGGCCTATCCCGGCGTCCCGACACTCAAGTCCAAGGGTCATGACTTTGCCTATTACAACCAGCGTGCCGTCGTGGGCGCACCGGGCATGTCGGACGAAGCGGCTGCGTACTATCAGCAACTCTTCGAGGACATCTACAACACCGAAGAGTGGCAGGAGTATCTCGTGACTGAATCCCTGTCTCCCTTGTGGATGACAGAGGAAGAGACCCGCGACTACTGGAAGATCCAGGTAGAGAACCACACCGAGCTTCTTGCTGACATGTAATGAAGCGCAATAAGGTCTGATAACAGGGAGGGCTGACAATGCGTGTCGGCGAAATAGTGACGGCGGGCGTGCTGGCCCTCCTTTCTATCTATTTGATGTACAAGTCCACATTGAACGGGGTCGGCTATACAGCCGGATCCGGACCGCAGGGTGGTTTCTGGCCATTCTGGCTGGCGCTTGGAATGTTGATATCGACAGGGTTCATTGCCCTAAACTGGGTCAAGGGCATATCACCGCAATCCCAGTCAGACGAGCCTGTGCTGGATGAGTTCGGGATCAAAACGGTTGTGATGGTCTTTGGCGGTCTCGTTGGCTTTGTCGCGCTGGTTCCGATCATCTCGATGTACGGGGCCGTGGCGGTATTCATGTTTTACTATATCCGGATCTTGGGCCGCCACAGCTGGTATGTGACTCTGCCAATGGTGCTTGTTTTCCCGGTCGGACTCTTCTTCTTCTTCGAAGGTCTGATGCGGATAAGCATGCCCAGTGGCATGAGCTTTACCGACCCGGTCTTCAACTTCCTCTATAACATCATCTACTGAGCCGGCGCTTAGAAAGCTGGCATAGGGACGGATTAAGTCATGGAAATCCTTACACTTTTGGGCGACGGCATGCTCGTCGCATTGCAACCGCTCAACCTAATGCTGATCATAATCGGCGTGACGGTGGGGCTGTTCATCGGGGCGATGCCGGGCTTGGGCTCGGTCAACGGGGTCGCGATCCTGCTGCCGATCACCTTTCTGGTGCCACCGGGATCCGCGATCATCTTTTTGGCCGCGATCTATTACGGGGCGATGTATGGCGGGGCGATCTCGTCGATTACCTTGGGCATTCCGGGGGCATCGACTGCGGTGGCCACGACCTTTGATGGTCGACCTCTGGCGATGATGGGCAAGGCGCGGCTGGCACTTGTCGCGGCCGCCGTCGGCTCCTTCATCGGTGGCACGGTGTCGAACGTTCTCTTCACCGGTTTCGCCCCCCTTCTGGCCACCGTTGCGCTAAGCTTTGGTCCGCCAGAGATCTTTGCGCTGATGCTACTGGCCTTTGCCACATTCGTTGGCCTTGGCGGCGATGACATCCCCAAGACGATCTTCTCGATCTGCTTTGGTCTCGTTCTGGCCACTGTCGGCTTTGACCAGATTTCGGGTGCGCCGCGTCTCATCCTCTTTGAGATGAACGGCTTCCTCAGCGGGATCAGCTTTCTCGTGCTGGCGATCGGTGTCTACGGGATCGGCGAGATGCTGTGGACCATCGAAAGCACGCGCGGCAATATCACCAAGACCGATGCTGACATCTCGGCAAAGGGTGTGGTGCAGGACGTGGGTGTCAGCGTCAAGAAGGGCTGGAAAGGCATGGGCATAGGCTCGTTCCTTGGCTTCTTCGTCGGCGTGCTGCCCGCCGCCGGGGCGACCCCGGCCTCTCTCATGTCCTACGCGATCACCAAAATGGTGGCGAAGAACAAGGACGAATTCGGCAAAGGCCATGTCGGTGGCGTCGCGGCACCCGAAGCGGGCAACAACTCTGCTTCTACCGGTTCTATGCTGCCGATGCTGACGCTAGGCATTCCCGGATCGCCGACAACTGCGATCCTTTTGGGTGGCATGGTGATCTGGGGGCTGACGCCCGGTCCGCGCCTCTTTGTCGAGCAGTCGGACTTTGTCTGGGGCCTGATCGGATCGTTCTACGTGTCCAACTTCTTTGCCCTTGTGGTCAACCTGTCTTGCATCCCGCTCTTTATCTGGATGCTGCGGATGCCGTTTACCGTGCTCGCGCCGCTGATCTTTGTTCTGTCGATCGTCGGCGGTTATGCGGCCATGCAGGATATGTTCGACATCTGGCTGATCCTCGCCTTCGGCTTTGGCGCCTTCTTCTTGCGGAAGTTCGATTATCCGCTGGCGCCTGCGGTTCTGGCCATCGTGCTTGGCCCGATTGCAGAGCCGACCTTGCGTCAGTCGCTGCTGATGTCTTCGGGCGATCCGATGATCTTCTTCGCCCGTCCGATTTCGGGACCGATCATTGTGGTGGCGATCGTCCTGATCCTGCTGCCAGCCCTCAAGATGCTGCGCCGCAAGCCGGCTTCGGCCGCATAAGGACAGCTCATGAAAGGGGCTACACGGCCCCTTTGCACCACGAACATGACAAGGGCGGCGCAGGTGATGACCTGCGCCGCCCTTTGTCTTTGCCGTGGAACTGGTTCAGGGGCGCAGCAGAATCTTGCCACGATGCGTGGCGCCTTCCATCATCGCGTGTGCCTCTGCGGCCTCCTCAAAGGGGAACACCTTGTGGGTATGCGGCTTGAGCGTGCCATTGGCAAAGAGCGGCCAGACATGGGCCAGAAGGTTGGCAGCCACGGCGGACTTAAACGCGTCGGGGCGCGAGCGCAGGGTAGAGCCGGTATAGACCAACCGTTTAAGCATGACGGGCATCATGTCGATCTCGACCTTTGAGCCGCCATTGAAGGCAAGTTGCACGATCCGTGCATCGGGGCTTGCGGCCTTGACGTTGCGCGCGATGTAGTCGCCGCCGATGATATCGAGGATCAGGTTGGCCCCGCCCGCTTCGCGGACAATCGGCACGAAATCTTCGGTCTTGTAGTCGATCGCCCGCTCTGCGCCCAGATCGGTGACATAGGTGCTGTCCTCGTCGCCGGTGCAGGTGGTCAGAACCCGCAGCCCCATCGCGCGACCAAGCTGAATGGCGGTGGATCCAATGCCGCCCGCGCCTCCATGCACCAGCAAAACACCATTTTTGGGCAGCTTTTGCTGATAGAAAAGATTGCTCCAGACGGTGAAATAGGTTTCGCACAGCCCGGCGGCGTCCTGCATGCTCACACCCTCGGGGATGGGCAGGCAATGGGTGGCGTCAACCGCCACATATTCCGCATAGCCGCCACCATTGGTGAGCCCGCAAATCGTATCACCCACGGCCCAACCGGTGACACCGTCGCCGAGCGCTGCAACCTCGCCCGACACTTCCAGACCCAGCAGGTCCGACGCGCCCTTGGGCGGTGGGTAATGCCCGCGCCGTTGCACCAGATCGGGGCCATTCACCCCGGCGGTGTGCACCTTGATCAGAACCTCACCCGTTTGTGGCTGGGGCAGGGCGCGGGCGCCCGTGATCAGCACATCGGCCTTGCCGGGTTCTTTCATTTCAACGGTTTTCATCGTCTCGGGCAGCATCTGGTCCCTCTCGGTCTGTTGGGCCCGGCTTGCGGGCGTTTGACCCTTTGTGACCATGAAAACCGGGCAATTCAACCAAAAGGCCGGTCAGGCTCAGCTTTCATAACGAGTTGTACCGCGCTGATCGGCCTTGATGTCCAGCTCCATGAACAGGGGCTGATGCGCGCGCTGCGAGCAGGCTTTGCGCGCACATATATGGCAGTTGATACCGATCGGGCTGAAAAGCTCGGGGTCCGACAGATTGTAGGGCGCGGTATAAACCAGCCGGTCGGCATAGCTCATTTCGCATCCCAGCGTGATAGCCACGCGCCTGTCCTGCGTGTCCATGCTGAAAACGGGCCGGTCGGCGGTGCGGCTGATGGTGAAATATCTGTCACCCTCTGGCAGTTCCACGAATTGCGGCAGGATCACGCCGGGGGTTCTGAATGCGGTGTGGATGTTCCAGACCGGGCAGGCCCCGCCATGTTCGGCAAGGTTAAAGGACGACGCGTTGAACCGCTTGGTGACGTTGCCGGCCTTGTCGACGCGCAAAAAGAAAAACGGAATGCCCCGCGCGCCTTCGCGTTGCAGGGTCGTCAGCCTGTGGCACACCTGCTCGAACGAGACGCCGAACCGTGCCGACAGCTTGTCGACGTCATAGTGGGTTTCCTCTGCCGCCGCCTGAAAGCTGGCATAGGGCATGAGGAGCGCCGAGGCGAAGTAGTTGGCCAGCTCGACACGGCACCGGGTGCGGCTCTGTTCGGACAGGCCCTTTCTCGATTTGGTCACCGCCTCCAACGTTTCGGGGCATTCGAGCAGGCACAGCACATGGGCAAGCTGAAACACCCGGTTCTGATGGTCCAGAGCCTCTGACAGCGTGACGCGGGCCTTTTGCGTGTCGTGACTGCGCAACGTTTCCTTCATCTCGTCAATGGAGAGGATTTCGACGTTCAGCCCGTGCTTTTCTCTCAGACGCGCCTTGAGCACGGCATAGAGATCATCCGAAGAGCAGGGGGTCTTTTTGCGGATCGCCTCGGCGCTGGCCTCTATCGAGGCGAAATAGTTGGAGTTTTCCCGGAAGAGGTCATGCACCGTCGCTTCGGGCGTGGCGTGCGACAGATCTTCGACCTTGCCCAGACTTTCGAGCCGCAGGATGCGGTCATAGGTGCCGCGGTGATTGCGATAGAGTTTGAGAAACTGGCGCACCAGTTGCGGGGCGTGGTCGATCGCGCCGCGCAATTCCTGCAAATCCGGCATCTGATCGTCAAATACGGGATCCTTGAGCGCGTTGCGAAGATCGGCGAGGAGATTCGAATCCTCGTCCTTGATCAGGTCGCGCCAGTCCACCGCATAGGTCTCTGACAGCGACATAAGCAGTGCCACCGATAGAGACCTTTGGTTATGTTCGAGCATATTGACATAGGCGGGACTGATTCCCAGCGCCTGCGCCATCTCGGCTTGCGTCTGTTTGTTGAGGCGTCGAAGCTGTCTAAGTCTCGGACCTACAAAGATTTTTCCCATTTTATTCACATACCAACTAAAAAGCGTCTTGTTGGTATCACATATAACACACCTTCTCGTAAATGTGTGATTTCTCCGCGCAATAATATTACCAACAGCCAAATCCGCGAAGTCAGGAGGGCTTTCATGTCTTACAAAATTCTTATTCTCGGCGCATCCTACGGGTCGCTTTTGGGTACCAAGATGGCCATGGCTGGCCATGACGTCGATCTCGTTTGCCGTCAGGCCACAGCCGATCTCATAAATGCCGAAGGCACAGAGGTCCGCATCAAGCTGAAGGGCGAAAGCGAGCATCGTGCGATCTTTTCGCGCGATCTGCCCGGCAAGGTCGGCGCCGTCGTACCCGAGGCTGTTGACCCCGCCGACTATGACATGATCGGTCTCGCCATGCAGGAGCCGCAGTACAGCGCGCCCAGCCTGCGCGATCTGATGTCGCGTATCGCCAAGGCCAAAGTGCCGTGCCTGTCGATCATGAACATGCCGCCGCTGCCGTATCTCAAGCGTATTCCGCAGCTCAAGCACGCCAACCTGAACGCCGCCTATGCCGATCCGTCCATCTGGGCAGAGTTCGATCCCGATCTGGTCACGCTGTGCAGCCCCGACCCGCAGGCATTCCGCCCGCCCGAAGAGGCCGCCAACGTGCTGCATGTAGGCCTGCCGACCAACTTCAAGGCGGCGCGGTTCCCCGATCCTGCACATAACAAGATCCTCGACACGCTTGAGGCCGATATCACCGCCGTGACGATCGACGGCAATGACGTGCCGGTGAAGCTGCGGAATTTCGACTCGCTTTTCGTGCCGCTTGCCAAGTGGAGCATGCTGCTGACCGGCAACTACCGCTGCGTCACCATGAGCGAGCCGCGCTCGATCCGCGAGGCGGTCTATGACGATATCGAGCTGTCCGCCTCGGTCTATGCCTTTGTGTTCAAGCTGGCGCAGGAACTTGGCGCGGATGCCGACGATCTCGTGCCATTCGAGAAATATGCCAAGGCAGCAGAAAACCTGCTCAAGCCGTCCTCGGCCGCCCGCGCCATCCTTGCCGGCGCAGAGCAGATCGAGCGGGTGGACAAGCTGGTTCAGCAGATCAGCCAGAGCCTTGATATGCATCACCCCGAGGTGGATGCGACGGTCGAGCGGGTCGACACTCAGTTGGGCCGTAATCAGCGCGACGTGGGCTGAGCCAACCACGCCTGTGACAAGATAAAGGACCCGGCGAAACTGCCGGGTCCTTTTGCGTTTGGGCCTTGCTTTGGCGATGGATGCAGGGTGGTCGTCTAGAACTGTGTCGTCAGCCCGACCATCAAGCTGCGCCCATTTTGCGTTGTGCCATGATCATCGGCGGTCACGTTGCTGTCGATCACGTTGTAGACCGCACCGCGCAGGGCGACATTCTCGGTGATGGTGTATGTCGCACCGATATCCAGCGTGGTGTAGCTGTCGTAGTCGGTCACGATCACGTTCCCGTTCCGGTCTTGGGCTGCGGATGAGCTTTCACTCACATAGTTTGCCTGTCCCCAGACGCCCAATGCTCCCAGCCCGGTTTGCCAGTCAAGCCGCAGACTGGCCTGCTGTTCGGCGGTACGGTTCAGCGGCTGCCCGGCAAAGACGCCGCTCAACTGCTCCGAGTCGATGAAGGTATAGCTGCCGCTGATCTCTAGACCATCCATCAGCATATGACCGGCCGTCAGTTCCAGCCCCCGGTTCCTCACCTTGTCGACGTTGATGTATTCATAAAGATCGCCGCCTTGCGGTGCGGCACCTGTGGCGATGCGTGCGGTATCGATCTTGTTCTCGAAATCGATCTGAAACAGCGTCGCGGTCGCCCGTGTGCGGCCATTGTCGAAACGCAGACCCATTTCGTAGGTGGTGGTTTCTTCCGGCTTCAGATCTGGATTGCCACGGATGGCGTCACCGCTTCTTCGTCCGCCTGTGGGGAGAAAGTAGTTTTCGTTGGCATCGCGCAATTCGGGGGTCTTGTACCCGGTCGCTATCCCGCCATTGAGGTACAGCCCGTCCAACAATTCGTAGACCGCGTAAACACGCGGGGTCAGCTTGCCACCGAACCGTTCATCCTCCGTGTAGCGGGCACCGAATGTCAGCGACAGTCGGTCAGACGCCTGCCAGATATCCTCGGCGAAAAGCGATGTCTGTGTATTGGAGAAATTGAACCGCCTCGTCGTGTTTGCTGAGCCGAGATTGAGGTCCGTCAGGTCGGCTTTCATATATTGGCCACCGATGGTGAGCTGATGCAGACCATTCCACTGAAACTCGCGAGAGCCTTTGATATCAAAGGTCGTGGTGCTGAATTCGATGGTCCGATCAACCGAGGATGTGGGCGTTTCACGCGTGGCATCCTCGCGCGCCAGAAGCGCGGTGATATCCCAGCCGGCGGCGTGGCCCTTGTAACCAAGGCTTAGCGTTTCCCGGTCATCTTCGCGGCGCAGCTCAAATGGCGCAGAGCCGCGCAGCCCCTCTGCCTCGTTGATGGTCGAGGTATTGCCGAATTGCAAAAAGACCTCGTGATCGGGTGACAGGACATAGGACAGCTTGATGTTGATGTCCTCCAGCTCGCGGTCATCGGTTTCTGTGCCGTCCTCTTGCGCGCGTTCCAGCCGCCGCCCCCAAACCTGAAGCCCAAGCCGGTCGCCCGCCACCGGGCCGCTCAGAAAAAAAGAGGTTTGCCGCGTCTCGACCTCAGTTTTGTCAGTGGGAGAGCGGAATTCTATCGACATGGAGCCTGTCCACTCGTCGGCAACCGGTTTGGTGATGATGTTGACGACACCGCCAAGCGCCTCTGACCCGTAAATAGAGGACATCGTGCCGCGTACGATCTCGACCCGGTCGATGGCCGAGGCGGGTGGCACGTAGAATTGGTCGAGCCCGCCAGAACCATTGGTGCGCGATTGGCGCGTGTTGACGCGTTGCCCGTCAATCAGGATCAGCGTGTCCTCGGGGCGCAGGCCGCGAAAGGTGATGTTGTCGTTGTTGTCGACAAAAACGCCCGGCGCGCCATCCACGGCCTCTGTCAGATCGGTGAATCCCTCGGCGCGTAAATCGTCGCCGCTGACCACGGTCACACTGGCCGGTGCGGTCAGCGGATCGGTTGCAACGCCTGCCGCCGACAGGACCAAGGTGCCCAGATCGACCGGCTCGCCGTCTTGCGCAGAGGCGGCCATCGGCGCGGCAGAGATAAGGGAGATGGCAAGCAGAGCTTGGGCGGCTGCGGGAATGGTACGCATCGGGGTCACCTTTATAGAGCAGTGGATAGTCTGGGTGATCCGCGGCTGCGAATTTACCTTGACGGATTTTGTCAGGATTATGGTGTGGTCGGAAAAGGGGCAAGAGCAGGGTCAGGCCGGAGCCATAAATTAGAGGCTCATGATATGGCGCCCACTTATCACTCTGGCAGCTGAACCCGGAACCGCTCTGCCTGCGCCAATGCGCATTGTTCCAACACGTCAAAGAGCGCATAGCCGGCGTCGCCCCGGACAAAGGGATGGGGGTCAGCTGTGCTGCGGTCGGCCAGCGCGGCAAGCCTCTCTGGGCTGCCATCCCGGCGGGGATGACCCGACAGGAACACATCCACCTCAGCCTTTTTTGCCAGCGCGCGCATCTTTCGCGCTGAGGCGGCGTAGGTCTCGAACATCTCGATATCGGGGCCGAAATTGAACCCGGTGCCCCCCCAGAGCATCGCCGCATGACGGGCCTGCCCGTCGCGTAATTCCATGATCGGCGACAGCGTGCCCGGTGTGTGGCCGGGGCTTGTGTGGATGTGCAGTTCAGACTTGCCAAAGCGCAGGATCTGACCATCCGTGACCGTGCCGCCCTTGGCTGGAGGCGGGCCAAAGCGGGGATGCGTGCCAAGCGTCGCGACAAGATCCCAGTCTGCTTGCGCCATCAGGATCTCGATACCAAGCTTGTCCGCAAGGTAATCCGCACCGCCGTAGTGATCGCCATGCCCATGTGTGACAAGGATCGCCGTGATGGCAGAGGGGCTGAGGCCCGCCGCCTGCATCCCGTCCAGCACATAGCGCTGTGCCTCTTCGTCGGTGTTCAGCCCGTCGATCAGGATATAGCCGGCCTCATCCCCATATAGCCAGGCGGTGGTCGAGGCCGTGCCGAGAAACCATAGATTGTCGAACACTCGGGTGGGCGGAATTGGCGCTGGTTCGGGCCGGTCGCTACGCTGTGCGCCGCTGCGTTTGGGCCGTGACTCGCGCAGGCGCGGGACGTTCACGTTGCGGATATGGGCGTCGAGATTGCAAAGGGATCTGTAGCCGGAAAACCCGCTTTGCGCCGCTGCAATCCCGCTTGCGGCATGGGCCTCTGCCTTGCTCATATCCTGTGCCTGCGCGCCCGGCGTAATGAGGGCCGTCACCATGGCCATCGCGATGAGGGATGTCTTCATATTTGGTCTCGCATGTTGGGTCTGCCGGGCGTGCCAGGTCTTGCTTTGCTTTGGCATGATTGATAGCGGCTTGCTCTGCGATCGCCAATAACTTACCAAAACAGTCAATAATAGATTTGCATACCATGCCGCTCAGCGCCTCAAGCCTTCTGAACCGTTTCACGCTTCGCACGAAGTTCCGCCACATGCAGATTCTTGTGGCGTTGGCCGAGTTCGGCAGCATGCGGCGCGCCGCCCAGCATATGGGCATGACGCAGCCTGCAATCTCTCAGATGGTGGCCGAACTGGAACGGCTGGTAGAGGCGGATCTCTTTTTGCGGCACGCGCG
This sequence comes from Roseovarius sp., assembly GCA_965656855.1. GTDB lineage: Bacteria > Pseudomonadota > Alphaproteobacteria > Rhodobacterales > Rhodobacteraceae > Roseovarius. The sequence goes on from CBFHML010000051.1 coordinate 12,295, forward strand.
CGGTGTGCGCCTTACCCCGGCGGGTCAGGCGCTGGCCCCCGCCGCGCGACTGATTTTGTCCACGCTTGGGGACGCGGCAGAGCGGATGACCAACGAAATTCAGCAAAAA